>CAZWXF010000016.1:0-18828 GCA_964638055.1 uncultured Bifidobacteriaceae bacterium | reverse complement strand
CCCTTGGTCTCGACGGGCTCGACCGGCGGGGTGGTCTCGACGGGCTCGACGCGGCGTTCGAGGGGTGGTCTCGACGGGCTCGACCGGCGGGATCCTCAGGCCGGCGGGGCCGGGCGCACGGCCAGCAGCCGTCGCAGCGACGCCAGCCGCTGGGGTCCGGCGGGGCCGGCCTGGCCGCTCTCGGCGAACTCGTCGAGGGCGCAGTCCAGGGCACCCTCCGTGTGCGGGCAGCCGCGTGGACAGTGCTCGAGTGCGGCGTCGAACTCGCTGAAGGCGTGCAGGACGCGGTCGGGGTCCACGTGCGCAAGGCCGAACGAGCGAACCCCCGGCGTGTCGATCAGCCAGCCCGCGGTGGCCCCGGCAACGTCGGGCATCGCGATGGCAACTGCCTGGCTGGACGTGTGCCTGCCGCGGCCGGTCACCACGTTCACCTCCCCGGTCGCCCGATCGGTGCCCGGCACGAGGCTGTTGACCAGGGTGGACTTGCCCACCCCGGAGTGCCCGACCAGGCACGTGACCCGCCCCGTGAGGCGCTCGGCCAGCTCGGCGACGGATCTGCCCATGGCCCAGACCACGGCCGGCACCGCCAGAGGGGAGTACAGGTCGACCAGTTCGGCGGGATCCGCCAGGTCCGCCTTCGTCAGCACCAGCAGCGGCTCCAGACCGGAGTCGTAGGCCGCGACGAGGCATCGGTCGATGAGGCCCGGGCTGGGCTCGGGGTTGGCCAGCGCGGTGACGATCGCCAGCTGGTCGGCGTTGGCGACCAGCACGCGCTCATCGGGGTCGTCGTCGTCGGCCGACCGGCGCAGGACCGTCGTGCGCGGTTCGATCCGGACGATCCGGGCCAGCCGGTCCGGGCCCCCGAGGATGTCGCCGGTGAGCCAGACCCAGTCGCCCACCACCACGGCGCGACGGCCCAGCTCACGGGCCTTGACCGCCATCACGGTCAACCCGGAGTCGGCGATCACGACGCCGTAGCGGCCCCGGTCGACCGTCACGATCCGGCCGGGCGCTCCGGCGGCGTGCGCCGGGCGCTCCTTGGAGCGGGGTCGGGAGTTGCCACGCCTCGGGCGGACCCGGACATCCTCCTCCTGCCAGTCCCTCACGCGGTTCCCGTGGCCGGGGTCCGCCCGTCGAGCATCGCGGACCAGCGCGCGAGGAAGTCGGGCAGGGTCTTTCGGACGGCGTCGGGGTCCGCCACCAGCACGCCCGGCACGCGCAGCCCGAGCACGGCGCCGGCCATGACCATGCGGTGGTCGTCGTACGTGCGCCACCGTGCCCCGTGCAGCGGGGCAGGCTTGATCCGCAGGGAGTTGGCGCGCGCCTGCACGCGACCCCCCAGCTCGTTGAGCTCGCCAGAGAGTGCCTCCAGACGATCGGTCTCGTGGCCGCGCAGGTGCCCGATCCCGCGCAGGCGGCTCGGAGTCTCGGCCAGCGCCGCGACCACCGCGACGACGGGCGTGAGCTCGCCAACGTCGCGCAGGTTGGCGTCGATCCCGGCCAGCCTCGGGGGGCCGGTCAGGGTCAGCCCTGCGTCGTCCAGCGTGATGCCGGCGCCCATCTCGGCGAAGATCCAGCGCAGCTGATCGCCGGCCTGCGTCGTCGAGCGGGGCCACTCGGGGATGGTCACCCGGCCGCCGGTGACCATCGCTGCGGCCAGGAACGGCGCGGCGTTGGAGAGGTCCGGTTCGATGCGCCGGTCGACGGCCCGGATCGTGGCCGGCTCCACCGTCCACGTCGCCGAGGTCGGGTCCCTCATCGCCTCGGTAGCGGTGGCCCCGGACTCGCGCAGCATCGCCAGCGTCATGTGGACGTGGGGCAGCGAGGGCAGTGGCCCGCCCTCGTGGGTCAGCGTGAGGCCCTCGTCGAACAGGGGGCTGGCCAGCAGCAGACCGCTGACGTACTGGCTCGACGCGCTGGCATCCATCGTGACCGAGCCGCCCGGGACGCGCCCGGCGCCGCGGATCGTGAAGGGCAGGCCGTTGCGCCCGTCGTCGTCCACGCGCAGGCCGAGTCGCTCCAGGGCGGAGAGCATCGATCCCATGGGACGCATGCGGGCTCGCGGATCGCCGTCGAATCGGACGTCGCCGCGCGCCAGGCCCGCGACCACGGGAAGGAAGCGCATCACCGTGCCGGCCAGCCCGCAGTCGACGTGTGCGGGACCTCGCAGGGCGACCGGCGCCACCGACCAGTGGTCAGCCCCGGACTTGTCGATGTGCGTTCCGAGCGCGCGCAGCCCGGCCATCATCAGCTTGGTGTCGCGGGCACGCAGCCCACCCACGATCCGGCTGGGACCGTCGGCGAGGGCCGCCAGGACGAGCGCCCGATTGGTCAGCGACTTGCTGCCGGGAAGCGGGACGGTGGCATCGACCGGGCCGAGAGCAGAAGGTGCTGGCCACGGATCGGGTGCAGACACGCGCGGCAGCCTACCGGACTGTGGAAGGCTGACCGGTGTGTGCGGGCGGTATGCGGCGGCCAAGGATCAGGCCGGTCTCGTCGAGGAGTTCGAGGTCGACGCCGTGGTCGATCCGGTCCCTCCGCCCAGCTACAACGTCGCGCCGACGAGCACGGTCGCGATGGTCGTCGAGCGCCCGGATGCCGACGGGGTCCTAGCCCGTCAGCTGCGGACCGCTCGATGGGGCCTGGTCCCCTCCTGGGCCAAGGACATCTCGGTCGGAGCCCGCCTGATCAACGCCCGCTGGGAGGACGCCGCGAACAAGCCGGCCTTCCGTCGGGCCGTGGCCCAGCGGCGTTGCGTGGTGCCGGCGGACGGGTACTTCGAATGGCTCGCGCCTGCCCCCGACGCTCCCCGGGGGACCCCCAAGCAGCCGTACTTCATCCACGCCCCGGGAGGGGCGAGCCTTGCCCTGGCCGGGATCTACGAGTTCTGGCGTCCGGATCGAGACGCCGAGTGGCTGGTGTCGATGGCGATCCTGACGACTTCCTCGGCCGGCCCCGCGCAGCGGATCCACGACCGGATGCCGGTGATGGTTGATCGCGAGCACCTCGCCGAATGGCTCGGCCCCGGCGCCGTGCCGGCCCTCGAAGCCTTCAGGCTCCAGCCGGACCAGCTGGCCACGCGGGCTGTGAGCACGGCCGTGAACAACGTGCGCAACAACGGTCCCGAGCTGCTGGAGGCCGTGTGACCGAGGTGCTCCAGATAGAGACCCCCGACGGCCCCGCGCAGGCGCACGTCCATGCGGTGGCTCATGGCAGTCCGCGAGCGACCCTCGTGCTGGGACACGGGATCGGCCGGGGGGTCGACGCCCCCGACCTCGTGGCCATCGCCGCAGAGCTTCCCCAGGACGGGATCGATGTCGTGCTCATCGAGCAGCCGTGGCACGTGCGCGGAGCCAGGATCGGAGGCCGCCCGGAGATCCTCGACACCGCTTGGCAGGCCTGCCTCAAGGATCTGCGTGGGCGGGGAATCGGCGTGCGTCGGCTGGTCGTCGGGGGTCGCAGTGCGGGGGCCCGGGTGGCGTGCCGGACTGCCGACGAGGTGGGTCCGGATGCGCTGCTGCTGCTGGCCTTCCCGGTCCACGCGGTGGGGCGTGCCCTCACGCAGGGGGACGGCAAGCTGCCAGAGCTGCTGGCCGCCGCGGGAGGCCGCCCGACCGTCGTCGTGCAGGGCAGCGCCGATCGGATGGGCTCACCCGAGGAGATCGCCGACGGGTTGGCCGACTCCGGCATCATCGCTCGGGTCGTGCCCGTGCCCTGGGCGGACCACAGCTTCTCCGTGCCCAAGCGCGCCCCTGTGACCCCTCAGCAGGCGCTGGACCTGGTCGTTCGAGCGGCTCGGGCCACAGCGCTTCGACTGGTCACCGACTACTGATCGGCATGACCCTTCGTCCCTGCCTCGGTATCCCGTGCAGGCGGTCGCGATCGCCCGTGTCGGGAATGCAGAGCCCCCTGCCGGGGGTTGAAGCGGTATCTCGGCAGCTGGGAGGCTCATCAGTGCTCGCGACCCTCGATGCCGGCAGACCGGTAGCCTCTGTGGCCATGCCGACGTCGCCGTCCTCCACGGAGTCGGATGCGGAGCGCTCAGCGCGCTTCGAGCGTGACGCTCTGCCGCATCTGGACTCCCTCTACGGCGCCGCCCTGCGCATGACACGAAGCCCGTCGGAGGCAGAGGACCTCGTCCAGGAGACCTTCCTGAAGGCGTTCGCGTCGTTCCACCAGTACCGGGACGGGACGAACCTGCGGGCCTGGCTGTACCGCATCCTGACCAACACGTTCATCAACAACTACCGGCGCAAGCAGCGCGAGCCGCTGGCCACCTCCACCGACGATGTCGAGGACTGGCAGATGTCGCGTGCGGAGGGGCACACGTCCTCCGGGCTGCGCTCGGCCGAGTCAGAAGCGCTGGACCGACTGCCCGACACGGACGTCAAGGAAGCGCTGGCAGCGCTGCCCACCGACTTCCGCATGGCCGTCTACTACGCCGACGTCGAAGGCTTCTCGTACAAGGAGATCGCCGAGATCATGGGCACTCCGGTGGGGACCGTCATGTCCCGGCTGCACCGCGGCCGCCGGCTCCTGCGGACCCTTCTCGCTGACTACGCCGCCGAGCGCGGGATCCTGGCTCAGGAGGATCGGGCATGAGCTGCGGCAGCCCTCACGATGTCGACTGCGCCGAGGCGCTGCGGCACCTGGACGAGTTCATCGATGGGGAGGTCGGCAGGTCCGAGGCCCATGAGATCGCACGGCACATCGAGCAGTGCGGCGGTTGCCTGGCGGAGTTCGACCTGGAGCGCCTCGTCAAGGTGATCGTCGCCCGGTCCTGCTGCGACCATGCTCCCAGCCAACTGCGGGCCCGGGTCCTGGCTGAGCTGGTCAGCGCCCGGATCACGCTGGGCGCGACCGTCCGCAGCGACGACCAGGGAGTCCTCTGACGCATGGCCCATCTCAGCGAGATCCTCATCGTGCCCGAGAACCGCGCGGCCGTCGTCGCCGACGCCTGCCACCTGCTGGACCAGGAGGTAGCGGGGGTCAAGGGAGTGTCCGGCGTCGCGATCCGCTCGGGCTACAAGGTCCTCAAGGGTGTCCGCCCCGGCATGGTCCCCGCGGCCGTGGACACCCTCCTGCCGCCCTTCGCCGAGCAGCTGGACCCCTTCTACCAGGAGCACGTGGCCACCGGGGAGGACCTCTCCGAGATACTGGTGTCCCAGCGCTCCAGCATGGCCGACGCGCTGCTCAGCATCACCGACGATCGCGCCGACCGGACCACGCACGGGTCGGTCAAGAAGGCCTACCGGCAGCTGCGCGGCACGGCGAAGAAGCACGTGGAGAACGCCGCTCCGGGGATCGGCGCGCTGATCCAGAAGCACGCGCCGTAGGAACCATCCGTCGAGGGCCGCTCACCCTCGTCAGGAGTTGGGACGGCGGCCGTGGTTGGCCGAGCTGTTCTTACGGCTGCGCTTCTTGCGCGAGCGCTTGCTCATGCTGTGCTCCTGGCTTTGCGAGACTCTGTGGGCGCCGGCACCGGCGGGCGGGGCAGGCGAGGGTCGTGAACGGGATCGGACGTCCGGTGCGCCGGGAGCGCCGGCGACCTGAGCGCCGCCCATCCTCCCATACCCCGGGCCCGGGCGGTCCCGACCAGGGCCACGGCCTGTACCTCCTACGGTCGAAACGTGTCAGGCGGTCGCACGTTCGGGCTACGGGGATACGGCCGACCCGGTGGGCGGGCTCGGGGGTGGTTCGTCGGCAGAGGACACGTGGGTGAGTGTCTTGGGGTCGTGGTGATTCACGTGCGCCGGGCCCTCGTAGGGGTGCAGGTCGGGGTGCCCGGTGGGGTGGACCTCGTGCAGCTCCTCGTCGGGCGGGAGCATCGCTGCGATGTCCTCGGCGTTCTGGGAGTGGGTCATCAGCCGGTAGGCCCACGTCACCAGGATGATCACCATGGCGATGGAGGCCAGCATGCCCCACGGGTCCACCAGCCGGGTCAGCTGGAAGGCGAAGAAGCCGACCAGGCCGACGGCGGGAACGGTGACCAGCCACGCGGTGGCCATCTCGCCGATCTTCTTGCGGTTGATGCCGGTTCCCGCGGACACACCTGCTCCCATGACCGAGGATGCCGCCGCGTGCGTGGTGGAGATCGGGATGCCCAGGTTCGTGGCGCCGAAGATCGCAGTGCTCGCCCCGATGTTGGCCGCGACCCCGGAGCTGGCGGTCAGCCGCGTGATACGAAGCCCCATCGTCTCGATGATGGCCCAGCCGCCCCACATCGTCCCGATCGAGATCATCCCGTAGGCGGCCAGCTCCATCCAGAGCGGCAGCTCGTCGCCGTCCGTCATATAGCCGCCGGCGACGAGGGTCGCGGCCATGACGCCCATGGTCTTCTGGGCGTCGTTGGCGCCATGGCCGAACGACACCGCCGCCGAGGAGACGATCTGCAGCCACTTGAACGGCTTGGCGTCGTCCTCCCACTTGGTGGCCCGTTGGAGGGCGAACACCAGGTACATCGCCAGGAAGGCGATCGAGAACGCCACGATCGGGGAGGCGAAGATCGCGATGACGGTGTTCCTGACGCTGTCCCACTCGATCGCGTCCGGCCCGCCCGCCCCCAGGCCCGCGCCGACCAGCCCGCCGATCAGTGCGTGGCTCGACGATGACGGCAGGCCGACCGACCAGGTGAGGTAGTTCCAGAAGATCGCGGCGAGCAGCGCCGAGAACGTGACCGAGAGGCCGATCGGCAGACCACCGGGTCCGAAACCGAGCGTATCGACCTTCACCGTCTTGGCCACCGTGTTGGCCACCGCCGTTCCCACGACGAACAGGGCCGAGAAGTTGAAGAAGGCGGCCATGAAGACCGCGGTCCGAGGCTTGAGCGCCTTGGTCGCCACGACCGTCGCCGTGGAGTTGGCCGCGTCGTGGAACCCGTTGGTGAAGTCGAACAACAGGGCCAGGGCAATGATGCCGGCCACGACGAGCGGTGCGAGTTCCATGGCCGCTCCTTGACTGAACGATCAATGAGCCTATAACGGTAGATCGTTCTCAGCCGCCGTGCCCCGACGACGGTGGGCCCTGATGTGCTGCGGGAGGACCGTTCATCAAGTGTTCAGCCGCGCGGTCCCCGGCGGTCACCGGCGACACATCCGACGGTCTGCGCTGCGGTGCCATGATCTCGGGCTGTGATCGTCGGCGTGGGTCGCTACTGCCGAGGCCGTGAGGTGGACAGTGCCCAGTCCCAGCTGATTCGGGCCGCCCGGACGCTGACCGCTGACACCGTCGGGCTGGTTCGCGCGATGTACCTGCGCTCCACCTGGGACTACGCAGACTTCCTCTGGATCGCCCTGGCAGGTCCCACGGACGAGGAGTTCGAGGAGCTTGCCGAGGTCTTCGACGTTCCCCCCTTGTGGGTGGCTGATGCGCTCAACCCGAAGCAGCGCGCCAAGGCCGAGTTCAGCGCCGATGGACAGTGGGGCCTGATCCTGTTCAAGATCGTCAGCTACGACAAGGAGACGTCCGGAGTCGACACGGGCCAGATAGCACTGGTGCTCGGCCCATCATTCGTGCTGACCGTCCGTCTCGGGCCGATCGGTGCCCTCACGCGTGTCCGCGCCGAAGCCGTCGCGAAGCCGGAGTTCCTCGGCCTGGGTCCGCTGGCCGCGGTGCACGCCATCCTCGACGCCATCGTCGACGACTACCTCGAGGTGACCGACGCGCTTCGCGCGGACATCGACGTCCTGGAGGAGCGGGTCTTCTCGACCCAGATCACCGATGACAGCGAGGCCATCTACCAGCTCAAGCGCGAGAACCTCGAGCTGCGACGGGCGCTGTCGCCGCTTCTGCCGGTGGCTCACCGCCTCAACCGGGGCACGCTGAACGGCGACATCCCCGCCGGGCTGCGTCCCCACTTCCAGGACGTGGGCGACCATCTGCTGAGGGCCAACGACAGCATCGAGAGTCACGAGAGCCTGCTGATGACGATGCTGCAGGCCTCCAACGCCCGCCAGGGGCTGCAGCAGAACACCGACATGCGCAAGATCGCCGCCTACGCGGCGATGCTCGCCTGGTCCACTGCGGTTGCAGGCGTCTACGGGATGAACTTCCTCTACATGCCCGAGCTCGACGAGGCCTGGGGCTACCCGTTCGCCCTGGGCCTGATGTTCGGGGGATCCTTCTGGCTCTACCGGGCGTTCAAGCATGCGGGCTGGCTGTGACGCATCCGAGCTCCACTCGCCCCGGTGAGCCGTGGCCACCTCGCGAGCGGACCGCAGGTTGACGTGCCGTGATCGCGGCGTCCCGGTTCAGTCGCCGAAGCCGGTGCCGACCTTGCGGGCAGCGGTGATCCAGTCGTGGTCAGCGGGCACGAGCTTCAGCCTGCCGGCGACCTCGGCCAGGGGCACGGCTGCGGTTCCGTCGCCGCGTGCGGCGACCATGATCCCGTACTCGCCGTCGGCGACCATGTCCGCGGCCGCTGCGCCGAGCCGAGTGCCCAGCAGCCGATCTGCCGCACTGGGCGTCCCGCCGCGCTGCACGTAGCCCAGGATCGTCACCCGGGCCTCCAGCCCGGTGGCTGCCTCGAGCTGGCGGGCAAGGCGGAAGGCATGCTCGCGCTGGGAGTCCTCCACACGGGCCAGGTGTGCCTTGGCCGCCCGAGTGGCCTCAGGTGTCCCGGCCGTCCTGACCAGGTCGCGGGCGATCTCGTACTCGGTGGTGTCGGCGACGTCCCGAGCCCCTTCGGCCACCGCGACAACGCTGAACGAGCTCCCGCGCGCGGTGCGCTCGGCGATGGTCTTCGCGACGCTCTCCACTGTGTACGGGATCTCCGGGATGAGGATGATGTCCGCCCCGCCGGAGATGCCGGCGGCCAGGGTCAGCCAGCCCGCACGGTGGCCCATGACCTCCGTGACGATGATCCGGTGGTGGCTGTGCGCGGTGCTGTGCACCCGGTCGATCGCGTCGGTGGCGATCTCGGTGGCGGTGGCGAAGCCGAAGCTCGTGTCGGTCCCGGCGATGTCGTTGTCGATCGTCTTGGGCATCGTGATGACGTTGAGGCCCGCTGACATCAGGCGCATCGCATTCTTGGCGGTGCCGCCCCCGCCGATCACGATGAGGCCGTTGAGACCCTCGCGCTCGTAGTTCTCCACCACGGTGGGGACCATGTCGCGGGTCTCGCCGTCCACCTGCATCCGGTGGACCTTGTCTCGACTGGTGCCCAGGATGGTCCCGCCGCGGGTGAGGATGCCCGAGAGTGCCGCGCTGTCCAGTGGCACGTGCCGGTTGGCCACCAGGCCGGTGATGCCGTCACGGAATCCGATCAGCTCCATGCCGTGATGGCCGATCGCCGCCTTGCCCACCCCTCGGATCGCCGCGTTGAGCCCGGGGCTGTCCCCGCCGGCGGTGAGTATCCCGATCCGTTTCGACTTCTTCCTCGCCATCTACCGACGTCCTCATCTCTCGTGCGGTCCCATGGCGGCACCGGGGGCATCCATGGGCCCGGCCGGTCGGCCCGTGCCAGGAGCTCCGCGAGGACGTCCGGGCTGCGCCGGATGGAGGTCCGCCAGGAGCGCCGTCGGGCTCGGCCTCGGGCTCGTCCAGGGACACCACGACGCCTCCGATGAGGGACGGTGCCTCGTGCGCGCCACAGTAGTTGCCTGCGAACGGACCACAGCCGGCATTCATCAACCGTTCATCCCACGGCTCCCCAACCGTCAGCCGCGCCGGTCGAACCCGCCGAGACCAAGCGCCGGTCGAGCCTGTCGAGACCGTGCGCTGGTCGAGCCTGTCGAGACCGTGCGCTGGTCGAGCCTGTCGAGACCAAGCCTCAGCCCGGGTCGCTGGTCGTGCCGTCTGGTCTCGACGGGCTCGACCAGCGTGCCGTCTGGTCTCGACGGGCTCGACCAGCGTGGCGTCTGGACGGGCTCGACCAGCGTGCCGTCTGTCTCGACGGGCTCGACCAGCGGCCGCTGGGAGAGTTCACCGACTGTTGCCCGGCGCTTGACTGAGTGACCGTGGTGCGTCCATCCGTGGTCGCGACTGTTCCCCTCCACAGCGATCAGGCGTTCTTCGAGTTCGGCTCCAGCGGGAACGTGGCCCAGTTCAAGGGGAAGGTCGTCCAGCCCGGCGGGAAGGCGAAGTCGGGGCCTCGCAAGAAGGCCCTGGCCCAGGCGAAGCGGATCGAGGGCGCGCTGCCCGAGGGGGCCCGCCGCCCCGTCCGTCGGATGGCCGACGCGGTGGGCGTGACCGACGTGCTGACCGCGGACTCGAGCACCGGGCTGGACCCACAGCGCTCCAAGGACATGAATGCCCTGCTGGGCGCGGCGATGAGCGGGGACGCCCTGGCGTTCCGCGCCGGGTGTCGTGACCTCGACAACCGGTTCGTGCCCTCGGACTCGGAGCGTGTCACCCGGGAGGTCGCCAGCGCATTCCTCGACCACGCCGACCGCGGCGGCGATGGGCACATCCGCCTGTCCTGGTGGTCAAAGCCCTACCCCGGCAACTTCGGGGACTGGCTCAGCCCGATGATCGTGGCCAGCCGCTGCGGGGCCAACATCCGGCTGCAGCCGGTCACGAAGGCCACGAAGCACACGCACCTCTTCGCCGTGGGCTCGATCGGCCGGTTCATCCGGGCCAGCTCGATCGTGGTGGGCACAGGCGTCTCCCGGACCGACCTCGAGGTGTCGAGGAAGGCGCGCTACGTGTCCGTCCGGGGACCGCTCACCGCCGCCGTCGTGCGCGAGTCCGGCGGGCCGCGGGTCGATCGGTTCGGCGATCCGGCGGTCCTGCTCTCCCGGGTCGTCCCGGTGGAGCGGGGACACACCAACGGGCGCGTCGCCCTGGTCCGGCACTTCTCGCACGTGGACGTCCCGATCCGGCTCCCGGACCACGTCGATGAGCTGTCGGTCCTGATGAGCAGGCCGTCGGGCATCCAGGCTTTCCTGCACACGCTGAACTCGTATGACGCCGTGCTCACCAGCACGCTGCACGTGATGATCGCCTGCCAGAGCTACGGCATCCCCGGCGGCCTGATCACCTTCCGCGGGTTCGGGAGCAGGATCCACGGCCAGGGGATGAAGTACGAGGACTACGCCCTCGGCGCAGGGGTCCAGGTCCTCAACCCCCGGGTCGTGGATCTGGACCTGCGAGGCCGCGAGCTGGACGCCCTGATCGACGACGTCCGCATCGACGAGGCGAAGAAGGACGAGGTCGAGACCCACCTGGCCACCGCCATCGAGCTGCTGCCCCGCGGAGGCCGGCGGGGCTCCTCCAAGTAGCCCATGCGGGAGCTCGCCCAGGCATTGGCGCGCGCCTTCGCCGAGCTCATCCCCAGTGGACGGCATCGGGGACAGGCCCTTGGGCTGGTCGCCATCGGGATGGCCATCCCGGTCGCCGAGCTGATGGTGACCTGGATGTTCACCGGCATTGTGACCACCCCGACCGAGCACGGCACCACCCCCCTGCGCGCCCTCGTCCCCCAGGCGGCGCTCTTCGTCCTGCTGTTCCTGGCGACCCGGGCTGTCCACCACGGGCAGCGGATCTACCGCGTCCACTTCTTCGAGCGCGTGTTCCGGTCCAGCTCCCGACCCTTGCGCGGGGGCATCGAGAGCTGGGAGTGGGCCATGGCGATGGAGCTGATGAACAACCTGACCTCGATCGGCCAGCTGGCCGTGATGGCCGGGTTGCACCATCGTCCTGTTCCTGGGCCTGCGTCTCCAGAACAGCACGTTCGTCAACCTCTCGGGAGGCGTGATGCGCATGGCCAGGGCCCACGCCAACACCCACTGAGTTCGGCGAAGCCCGCACGCTTCGCCGGGGTCACACCGGCGTCGAGGACACGGGGGGAGGTGCCGAGAGCCCTGGGCGAGACGTCGAGCAGGAGCGCAACGCAGGCCCCGTTCCCCCGAGAGATCGTCCCCGGAAGGGTGTTGACCGAGAGGGCCTTCCTGGCGGCGCAACGCCGGGGTCGCTGTTCATCTTCACCACGTATGGTGCGCGCCATGGCGGCGCCGGACAAGACCCAGAAGATCTACGAGGAATGGATGCAGGCTGAGGCTGCATACGCCGAGGTGCTGGCAGCCTTCGGCGGTGACGAAGCGCCGGCCAAGGTCCGCAAGAGCGCGGCGATCGATCTGGTCAAGGCCCGCAACGCCGCGGACAAGGCGCGCGACCGCTTCTTCAAGCGCGCCCTGCAGTAGCGCGCAGGTCTGGGACCGTCGAAGGCCGTTAGGGTCTGCGCCGTGACCAGCCTCGAGTTCGTCGTGACTGCGGCGGACACGGCGCGGGCCCTCGGCAGTGGGGATGTCGACGTCCTGGGGACGCCCCGACTGCTGGCATGGATGGAGGCCGCGTCCGTTCAGGCCGCTGCGGAGCACCTCGTCGCCGGCCAGACGAGCGTCGGGGTGGAGGTCCACCTGCGCCACCTGCGTCCCTCGGCACTGGGCCAGGAGGTCGTCATCGAGGTGGTCGGTGTGCAGGCGCAGGGTCGACGCCTCGTGTTCGACGTCCATGCCTGGAACGCCGCCGGTGCCGACGGGGTCCCGGCTCAGCCCGGCGAGCAGGCGGCGTGGGCGAGCATCACGCGGGTCGTCGTCCCCTCCGCCTGACCGGCTGTCGTCGGACTCGCGCTGGCAGTCCTGCCCTGGCTTCGCCCTGCCACAGCCAGGGCTGGAAGAACGCTTAGGGTGCCGAGCATGGGCAGGGCAGCGTTGCAGAGGAACGGCTCGACGTGGCGGTGAGGTCGCTCGCCGAGATCGCGGCGGACCGCACCGACCTCGGCCCGCAGTCCATCGCGCACTGCGAGGCGCTCCTGCGCGACCTGGGGCTCATGGCGGACCTGGCCTTCTCCGACCTCGTGGTGTGGCTTCCCGTCTGGAACCAGGGCGGGTACGTCGCGGCGGCCCACATCCGCCCGACAACCGCGGCCACGCGATACCCGAACGACCTGGTGGGCTCGTTCACACCGCGGGGCAGGCGTCCCGAGCTGGACCGGGCCTGGTCTGCCCCCGGCCTGGGTCAGGTGATGCCCCGCTCTGAACCGCTGCTGCCTGCTGCGGGGGAGGCGATCGGCGTGGGCCTGAGCCCGAACGGTCCGTGGATCGCGGCGATCACCCGGTCGGCGGTGCCGCCACAGCGAGCATCGGGTGCTTTGGAGCGTGCTTACCTGGAAGCCGCCGACGGGCTGTTCGACATGACTCGGTCGGGGTCGTTCCCCTACCCCGACGTGACGGAGTCCACAGGTGGGGAACCCCGCGTGGGCGACGGGTTCCTGCGCCTGGATCCCAGCGGTGCGGTCGAGTTCGCCAGCCCCAACGCGTCCTCGGCCTTCCGCCGCCTCGGCCTGAGCGCCGACCTCGTCGGATCGAACCTCGGACGCATCGGAGGGCGGATCGGCCGGCGGGCCGGCCCGGTGGACGCGAGCGTGGCCCTGGTCTGCGGTGGTCGGGTCCCCGGGGGAGTCGAGCTGACGTCGGCCAGCGCGACGGTGACGGTCCGCTCGTTGCCCCTGCGGCTGGGGGACCGGCGCCGGGGGGCGATCGTGCTCGTGCGCGACGTGACCGAGCTCCGCCGGCGGGAGGCCGCGCTGCTGAGCAAGGACGCGACCATCCGGGAGATCCATCACCGGGTGAAGAACAACCTTCAGACCGTGGCTGCACTGCTGCGCCTGCAGGCCCGACGCCTGGACGATCCGCGGGCGGCCTCCGCACTGGCCGAGGCCGAGCGGCGAGTGGGGGCGATCGCCGTGGTCCACGAGATCCTGTCCCAGACCGGCACCCAGCAGGTCGCCTTCGACGAGGTCGTCGACCAGCTCGTCGCCCTGGTTCGCCAGACCGCGGTCGCGCTGGGCGACAGCCGGCGGATCACGCGTGTCGGGTCGTTCGGGACACTCGGTGCCGACCGGGCCACGGCCCTGTCGATGGCGATCGTGGAGCTTCTGGCCAACGCCGTGGAGCATGGCGAGGGTGACGTGTTCGTGCGCTTCGCAGACCAGCGCGTGGTTGTCAGCGATGCCGGGTGGGGCTTCCCCGCTGGCTTCTCCATCGAGGAGTCCAGCAGGCTCGGCCTTCGGATCGTCGAGACGCTCGTGGTCGACGAACTGCGCGGCAGCCTCACGCTGAGCCGTCAAGGAGGCCGCACGGAGGTTGTCGTGACCCTGCCGCCGTCCCCGGCGTGATCATCGCGCCTGCTGGCCCACCCCCGGGAAGGCGACAGGCGCAGTTTGCTGCGTCCTGTATTCCTCACCCGTCATGCCCGGGACCCTGTCATGCCGGGTCAGGGCCGCCCCGCATGCTGCGTCAGCTGGCGCGGGCGCGCGCTCGCGCGTTGCGGCGCTTGAGGGTGCGGCGCTCGTCCTCGCTGAGTCCGCCCCACACACCGGCGTCCTGACCATGGCTGAGCGCCCACTGCAGGCAGTCGTTGATCACGTCGCAGCGCTTGCAGACGGCGCGGGCCTCCTCGATCTGGGCGAGGGCCGGGCCGGTGTTGCCGATGGGGAAGAACAGCTCCGGATCCTCGTCACGGCACGCTGCGTTGTGGCGCCAGTCCATCTCTGCCGATCCTCAACTTCCCGCGCCCAGGGGCGCATCTCTTCCCACCCGGTGCTGCCGAGTGCTTGAGGGCACCACACAGCTCCGATAGGGTGAATGGGCCGGAGGTTCCTCTCCTGCGCCCTTGAACTGTCCACAAGGGTCGCAGACACCTCGACCGCTCACAAGGGTTGTGCCCTGTGTTGCCCCTCTCAACACTGTCGCCTTCATCACATTTGGGCCATGGAATGGGCACTTTCGGGCGTGGTCGCGTCTTCGGGGGTCATTTGCGGGGGACAATCCCGACGCTGGCTTCCGGGGGAGGGCTCGGGCACGCTGACGAGTGGTTCTTGCGGCGGTCAGGGGCGGTCGAAACCCGTCGCCGCAGGTGTCGCCGACGCTCGTGTCTGATCCCCCGCCTCGCGGAAGCTGTATCCGGTCCCGGACGTTGACCCAACATGGTTGCCATCCCCACGGCCGGACCCGCGGACGAGCAGTCGATCCCCGAGCCGCCGGACGAACCGGTGCCCCGGATGGACGACGTGTCCGGGTCCGTGCCCGAGGTGGGGATCGGCAAGGGACCGGGACCGCACGAGACCGCGGTGCCCGGACTGGCAGGCGTCCCCGGGGCAGCCGCGCTCGATGCCTTCTCCCTGACCGTGTCCGGAGTGGCCGCTGGCCTCGGGCCGCACGTGGCCGCGGTCCACATGCGTGGGGAGCGGCGAGCCGGCACCGGGTCGGCGGTCGTCCTCACCGACGACGGCTTCCTGCTGACGAACGCCCACGTCGTGGCCGGGATGGGCACCGGTGTCGCCAGCTTCCCGGACGGCAGTGAGGCCATCGTCGATGTCGTCGGAGCCGATCCGCTCTCGGACCTCGCGGTCCTGCGCGCGCAGGGCGACATCCCCGGAGCCGCCACCTTCGGCGACGCAGACGGCTTGGTCGTCGGCCAGCTCGTCGTCGCGGTGGGCACGCCGCTCGGGCTGGCGGGATCGGTGTCGTTCGGCGTGGTCAGCGGCCTGGGCCGCTCGTTGCCGGCGCGCAGCGGGCGCGCCGTGCGCATGATCGAGGACGTCATCCAGACCGACGCCGCCCTCAATCCCGGCAACTCCGGGGGAGCGCTTGCCGACGCTCACGGCCACGTCGTCGGGATCAACACCGCCGTGGCCGGCGTGGGGCTGGGGCTCGCCGTACCGATCAACGCCACCACTCGCCGCATCATCTCCACGCTGATCCGTGACGGACGGGTGCGACGGGCCTTCCTCGGGCTTGTCACGGTGCCCAGTCCCGTGCCCTCACACCTGCGCAGCCGACTGGGTCGAGCCCGCGCCCTCATGGTCGCCGAGGTGGTCCCGAGCAGCCCCGCAGCGGTGGCCGGCCTGCGCCCTGGCGACCTCGTGCTCAGTGCGGGCGGGCGGGACCTTCGGGACGCCCAGGGCCTCCAGCGACTGCTCTTCGAGGACGCCATCGCCGACAGGTTCCCGATCACGGTCCTGCGCGGGGACGCGATGGTCGACGTGATCGCGGTGCCGACGGAGCTGACCGACCGCTGATCCCGGTCAGGCCGCGGCGGCCTCGGCCAGCAGCCCGTCGATCTGGCTCACGGCGCCGGCCAGCCCCTCCTCCATGCCCATGGCGGCGACCTGCTGCAGGGCCTCGGGCGAGTCGAACTGGCTGAGGATACTCATGAGCGTGGAGCCATCGGGCTCCCCCGCGAGCGTCAGTGTCATCGTGGAGGTCGGCATGCCCTCGGCGGCGTGGTCGGGATCGTCGCCGAACCCGTCCACGACGCGCAGGGTGGTCGGCGCCGAGACCTCGATCACCCGCCACCATCCGTGGTACTGCTCGCCCTCGGGGGAGGTCATGTAGTAGGTGACCCGGCCTCCGGGTCGCAGGTCGTGGTCGACGACGGTCGCCGGATAGGTCGGTGGCCCCCACCACCGCTCCAGCTTGCGGGGGTCGGACACGACCTCCCAGACACGCTCCACGGGCGCGTCGAAGTGCGTGGTCAGCGTGAGGGTCGCGGCCCGCGGATCGGTGACGATCTGGGGTGTGCTCATCGGTCTCCTCCTTGTGGCGGGAGTGTTGGGCTGGCAGGGTCCTCGGCGAGGATCTGCTCGATGCGCGAGACGCGGCCGAGCCACAGGTCCTCGAGATCGTCCAGGACCTGTCGGGCCACGCGGATGGACCCGACCTCAGCGCGGACCAGGTGCTCGCGTCCGCGTCGGTGCTTGATCACCAGGCCGGCTCGCTCGAGCTGGGCGACGTGCTTCTGGACGGCCGCGAAGCTCATCGGGTACTCGACTGCCAGCTGCGTGACCGAATGCTCCTGCAGCATGGTCCTGCGCAGGATGTCTCGCCGGGTGGGGTCCGACAGGGCGTGGAAGAGCGCGTCCAGCACAGGGGTCTGTTGATCTACAACCACAAGGTTGTACGTTAGTCGCTTCGACCGTGTGGCGCAAGGGGCCCGGGGAGCGCCCTCGCCGCTCGGCGCCCGACTATCCTCGATCGACATGGCAGCCGATCCCGAGGAGCGGAGCCGGGTGCTGGCCGCCGCCGCGGAGCTGATGCGGCGCGAGGGCATCGGGGCGGCGACGTTCCCCCGCGTCGCCAAGGAGGCAGCGGTCCGGGAGCGCGTGGTGCGCGGGCTGTTCGGTGACGAGGAGCACCTGCGAGCCGACGTGCTCGCCCTGCGGCCCGCCTCCGAGGTGGCCGACCTGGTGGCCCACGCGGCGCACACGTCCGGGACCACGCTTCTGTCGGTGCTCATCGAGGCCGGCCATCGGCTCTTCGTGGCGCCGCAGCAGAGCTGGTCCGACGCCGACCTCGAGGCACTGGTCCGGGCACGGGCCAACCCTGAGCTGCGCGAGCTCGCCCGGGCGCGGATCGCGGAGCGGGTCGAGAACATCAGGCTCGTCGCCAGCAGCACCGTGAAGGGCGAGATCCTCGATCCGGTCATCTCGCCCGAGGCACTGGCCCACTTCCTCATGTCGCTGTCCGTCGGGCTGGGCCTGCTCGATCCCGTGGTGACGACGCGGCCCAGCGTCGAGCAGTGGGACGGCCTGATCGCCCGGGTGGGGATGGGCCTGGCCTCCGAGCGTCAGCCCGAGCAGGTGGAGTCCGACCTGGGCGCGAGGTGGCGGCTGCGGGTGGTCATCCCGGACAGTCCAGGGGCGCTCGCCCGCCTCGTCGGAGCTCTTGCCGTGGTGGGTGTGTACACCATCGAGCTGCGGGTGGAGGAGGGGGCCGCCGGGGAGCGTGTCATCTATCTGGCCGTCCTCGCGCCGAGGGACGTGTCGGCAGACGTCGTGCTGGGAGCGGCCGCCTCGGCAGGCACGGGGGCCTACATCACGGAGGGCCAGCCCGACGACGGCCAGGACATGCCGAGCCGGATCCTCGATGTGGCGACCCATCTGCTCCGCCACCCCATGGAGGCCCCAAGCATGGCGGCGACCCTGGTCGGGGCGGACAGGTTCGAGGTCATCGACGCGACCGAGGGCCTGGACGAGCAGGCCCGGGTCCTGCGCCTGCAGTGGACGGCGATGCAGCACGTCCTTCTCTTCCGGGAATGGGGCCCCTTCACCCGGACCGAGCAGCTCCGGGCGTCCTCACTGCTGCGGCTGTCGACGGAGATCGCCGCGAGCATCGGCGGCCACGAGCCCGTGGGGTGGATCGAGGGCACTCGCGCCGGGACGGTCTGGATCCGCCTGGCCCGACCCGAGGACGCGTCTGCAGTGGCCCAGATGCACGAGCGCTCCTCGGAGCGGACCCGCTACCAGCGCTACTTCTCCCTGCAGGAATGGCGCGACGTCCAGCTGCGCCGGCTCTCCGGCGGCCATCGGGGCGCGACTCTCGTCGTGGTCTCGCGCGACCGCCAGGTGATCGGCTTGGGCAACGTCTTCCCGGACCCCGACAGCGACGGCGCCGCGGCCGAGGTGGCGCTCCTGGTGGAGGACGCCCACCAGGGGGAGGGGATCGGCAAGGTGCTGCTTGCCAGGATGCTCCAGCTGGCCGTCCGGCTCGGGTTCACCCAGGTCGTGGCCCATGTCCTGGCCGACAACGGCGCGATGCGTCACGTCCTGGAGGGCACCGGGCTGCACTGGCACACGACCATCAGCTCGGGGGTCGCCGAGATGCGGGCCGAGCTGACGGCACCGTCGCCGTCGGGTGGTGTGGAGCGCGCCGAGACGGCGTGACGTGTCCGGTCCCTGGTTCGCCGAGCCCGCTGGTCGAGCCTGTCGAGACCAAGGTCGGGTCGAGCCCGCTGGTCGAGCCTGTCGAGACCAAGGTCGGGTCGAGCCCGCCGGTCGAGCCTGTCGAGACCAAGGTCGGGTCGAGCCCGCTGGTCGAGCCTGTCGAG
>CAZWXF010000015.1:0-37391 GCA_964638055.1 uncultured Bifidobacteriaceae bacterium | reverse complement strand
CATGACGGGCGCGCGCCCGCAGACACCGGAGTGGGTCTCGACACGCTCGACCGACCAGTCGAAGCGGGTCTCGACACGCTCGACCGACGGGGAACGAATCTGCCTGCGGACGGGCCTTCTGGGGCGCAGCCCTGGGCCATCAGGCTGCTGAGTCGGCCTTGTCACGTCCAGCCCGGCTTGCGCCCGACCTTGGACGTTAGCTGTCAGCGTCGGGCGGCCGCCACCGCGTACAGCGCGACCCCGGCCGCGACTCCGGCGTTGAGCGACTCCGTGGCCGCGTCCATCGGGATCGCCACCAGCTCGTCACAGGTCTGCGACACCAGGTGGCCGAGGCCGCGGCCCTCGCTCCCGATCACGATCACCACCGGACCGCGAGCCGTCGCCGGATCCAGGTCGGGCAGCGTCGCCCCGCCCCCCGCCGCCAGGCCCAGGACCGTCGCACCGCTGCGCTGCGCCGCGATGAGCCATCGGACGAGGTTCGTCGCGCGGGCCACGGGCACCCGCGCAGCGGCCCCCGCCGAGGTCTTCCACGCCGCCGCCGTCACGCCGGCCGAGCGCCGCTCGGGAACTACGACCCCGGACGCGCCGAAGGCCGCGGCCGATCGGACGATCGCCCCGAGATTGCGCGGATCGGTCACCCCGTCCAGCGCGACGAGGATGGGGGCGGGATGCTCCTCGAACGCGCGCGCCAACAGGTCGGCTGCGTCCGCGTACTCGTAGGGCGGGACCTGAAGGACGACCCCCTGGTGGTTGGCCCCGCCAGCCAGCCGGTCGAGATCGGTCTTGGTGGTCTCCAGCAGCGGGATGCCGCGATCCACCGCCAGGCGCATGGCCTCGCGCACCCGGTCGTCGGACTCCAGGTACTGGCCGACGTGCAGCGACGTCGCCGGGATGCCCGCCTGCAGGGCCTCGAGCACCGAGTTGCGCCCGGCCACCGACTCCCTGCCGTCGGCCTTCCCGCCGGAACCGCGCCCGGAACCCCCCTGGGAGCGCCCAGCACCTCCACGGGGACCGCCCTGCCCGGGGACGCCAGCTCCCGACTTCCCCGAAGAACGGTCGGCCGCCCGCGCCCGTCGGTGGGCGACGTGCCCGGGACGGTCCTCGGCGCGCGGCGTCGGCCCGCGGCCGGTCAGCCCCTGCCGACGCTGGCCGCCCGACCCGACGACCGCGCCCTTCTTCGTCCCCGGCTTGCGGGTCGCGCCGCGGCGCTGCGAATTGCCGGCCATCAGTCCTCCAAGGTCCAGCGCGGGCCCGACGGAGTGTCCTCGATGATCACACCGGCCGCGCGCAGCGAGTCCCGGACCCGATCGGCCGCCGGGAAGTCCCGTGCCGCTCGGGCCGCCTGACGCTCGGCCAGTCGCTCCCCCACGAGGGCATCGAGGGCCCTGCCTGGCGCCGCGCCAGCCCGGCTCTCCCGCCAGGGCAGCGCCAGGGGGTCGACCCCGAGGACGTCGAGCATCCGGCGCACCCGCCGGAGCACGTCGCCCACCGCAGCATCGTCGGCGCCACCGGCGAGCATCCGGTTCCCCTCCGACACCTCCTCGTGGAGCACCGCCAGCGCAGCTGGGACACCGAGGTCGTCATCCATCGCCGCGGCGAAGGAGTCGGGCACCTGGCCGGGATCAACCTCGCCGACCCGCTCGACCGCGCGGGTCACGAATCCCTCGAGCCGGCGGTAGCCCGCGGCAGCATCGGCCAGGGACTCCTCGGAGAACTCCAGCATCGAGCGGTAGTGCGCACTGGCCAGGTAGAACCGCAGCTCGACGGGACGGACCCGCTTGGCGACCTCGGTGACGAGCAACGAGTTGCCCAGGGACTTGCTCATCTTCTCGCCCGCCGTGGTCACCCATGCGTTGTGCAGCCAGAAGCGGGCGAACCCGTCCCCGGCCGCGCGCGACTGAGCGATCTCGTTCTCGTGGTGCGGGAAGAGCAGGTCCAGGCCGCCGCCATGGATGTCGAACTCGGCGCCGAGGTAGCGCCCGGCCATCGCGGAGCACTCCAGGTGCCAGCCAGGACGGCCGAAGCCCCACGGGGTCTCCCATCCCGGGCCGTCGTCGCCCACCGACTTCCAGAGCGCGAAGTCCCGCGGATCCCGCTTTCGGGCGTTCGGGTCGGCGTCGGCGGCCGGCTGCATGTCGGCGATGCGCTGGCGCGAGAGCGCCCCGTACTCGGGGAAGGATGCGACGTCGAAGTAGACGTCGCCGTCGGAGGCGTAGGCGTGACCGGCGTCGATGAGGCGGCGCATCAGGGTGATCATCTCCGGGACGTGCCCGGTGGCCCGTGGCTCGGCTGTGGGGGGCAGGCAGCCCAGGAGGTCGTAGGCGTGGGTGAACGTGCGCTCGTAGTGCGCGGCGACGGCCCACCAGGGTCGTGCCTCGACAGCTGCCCTGGCCAGGATCTTGTCGTCGATGTCGGTGACGTTCCTGATGAACGTGACGTCGAATCCGCGGGTCCGCAGCCACCGGATGAGCACGTCGAAGCTGACCGCCGATCGGATGTGCCCGATGTGGGGCGCCGACTGGACGGTCGCCCCGCACACGTACATCGAGACCTTCCCGGGCACGATCGGCACGAAGTCGCGAGTGGCGCGCGCGGCGGTGTCGTGCAGGCGCAGGCTCACCCGGCGGATCCTACTGGCGCCACGAGCAGGGCAGTCGCGATCGCTGCGAGGCCCTCGCCCCTGCCCGTCAGGCCAAGGCCGTCGGTCGTCGTGGCCGACAGTCGCACGATCGCCCCATCCAGCGCGGCGGACAGGGCAGCCTGGGCCTCGTCGCGCCGCGGCCCGATCCGGGGGCGGTTCCCGATCACCTGCACGGCGACGTTGCCGATCTCGTACCCCGCGACCCTGACCCGACGCAACGTCTCGCCCAGCAGGGATGCTCCGGAGGCACCCGCCCACTGCGGCTGCGACGTGCCGAAGTTGCTCCCGAGGTCGCCCAACCCTGCCGCCGAGAGCAGTGCGTCGCACACGGCGTGCGCGGCGACATCGGCATCCGAGTGACCCGCCAGGCCGACCTCGCCCGGCCACTGGAGACAGGCCACCCACAGGGGTCGGGAGGCGCCTGGGTCGAACGGGTGCACGTCGATCCCGATCCCGATGAACGGCATCACGCGGGCACTCCCCCCTCCGGTCCATGGGTCGCGCCGGGCCGCGGATCGGCGGACCCCGGCCCCACTCGGGGAGGCCGGTCCGCCGCGGTCGTCGCGCGTGGGTGTGCCTGCGCGCGGGCACCCCCCTGCACGTGCGAGGCTGCTCCCGAGTCGGCCTCAGCGAGAACCGCGTCGGCCAGGAGCAGGTCCAGGTGCGTGGTCACCTTGAAGGCCATCGCGTCGCCGGGCACCAGGGTGACCGGCAGGCCCAGGGCCTCCACCAGTCCGGCATCGTCGGTGGCCCCCTCGGCCTCCAGCGCATGTGCCCGCAGCAGTGCGTGCGGATCGAAGCCCTGCGGGGTCTGCACGGCCTGAAGCACCGAACGGTCCAGCGTCCGCGAGCCGAAGCCGTCGACCTGCCGGATGGTGTCGGTCACCGGCAGGACGGGAACGACCCCCGCCGAACCGGCAAGGACCTCATCGATCACCCTGGCCATCACGTCCGGGGGCGTCAGGCAGCGGGCAGCGTCGTGGACCAGCACGGCATCGAACCTGGTGAGGTCGCCCAGCGACGTCAGCCCCGCTCGAACCGATGCCACGCGGGTCTGGCCACCAGCAACGGCCGTGATGACCAGATCCACCCGCGACGAGGCGCCTCGCGCCGCGTCCACCATCACATCGACCAGCCCGGGTGGGGCGATCACCACGATGGACGTGACGCGGGGCTCGGCGGCAAGGCCACGAACGGCCCTCGCCACGATCGATTCACCCCGCAGGGTCACCAGTGCCTTCGGCTGACCCGCGCCGAGCCGCTCGCCCGCCCCGGCTGCCGGGACGACCGCGGCAACTCGGACGCCAGCCCCGGCGCCCTCACGCAGGGTCACGATCTCAGGAGTGCAGCACCTCGTCGAGGATGGCCTCGGCCTTGTCCTCGTTCGTGCGCTCAGCCAGCGCGAGCTCGCTCACCAGGATCTGGCGGGCCTTGCCCAGCATCCGCTTCTCACCAGCAGAGAGCCCTCGTTCGCGCTCCCTGCGCCACAGGTCCCGGACCACTTCGGCGACCTTGATCACGTCGCCGGATGCAAGCTTCTCCAGGTTCGCCTTGTACCGGCGCGACCAGTTCGTGGGTTCCTCGGTGTAGGGCTGACGCAGGACATCGAACACGCGATCCAGGCCCTCGGCGTTCACGACGTCACGAACTCCGACCAGATCCACGTTGTCCGCAGGCACGCGCACGGTGAGATCACCCTGTGCAACCCTGAGGACCAAGTACTCCCGGTCGATTCCCTTGATGCAGCGGACCTCGATGGACTCGATCAGCGCGGCCCCGTGATGGGGGTACACGACCGTGTCTCCAACCTTGAAAGTCATTGCGCGGGGGACCCCTTTCGGTGGACCCCAATGCTAACACGGCGCACCTTCCCGACTCGGTCGCCTGTCCCCCACGGTAGGGTTCGCGCGTGAAAAGAGCGCCTTCTGGAGCAGTGCTCCTGCTGTCCCTCGCCACCGTTCTGGGCACTGCTGGCTGCTACCAGGGCGAGGGTCGGACGGTCACCTCCCAGCGCCCGTCCGGTAACGGCACGACCTTCACCGTCAGTGATCAGATCGAGGTTCAGGGCCTGACGGTCGTCACCGACGGGCAGGGCCACGGCTCGGTCGTCATGACGATCGTCAACTCCGGTGACGAGGCCGACGCCCTGCTCACCCTGGGCACGGACCCGGCCACGACGCTCACAGTCTCGCGTCCCACGTCCACGGCAACTGCGTCCCCTGAGGCAGGCGCCAGTGCCGAGCCGCAGGAGCTGGTGGACGTTCCGGCCGAGCAGACAGTCCACATCGGCGCTCCGGGATCGACGCGCATCACCCTCGCGGATCTCAAGACACCCGCGGGCAGCTACGTGGCAGTAGCCCTGGCCTTCGTCCGAGCCGGGAGCACCCACCACCAGGTCCTCGTCGCGCCCGACACAGGCTTCTACGCCGACTATGGGCCGACAGCCTCCGCATCGCCCTCGCCCACCTCCGCACCGTCTCCGAGCACCTCCGGCGAGGGCACCGTCGCTCCTCTTCCCAATGCGACGGCCCAGAGCCCGAGCGTCTCCACGGGGCCCGCGCAGAGCCCCTCCGCCACGCCCTGAGGCGCTTGCGGAGTCCGGGCCTCGGCCAGTGAGCGCGCCATCCTGGCGGGATGGGTCGCGACGGGGATGGGTCCCTTCCCTCCGTGGCCGGCCCGCTCCGCGCGATCGGAGCTGTTCGCGACCAGCGGTAGCCGGGCGCGAGGTGGCTGGTACGTATCGACGCTGTCAGGACTCGAACTTGTACCCCAGGCCCCGCACGGTCACCAGGTGAGTGGGGTTGCCGGGGTCCGCCTCGACCTTGGCCCGCAGTCGCTTGACGTGCACGTCGAGGGTCTTGGTGTCCCCGACGTAGTCCGAGCCCCAGATCCGGTCGATGAGCTGGGCGCGGGTGAGAACCCTCCCCGCGTGGCTGACGAGGTACGTCAGCAGGTCGAACTCCTTGAGCGGCATGGCCACCACCTGGCCGCGCACCTCGACGGTGTGCCGCTCGGTGTCGATGCGCACCGGACCGGCCTCCACGATCGCGTGGTCGCCCTGGTCGTCGTCTGAGTTGCGCCTGAGCACCGCCCGTATCCGCGCCACCAGCTCCCGACTGGAGAAGGGCTTGGTCACGTAGTCGTCCGCGCCCAGCTCCAATCCGAGGACCTTGTCCAGCTCGGAGTCCCGGGCCGTGACCATGATGATCGGGACGGTGGAGCGGGAGCGGATCACCCGGCAGACATCGGTCCCCGTCATGCCCGGGAGCATCAGGTCGAGCAGGACCAGGTCCGGGGAGTCGCGTTCGAAGCTGGCGACGGCATCCGGCCCCGTCCCGGCAAGGACGACATCGAACCCCTCACGGCGCAGCATGAAGCCCAGCGCCTCGGAGAAGGACTCCTCGTCCTCCACGACAAGGATCCTGGTCACGACCCCTCCATCGCCCTTGCTCGTGGCGTGCGCTTCAAGTACCGCTGGTGCTGCGCCTCGGTGAGCTCGGGAAGTCGCAGCGTGAAGGTCGAGCCGGCACCGACGCGCGACCAGACCTCGCACGACCCGCCATGGTTGGCGGCCACGTGCTTGACGATCGCCAGGCCCAGGCCGGTGCCCCCGGTGCTGCGCGAGCGCGCGGGGTCGACCCGGTAGAACCGCTCGAAGATCCGGTCGAGCTCCTGGGTCGGGATGCCGATCCCCTGATCGGTGACGGCGACCGTCACCGACCCCTCGGAGTTGCCGGTGGAGACTGCCACGCGGGTCCCTTCGGGGCTGTAGCTCACTGCGTTGACCAACAGGTTGCGCACGGCCGTGACGAGCTGCGACTCGACGCCCAGCACCCATTGGTCGGGCACTCCGCCACGGCGGAACGTGATCCCCTTGATCGACGCGGCGACCGCGGCGTCCTCGCATGCCCGGAGGACCACCTCGTCGAGGGACACCGGCTCGGGCGGATGGATGGGGTCGATCCCCTCGATGCGCGACAGGTCCAGCAGATCGTTGACGAGACTGGTCAGACGCGCGCTCTCGGCGACCATCAGTCCGGCGAAGTGCAGGACCGCTCCCGGGTCGTCGCGCGCCTGCAGGACGGCCTCGGCGAGCAGCGACAGCGCCCCGACGGGGGTCTTGAGCTCGTGGCTGACGTTGACGACGAAGTCACGGCGGGCATGGTCGAGCCGCTGCGCCTCGGCGATGTCCTCGATGACCGCAAGAACGGCGCCACCAGGCATGGGATGCGCTGTGACGAGTGCCTGGAGCCGACCGCGCCGGCGACCCGGCCGGCGGATGGCGACCTCCTTGGCTTGGGTCTGATCGGAGGCCCTGACCTCCTCGACCATGCTCACCACGGCCGGCACGACGACGCGCCCACGCGACACGACCCGCATCGACGACAGGGCCGGATGGACCCAGGCCACGGCGTTGTCACCGTCCACCCACACCGCGGGGACCGGAAGGGTCCTCAAGATCGCGAGCGCCTGCCCGGAGGGGCGGTCCCGCCGATCGTGGAGCAGCGGGGACACGAGCTCCGGGGCATCCACCTCGTCGGAGATCCCGGACTCGAGCCCGCCGAGCCGGCCGGGCTCGCCCAGCACGAGAGCCTCGGCGTCGTCGGAGGCCCCGGACTGCTGCTCGTGCAGCGCCTCGATCGATGTGGCCGACCGGCCCGATCCGGTCCCCCGGGCCACCTGCTCCTCTGCGATGGCGTCCTGCCCCGCCCCGCGAGCAGAGGGTGTCAAGCCCAGGAAGCGCCGACGTTGTGACGAGCCAGAGGACGTGCCCGTACGGGGCTGACGCGAAGTGGCGGCCACGGGCCTCACGATATGGCCGGTTGCTGCGAGCCACCATCGACGGCGGGCCGACGGCGAGCCCGTTCATCTTCGCTCCCCCGAGTGTTCACCCGGGCGTGGCGAAGCCGTCGGCCAGAGCCCCGTCGCATATGCCGGGGGAGAACTAGACTCCCGGCCGGAGGGTCAACAGATGCGTGCAGCGTTCCATGAGCAGCTAGACGAGATCAGCGACATCCTGGCCGAGATGGCCATCGGCGCGGGTTCGGCCATGAACAAGGCCACCCAGGCCCTGCTGAATGCGGACCTGGGACTCGCCGAGTCGGTGATCTCCGATGACGACCACCTCGACGACCTCACCGGAGAGGTCGAGCGGCGCTGCTACGGGGCCGCGGCCCTCCAGCAGCCGGTCGCCACCGACCTGCGGATCGTGATCGGCTCCCTGCGCATCTCCTCCTCGTTGGAGCGGATGGGCGACTTGGCCGTGCACGTCGCCAAACAGGCCCGGCTGCGCTATCCGAACCACTCGATCCCCAACGAGCTGCGGGCCACGTTCGCCCAGATGGGCGGCCTGGCCGACGCGATCGTGGCCAAGACCGCCACCGTGATCACCACCAAGGACGTCAGCCTCGGGCCGGACATCGCCGCGTACGACGAGGAGATGGACAGGCTGCACCGCGAGATGTTCACGGTGGTCCTCTCGCCCTCCTGGTCGCACGGGGTGGAGGCCGCCATCGACGCCACGCTGCTCTCCCGGTACTACGAGCGATATGCCGACCACGCGGTCACGATCGCCCGCCGGGTCGTCCATGTCGTGACCGGCGAGCCGTACGCGGAAACCACCCTCGAGGTACTGCCCGGTCCCGCCTGACCCCGCGCATGATCCACCAGCGCCTGACGAGACAGGCCCAGCGCCCCAACGCCTGACCGGTCAGCGCTGCTCCCCCATGGTCCTGCGCGAGTTGCTGGCGCGGGCGTCCACGAAGAGAGTTGCACCCATGGAGTCCCCACCCGTGCCCTGGCCGGCACGGGTCGCCATGGTCTCGATGCACACCTCGCCCCTGGCGCAGCCGGGGGCGGCGGACGCCGGTGGGCTCAACGTGTACGTGGCGCAGACCGCACTGCACCTGGCCAGGCGCGGGGTGACATTGGAGCTCTTCACCCGTGCGTCGTCGGCGGCGGACCGGCCGATCGTCGAGGTCGCCCCCGGGCTGCGAGTCCACCACGTCATCGCCGGTCCGCCCGATCACGTCGCGAAACAGGATCTGCCCTCGCTCGTCCAGGCCATGGCGGCTGCGATCACCGCGCGCGCTGAGCACCTGGATCCGCCCGACCTGATCCATTCCCACTACTGGCTCTCCGGCGAGGTCGGCCTGCGGCTCCGTTGCGCGTGGGGGGTTCCTCTGGTCCACTCGATGCACACGCTGGGCGCCCGCAAGAACGAGTCCATCCCCCCCGGCGACGACAAGGAGCCGAACCTCAGGCTCGCGGGGGAGCGGCGGATCGCGACGGCCGCCGACCTGCTGGTGGCCAACACCGAGGCCGAGCGCAGAGATCTGATCGAGCACTGCGGGGCCTCGTCGCAGCGGATCGCCGTCGTACCCCCCGGTGTGGACCTCGACCGGCTCCACCCCGGCGGACGGGACGACGCCCGGGCGCGGTTCGACCTGGCCCCGGGGACCCCGATGGTGGGGTTCGTGGGGCGCCTGCAGCGCCTGAAGGGGCCCGATGTCCTGCTCGATGCGATGGGTGCGCTGCGCGAGGTCGACCCGGAGCTGGCAGCGCGAACCCGCGTGATCATCAGCGGGGGCCCATCCGGGGCGGACGCGGGGTACGCGGGCTCGCTTCGACGGCAGGCCCGCGCCCAGGGTGTCGACGCCACCTTCCTCCCGCCCCTGGACGCCACGATGCTGCGCTGCCTCTACGTCGCGGCGGATCTCATCGCGATGCCGTCGCACTCGGAGACGTTCGGCCTGGTCGCGCTCGAAGCCCAGGCGTGCGGGACGCCCGTGGTGGCTACCGACGTCGGGGGTCTGCGGATCGCCGTCGCCGACGGGCGCTCGGGCACGCTCGTGGCCGGGCACGATCCGCACGCCTGGGCCGACGCGATCCGCGACCTCCTGACGGATCCGCAGCGTCGCCGCGCGCTCCGCGCGGGGGCGCTGGCCCACGCGCGCACCCTGTCCTGGGACGGCACCGTGGACGGGCTCATGGCGGGCTACGCTGCGGTTGGGGCCCTTCGGACCGCTGGCCCGCCGCGGGAATCCGCCAGTAGGGCCCAGAGCTGGGGAGGGTGAGGAGCTGATGGCGGACTCGGCACGCAACCAGGTGATCGATCGCCTCGCGGCGCTCCTCTACCAGGAGGGGCTGGAGCACTCTCGGCCTGCACCGGGACAGTTCGTCGTGGTCCTCCCCGGGGCCGCCAAGCTGCGGACCACCGTGAGCCTGCGGGTCTCCGACTCGACCCTGAGCATCAACGCCTTCGTGTGCCGGCGGCCCGACGAGAACTTCGAGCAGGTCTACCGCTGGTTGCTCAAGCGCAATGCTCGGATGTTCGGCGTCGCGTTCGCGCTGGACCATCTCGGGGACATCTACCTGGTCGGCCGGATGCCGACGACGGGCCTGCTGCCCGACGACCTCGACCGGCTGCTGGGATCGGTCCTGTCCGCGAGCGACGACTCGTTCAACCAGCTGCTGCGGCTGGGGTTCGCCACTGCGATCCGCCGGGAGCACGCCTGGCGGGTCTCGCGGGGGGAGTCGTTGGCGAACCTGGCCGCCTTCACCGATCTGACCGCCGATCCCGTGCCCCCCGGCGCCGCGCGCGACACCTCCGATCCGGCGGATTGATCGACGCCCTGCGCGTCTGCTCGGCCTTCGGCGAGCGCCGTGGGCGGCCGCTGGGCCACTATGAGCGCCATGACGTACACCCTGATCCTGCTCCGTCACGGCGAGAGCGAATGGAACGCGCTGAACCTGTTCACCGGTTGGGTGGACGTGAACCTGACGGCGAAGGGCGAGGCCGAGGCCGCCAAGGGCGGACAGATGCTCGCGGAGCAGGACCTCCTGCCCGACGTGGCGCACACCTCACTGCAGAAGCGGGCCATCCGCACGACGCAGATCGCGCTGGAGAACTGCGAGCGGCACTGGATCCCGGTGCGGCGCAGCTGGCGGCTCAACGAGCGTCACTACGGCGCGCTGCAGGGCAAGGACAAGAAGGAGACCCTCCAGAAGTACGGCCCAGAGAAGTTCACCGAGTGGCGCCGCTCCTATGACGTCCCCCCGCCGCCCATCGATCCCGATGACGAGTGGGCGCAGACCAACGATGCCCGCTACGCGGACCTGGCCCCCGAGGTGCGCCCGGATGCCGAGTGCCTCAAGGACGTTGTCGTCCGGATGCTGCCCTACTGGTACGACGGCATCGTGCCGGACCTGCGCCTCGGCCGGACGGTGCTCATCGGCGCCCACGGCAACTCGCTGCGCGGGCTGGTCAAGCACCTGGACCAGATGACCGACGCACAGGTCCTCAAGCTGAACATCCCCACCGGGATCCCGCTGGTCTACCGACTCGACAATGGCCTGCGCCCGACCGTCCCCGGCGGCGAGTACGTCGACCCGGAGGCGGCCGCGAGCGCCGCGGCGGCGGTGGCCAACCAGGGCAAGTAGCCCACAGCGTCGCCCAACCTGACGCCTCCGTCACCGGGGGGCCACGGCCGGCCAGGGGACCGTGAGCTCCCCCAAGCGCCATCGGGCTGGGCCGTCCTGCACGGGCCAGCCCGTCGCCTTGAGGGCTCTGATCGTCTCGATCCAGCGCTGGCGCACACCGAAGACCCCCAGGGGCGCCGCGACGGACCATGCCCTGTCAAGGTCGCACAGCAGCCCGTGGATCGGCTCGCCGGGCACGTTGCGGTGGATCAGCACCTTGGGCAGCCTCTCGGCGACGCGACTCGGTCGCACCAGCTCCGCCGGTGCGCCGAGGCCCCTTCCCCGCTCTCGTGAGGCGGCCCGCTCGGCCTCGGCCGAGGATGCCGACCCGGATCTCGGGGCCGAGCCTCGGGGGACGAGCGAGGCCAGGTGCAGGCTGAGCGTGAGCGTCCGTGGCACCGGGTCCCCCATGCCATCGCGGCCGACGGCGATCCAGCTGCCGAGCCGCCCCAGCTCGTCACATGTGCAGTCCACCATCAGACCCCCGTCGTCCAGTCGCCTCGTCATCTGGCGCCACGCCATGGGGACGGCAGCCTCGTCGTACTGCCGCAGGACGTTCGCCGCTCGGATGACGCTCGCGCGACGCTCCCCCGGCAGCGGCACCTCGAATCCGCCCAGGGCGAACGTCACGCCGTCGCGGGTCAGGGGCAGGGCCCGTTCGACCCGATCGGGATCGATGTCGATGCCCACGACCCGGATGGCTCGGTCCAGTCGGGCTCGCAGCCGGTCAGCGAGCTCCAGCGTCGTCGTCGGTGCCTCTCCGAACCCGAGGTCCACCACGAGCGCATCCGGGTGGTGGCGCAGGTGGGCCGTCATCCGGTGGATGAGCCAGCCGTCGAGACGACGCAGGCGGTTGGCATGCGTGGTGCCGCGGGTGATGTCCCCGACGGGCCTGGGAGCCGCCATCCCCCAGCGCGGGGATCAGCGGCCTCGGGTGATCTCCGCGATGCGCGGGCGGATGTCGAGCAGATAGATCGCGGCGATCGCGATCGCGAAGATCCCGAGGAGGCCCAGGGGGTAGAAGTCCAGGAAGGCCACGACGGCAGACCCGCCCGTGAGCCCCAGCCAGAGGCCCTTGGAGTGACGCCCGACGGCGGGGAAGGCATCGGGACGCCGCCGCAGGCAGTCAATGAAGGCCCACGTCGCGGCGACGAACGTCGCGATGTCCACGAGCCGCAGGAACAGGGCGGTGAGTCCCGAGATCATGCCGATAGGGTACGGCTGCATCCGCGTCACGCACAGTCGTGCCGGGGCAGGGGTCGAGGCCAGCGGCGTTGGGACCGTCGGGGGTGTGGAAGTGCGCCGGCCTCCGCGTGGTGCAGGGGCCCCGCATGGCCGAGACCTCACAGCGCTGCGGACGAGCCCGGCCGGGACACGAAGGGGGACGTGAGGATGATCACGCACCGATCGCTTGCTGAGTGCTTGCATTTGCAAGCGCACTCCCGGATACTTGAACCATGGCCAGGATCGACACCACCAAGCTCGGGGAGTACATCCGCGAGCAGCGCGGTGCCGCACAGATCTCGATCCGGCAACTGGCAAGAGCCGCCGATGTCTCCAACCCGTACCTGAGCCAGGTCGAGCGCGGACTGCGCCGCCCGAGCGCCGAGATCCTCGCGAGGATCGCAGGCGCCCTGCGGATCTCCGCCGAGACGCTCTACGTGCGTGCCGGCCTCCTGGAGGAGCGCCACGGTGACCAGACGGTCATCAGCGCGATCACCGAGGACGCCACGCTCTCCGACCGCCAGCGCAAGGTGCTGCTGGAGATCTACTCGGCATTCCAGACAGAGAACGCGACCAGGCAGGTCGCGCTGTCAACCATCGAGGAAGGAACCACCCCATGACTGAGATCAATCTCACCGACAGCACCAGCGAGACCCCCCAGGAGGACACCATGGAGAACAACACCCCCGTCGTCGAGACGCCCGCTGTAGAGATCGTCGAGGAGACCCCGGTCGCCGAGACCGTCATCGAGGCACCGTCCGTGACGAGCCCCGTTGGCCGCGCGACCGCCGCCGCGAAGAAGGCCAGCGCCACCGCGAAGGCCAAGGTCCCCACCACCGCCGAGATCCGCGGCTTTGTGGCCCGTGTCGAGATGCCCACCGTCGCCGAGGTGCGCGAGCTGGTCGGCAAGGTCGACGTCCCGACCGTGACCGAGATGCGCGAGCTGGTCGGCAAGGTCGACGTCCCCACCGTGACCGAGATGCGCGAGCTGGTCGGCAAGGTCGACGTCCCCACCGTCGCCGAGATGCGCGAGCTGGTCGGCAAGGTCGAGCTGCCCAAGGTCGACCTGCCCACCGTTGCCGAGGTCCAGGTGCACGCCAAGGACGCAGCGCGTCGCGTGCTCGCCGTGATCAAGTGACCTGACGGAACCATCTCGAAGGGCCCGGCCGTGTGCCGGGCCCTTCGCATGACTGCCTGGCCCTTCGCGCCGGTCCATGGGACCCGGCCGAGGTCGTGGCACGCCGGCAGCGGCATGTCCGAAGGCCCTCGCGGGTCACTGCTCGACGATCACCGTCACGGGCCCGTCGTTGACCAGCTGCACACGCATCATTGCCCCGAAGATCCCTTCTGCCACGCTGGCCCCACGGTGTCGCAACCTTGCGGTGAAGGCGGCCACGAGGGGCTCGGCCACTGCGGCGGGAGCCGCCTCCTCCCACGTGGGGCGCCGGCCCCTGGTGGTCCTTCCGTAGAGCGTGAACTGGCTGACGACCAGGATCGGCAGGCCCAGGTCCGCGGCTGAGACCTCCCGGGGTCGGCCGAGGTCCGCGCACCTCTCCAGGAAGCGCTCGCCCAGCCGGGCGGGATCGAACAGCCTCATGTCGAGCACGCGGTCGGACAGTCGCTCCGCTCCAGCCCGCGTGTCCCCGTGGGTCACCCCGACCAGGACGCACAGGCCCGGTCCCTCGATCGCGCCCACGACCTGTCCGTCGACCAGCACGCTGGCCCCGTCGACGCGCTGGACGACGCACCTCACGCGACGCTCCTCACCGGCCACCGCCGGAGATCCCGCCCCCGCCACCGGCGCTGCCAGCCGTCACGGCACCACCACGACCTGCTGGCTGCCCACGACATCACCGTCGGCCGTGCGCACCACGAACATCGCGTCAGTCGCGGTCGAACGCTTGATCACGACAGTGGCGACCGGGCCGAGCTCGTGGTGGCGCGCCGCGGTCCCCACCCAGCCGACGACCCGTCCGTCGACCAGGACCTCGTCGCCGTGTGCGGGCAGCACGCCGGCGAACCCGTCGAGGTGTGCCAGGGCCAGGCGCCGCGGCGGCCTGCCCAGGTTGTGGACCCGAGCGATGGCCTCCTGCCCGCGATAGCAGCCCTTGGCGAGGTGGACGGCGGCGCCGATCCAGCCGACCTCATGGGGCAGCGTGCGGTGGTCGGTCTCGAACCCCAGCCGCGGCACGGCCGCGGCGGTCCTCAGAGCGGTCAGGGCCCAGGTCCCCGCCGGCCGCGCCGAGCGCATCCGATCAACCAGCCCCTCGCGCGGGAGCATCACCTCGCGTCCGATCAGGTCCGCGGGTCGGTCGGGCACGTATCGCTGTGCGCCCCCGCCACGATCCGACCCGGCGGGCGTGGGCAGGGAGTCCACGCGGAAGTCGCCGGGCACCAGCCAGGTGGGATGCACGGGATCCGGCTCGTCCGCCGGCTCCCAGAGGGTCGCGATGTCGTCGCGCACGTCGACCTCGACTCGCAGCAGGAACTGCATCGAGCGCAGGTACGCGGCAAGCCCGGGCGCCGTGCCCGGCTCCACCCCGATCCATGTCCGCTCGCCATCGTCGGCGACGTGGAGCTCGTGCTCGACATGGCCGTGCGGGCTCAGGATGAGCGCGAGCCGCGACGATCCGGCCGGCAGGTGGGCCACCTCGGCTGTGGTGAGGTCATTGAGCCAGCGCAGGCGGTCGGGACCGGTGATCGTGACGACTCCGCGATGGCTCAGGTCGACCACTCCGGAGCCGTCGACCAGCGCGCGCTGCTCGCCGTGGGGGTCGCCGTAGTGCCAGGGCACGCCAGCGTCAGGACTGCCGGGGGGTGCCGGGAGCGGTGTCGTCATGGCTGTTCCAACGAAGCGGACGCCCTGCGCGTTCCCGAGCACGTTGCACAGAGCCCGTGGAGCACGAGATGGGTCAGGTCCACCTCGAAGCCCGTGCCGGAGTGGATCCGTGCCGCGAGGCCGCCGGCGACGGCCAGTGGCTGCTGAGAGACGACGCCGCAGTTCGTGCAGACGAGGTGGAGATGCGCCTCGCCGTCGGTCGAGTGGTAGGTCGTCGAGCCGTGGTGAAGGTGGACGTGCGTCACCAGGCGAGCGCGGGCGAGCACGTCGAGCGTCCGGTACACCGTGGACAGGTTGAGGTCCGGGTCCTGGGCACGGACCTGGGCGGCCAGCTCCTCGGGCGTGGCGTGCTCCAGCGCGGAGAGCGCGGAGAGGACGGCCCGGCGCTGGCGTGTGTTGCGCAGACCGGCGGCACGCAGCCGGTCGGCGGGGTCAGGCTCGGCGACCATTTCCGCGTGGGTCGGCGATCGGGTCCAACGCGATGGCCAGGTGATTGGTCAGCTCGTGCCCGTTGGCCGCCATGTCGTAGGTGGCCAGGAGCCGCCCCTGGACCAGGCCGTAGAGGCGATGCCCGGCGCTGACCTGGCGGGCTGTCACCGTCCGGACGACCGCGTCCGTCGACATCTGGATGCGGGCGCCTGTGATCACCGCATCCAGGATCGCCGTCACCTCGACATGGCCCACCCAGACCTCCACCACGCCGCTGGGGTGCGCCAGGAGTACCTCGACCCCGTTGCCGGGAAGCGGCCGCCAGTAGCCGCTCTCGGTGGCGGATCGCTTGATCCGGTGGTTGTGCTCGTCCACGATCCACGAGATCGAGCGATACTCCAGGAACGCCCGACCGTCGCACGCGAACTCGATGACCTGCTCGTACCGGAAGCCGTCGATCCCCGGATATCCGCCCTCGCCGATCCCGCCCCAGCGCCCGATGAGCCAGCTCAGGTGGGCCAGCTCACCTGGAGTCTCGCCATCGGGCAGCGCCGCGGCATGGTCGGGCACCGTCAGGCCTGGCCCTTGAACAGCTTGTAGACCACGAAACCGGAGAACCAGGCGATGACCAGGCTCATGACCACCAGAAGCGTGGTGAAGACGATCTCAAGAGGCTCCACGAGGGCAATCCTACGAGGCCACGCCGCCTGGGCCGGGTAGGACGGGCGTAGGCTCGCCCGCCATGGCCGGACGCTCCCTGGTGATCAAGTGCTCGACCCTGGACCCCGAGCCGTGCTCGCAGGCCTTCACCGTGGCTGCCACGGCCGTGGCCGCCGGCGCGTCGGTGTCGCTCTGGCTGACAGGAGATGCCACGTTCCTGGCCACACCCGGGCGAGCCGAGGACTTCAGCCTGCCCCACGCGGCCCCGCTGGCAGACCTGCTGGCATCGATTCTGGCTGAGGGAACCCTCACCGTGTGCGTCCAGTGCGCCGCCCGCCGCGCCCTGGTCGCCGACGACCTGCTGCCGGGAGTCCGCATCGCGGGTGCCGCGAGCTTCGTGGCGGAGGTCCTGGCCGAGGGTGCCCAGGCACTGGTCTACGGATCCGGCCACAGCCCCGAGTGACGCCCCAGGCCGGGAGCGTTCGGGGCAGTGCTGCGAGCGTGCGCCGGTCAGTGGGCCGTCGAAGGTCAGCGGCCGCGGACCCTCTGCAGGCGCAGGTAGATCTCGCACCCGATGCAGAAATCGAATGCGGCGTTGAGGAACGCGGCGAGGAAGGCCGCTGCGACGGCCACCAGGGCCAGCGTCTCCAGGCCGAGCGCGAAGGCGAGGAGGCCGACGAGGGTGAAAGCAAGCCCGCAGGCCTGCGCGAAGCGGGGCGGCCGCGGGTCCTCCAACTCAGCCGGGGGCGCCAGGCGGGGCCGGATCGCGCGCCGGAAGGCGATGCCATAGGGCTGGGCGGCCGGCCCGGCGAAGGCCCCCAGTGCGAACGCGATGCCCTGGAGGGCCAGCAGCAGGGGTGAGGCGAGGACGAGGGTCGCGGCGAGGACGACCGCGGTGACTGCCGCGGCGAAGCGGGGTCCGCGGGGATCGATGCCGACGAGGGCGGGGGCGGTCTGGCTGGTGATGGTCATGGGGGTCTCCGGTCGGTCGAGACGGGTCGGGGAAGGGCCAGCGCGCCTACCACGGCGCCCGCGAGGTGCGGGCGGCGGCGAAGGGTCAGCGCGCCTGGCGCATTCGCCGCCCGGGCGCCGAGATCCGCGCCCGCGCCGCGCCGGTACAGCCATCGGTGACGATCGGTGCGCCCGCCCCGACATACCGCTGCACGCGGTCGTCGGCCGGGCACGTCTGCATGGGTCGCGAGGATACTCGCTCTGCGGCCCGGAGCCGAGCGCAAGCCCGCCCGGGATCGCGCGCGGTCAGGACTCGGCGCAGCGGACCTCGTCAGATGACCTCGCCGAGCGCCGCGATGACATCCGCACGGCGTGGTGCCCCCACGGCACGGCGGCGGATCCGACCTCCCGGATCGAGCACGAGGACAGTGGGGGTGCGCCGTACATCCAGGCGGCGGATGAGGTCCAGATGGGACTCGGCGTCGATCTCTATGTGGGCGACGCCGGGAACCATCCCGGCGACCTCCGACAGGACGGCCCTGGTCGCGCGGCACGGGGCGCAGAACGCCGAGGAGAACTGCAGCAGGGTGGCACGCTCCCCCAGTGCCCGACCCAGGTCCGCCACGTCCACGGCAGCCTCCGCCTCGACCGGGGCTGCGTCGCCGACCCCGGCTGACCCGTCATCGGGGAGGGCCCCGACCTGGAAGGCATCGTTGGTTGGGGCTCCCGGTCGCGACTCACGCGCGCCTGTGCGCCGCTCAGGGACCGGTGCGACCCGCTGCGGCTGCCCGCCCGCCGGGCGCATCGCACCGTCGGTTGCCCGTCGCCAGAGGCCGAACCCCATGGCCAGGCAGACAGCTGCGACCAGCAGCAGGACACCCACCATGACGGGTGTCAACGCCCGAAGCACCCCCGCACATTCCCGGACCCGGAGGTTGTGACGGGCGGCGGCGTATCCTGCTGCACACGTAGCCAAGTGGTGAGGAGGTGCCGATGAGTCGACTGATCCTCATGACGGCGTCCCTCGGTCCATCCGGTGAGGTCCTCCCCGCGCTGGGTCTGCTCGCCCATCACGTGCGCGTCCTGCCCGCGGAGGCCAGCGCCCTGATCACCGCGCCCCCGTCAGACGCACTGCTGGTGGACGGCCGCCGCGACCTCGCCCACGTGCGGGCGCTGACCCGGCTGATCCGCCAGACCGGCGTCGACTGCCCCGTGCTCCTGGTGTGCACAGAGGGGGGCCTGGCCGCGATCAACGCGGACTGGGGCGTTGATGACGTTCTGCTGGAGTCGGCCGGTCCGGCCGAGGTCGAGGCTCGCCTCCGACTGTCGATCGGGCGCTCGGCCGTGGCCGAGGAGGCCCACGCCGAGACCGAGATGCGACTGGGCGACCTTGCGATCGACGAGTCCGCCTACAGCGCCCGCGTCCGCGGCCAGAGCCTGGACCTGACGTTCAAGGAGTTCGAGCTCCTGCGCTTCCTGGCCTCGCACGCCGGCCGGGTCTTCACCCGCGCCCAGCTGCTGGCCGAGGTCTGGGGCTACGACTACTTCGGCGGAACCCGCACCGTGGATGTCCATGTCAGGAGGCTCCGCGCCAAGCTGGGGGCAGAGCACGAGTCCATGATCGGCACCGTCCGCAACGTGGGCTACCGGTTCGTTCCGCAGCGCCCGGACGACGGGCTGGATGTGGCGACGGCCGCCACGCTGCGCCCGACTCCGGCCTGACCTGGCAGTCCGGAGTCCCCGCGGATGTGCGCCAGACCATCCACCCCTGCGCAGGTTTCGGCCGGGCCGTGCGCCGTGGGTCGCGGATAGACTCAAGCCAGGCACGTCGGGTCGAGGAGGAGCCATGAGCACGGCGGCACACCTTGCCGGCGCCCAGGCGGCTGTCCCGGTGCCAACCGCTCCGCCGGGCCCGGCCCTGGTGGTCGCGGTCGAGGGCAAGGAGGCCGAGCTTCCCAGTGGCAGGTTCGCCGACCGGGAGCTGTCGTGGCTCGCCTTCAACGAGCGGGTCCTGGAGCTGGCAGAGGACCCCGACCTCCCCCTGCTGGAGCGCACCAAGTTCCTGGCGATCTTCGCCTCGAACCTCGACGAGTTCTTCATGGTCCGGGTCGCCGGGCTCAAGCGCCGCATCGACGCCGGCATCGCCGTACGTGCCGCCAGCGGCCTCATGCCCCGGGATCTGATCGAGCGGATCTGGTCGGCCACTCGCGAGCTCATGGCACGGCAGTCCGCGTGCTTCACCGAGTCCGTGCTGCCGGCCCTGCGGGCCGAGGGCATCGAGATCCTTCGCTACGACCAGACGGGCGACGGGGAACGGGCTGCGCTCCAACGGATGTTCGCCGACAAGGTGTTCCCGATCCTGACTCCCTTGGCCGTGGACCCGGCCCACCCCTTCCCCTACATCTCCGGCCTGAGCCTCAACCTGGCTGTCGTCGTGCGCAACCCCGTCACCGGCACGGAGCTGTTCGCCCGCGTCAAAGTGCCCCAGAGCCTGCAGCGCTTCGTCGAGGTGGGCCCGCAGCGCTTCGTGCCGCTGGAGGACGTGATCGCAGCCAACCTCTCCGACCTCTTCCCGGGCATGGAGATCCTCCAGCAGCACTCCTTCCGCGTGACCCGCAACGAGGACGTCGAGGTCGAGGAGGATGACGCGGAGAACCTCCTCAAGGCCTTGGAGCGCGAGCTCATGAGACGGCGCTTCGGCCCCCCGGTGCGCCTGGAGGTCGAGCGATCCATCGACCCCTACGTCCTGGAGCTGCTGGTGCGCGAGCTGGGCATCAGCGACGAGGAGGTCTTCGCGCTGCCCGGGCCGTTGGACCTCACGGGGCTCTGGACCGTCCACGGCATCGACCGGGAGGACCTCAAGGAGCCGGCGTTCCTGCCCAAGACGTCCCCGCAGCTGACCGAGGTGGAGACCGCCGCCGCGCCGGACGTCCTGGAGGCGATGCGCGACCATGACGTGCTGCTCCACCACCCCTACGACAGCTTCTCCACCAGCGTCCAGCGCTTCCTCGAGCAGGCCGCGGCCGACCCGAAGGTGCTGGCCATCAAGCAGACGCTCTACCGCACGTCCGGGGACTCCCCGATCGTCGACGCGCTCATCGACGCCGCACAGGCGGGCAAGCAGGTGCTGGCGCTGGTCGAGATCAAGGCGCGCTTCGACGAGCAGGCCAACATCACGTGGGCGCGCAAGCTCGAGCGCCAGGGCGTTCACGTCGTCTACGGCCTGGTCGGGCTCAAGACCCACTGCAAGCTCAGCATCGTCGTGCGCGAGGACGGTGACCGGCTTCGTCGGTACGTCCACATCGGCACGGGGAACTACCACCCGAAGACGGCCCGGCTCTACGAGGACATGGGCCTGCTCACCGCCGACCCGGAGGTGGGCGAGGATGTCTCGCACGTCTTCAACGTGCTCTCCGGCTACTCGATGAACACGACGTACCGCCGGCTCCTGGTCGCCCCCCACTCCATCCGAACTGGCCTGATCGAACGGATCGACCGGGAGGTCGCCAACCACCGCGCGGGGCTGCCGGCGCGGGTACGGTTCAAGTGCAACTCGATCGTGGACGAGGCGATCATCGACTCCCTCTACCGGGCCTCGATGGCCGGCGTACAGGTCGATGTGCTCGTCCGCGGGATCAGTGCCCTGCGCCCGGGGGTGGCGGGAATGAGCGAGCGCATACGGGTCCGCTCGATCCTGGGCCGATTCCTGGAGCACTCTCGCGCCTTCGAGTTCGCGAACGCCGGCCAGACCGAGACCTGGATCGGATCGGCGGACCTGATGCACCGGAACCTCGACCGCCGGGTGGAGGTTCTCGTCAGGCTCAACCCGGAGCATGCCGCCGAGGTCTCGGACCTGATCGACCTCGGCTTCGCCGACACCACACGCGCCTGGATCGGCGAGCCGGACGGCACCTGGACGTTGCACGACCGCGATGCGACCGACGCACCGACGGTAGACATGCAGGACTACCTCATCGAGCAGCGCGCAGGCCTGGCCCGGCGCAAGAGAGGCTGATGTGACAAGCACCGTCACCCATCGCGAGGTGGAGCGCAAGCTCCGGGTCCACGCATTGTTCCGGATGCCTGAGCTCGTCGGTGTCGTGCCCGGCCTCGGAGGCACGAGCGTGGACACGAGGATCGCCTCGATCGAGCACCGCCCCACCGTCAGGATGCGAGCGGTCTACCACGACACCGCCGATCTGCGCCTGATCCGCTGGGGCGTCACGCTTCGCCGACGCGAGGGCGGGCTGGACGAGGGCTGGCATCTCAAGCTCCCCGTCGAGGGTCAGGGGCACGGGGTTCGCGACGAGGTCCGCCTGCCACTGGCCGCCGGCGAGCCCGGCTCGGTCCCCCAGGAGATCGCCGATGTGGTCACGGCACTGGTCCGTCGCGAGCCCCTGATCCCGGTCGTGACACTGGACACCGCGCGCACCCCGACCATCCTGTTCGACGCCGAGGGCACGGCAGTGGCCGAGCTCGTCGACGACATCGTCTCGATCATGGACGGCGACGTGGTGGCAGGCCGCTTCCGCGAGCTCGAGATCGAGGCGCTGACCGACGACACCACCGTCCTGGACCCGGTGGTCGAGCTCCTGCTCGCGCATGGCGCCATGCCGGGAACCTCGAGCAAGGTCGGCAGTGCGCTGGGTCCGGCGGCCAAGGACCTGCCCGATGTCCCGGAGCCCAAGCGTGTGACCCCTGCCGATCCTGCGGGGGATGCCGTGCGCGCCCATCTGGTGACGCACGTCCGTCGCTTCCTCCTGCAGGACGTCCGGGTCCGCCGCGACCTGCCCGACTCCGTCCACCAGATGCGCGTGGCGGCCCGCCGCCTTCGCAGCGGGCTGCGCGTGTTCCGCCCACTGGTCGACGAGGAATGGTCCCGACACCTGCGCGACGAGCTGGGATGGTCCGCCTCCGAGCTCGGCCTGTGCCGGGACACCGAGGTCCTCATGGCCCGGCTGGACAAGCACGCCGACGAGCTGGGCCCCGACGACGCCACGCTGATCCGTGATCACGTGGACCCCCTCATGCAGGCAAAGGCCGATGCTGGCCGACAGGAGGCGCTGGAGGCGATGCGCTCGCAGCGTCACCTGGACCTCCTGGATGCGCTGGTCGACGCTGCGCTGAACCCCCGGCTCACAGCGGAGGCGGGCCAGCGATCCCGCGATGCCCTGCCAGGGCTCTTCGACAAGGCCTGGCGACGCCTCGACAAGGAGGTCAAGGAGCTCACGATCGAGGGCCCGGCCGACATCTGGCACGAGACGAGGATCACGGCCAAGCGCGCCCGGTACGCCGCCGAGGCGCTGGCCCCGGTGTTCGGCGCCCCGGCCAAGCAGCTCGCCCAGGGCCTGAGCACGGTCACAGAGCTGCTCGGCGAGCACCAGGACGCCTCGATCGCCCAGGAGACGGTACGGGAGCTGGCCGCACACTTCGACGGCCCGACCGGCTTCGCCCTGGGGCTCCTGCACACCTACGAGCAGCACACCGAGCTGATCGCACGCGTGCGCTTCCAGAAGCAGTGGCCGCTGGTGCGGGGGCTGCGCAAGCGGACGCACCTGCGCTGAGCCGATGGCCAATCCTGCCCGGCCTGTGATCCGGGCCGCCGGCGTCGTCCTGACGCGAGGCGTGGGCAAGGACCTTGAGATCGCGGTGATCCATCGCCGACGACGACGGGACTGGTCCCTGCCGAAGGGGAAGATCGAGGGGGCCGAGCATGCCATCGAGGCTGCGGTGCGCGAGTGCGAGGAGGAGACCGGCTTCCGGCCGGTCCTGGACGTTCCCCTGCCGACGCAGCACTACCTCGTCGACGGCGCCTCCAAGACGGTCGAGTACTGGCGCGCCAGCGTCGTGGGCGGGGACTTCGCGGCGAACCGCGAGGTGGACCGGCTGCGCTGGCTCCACCCCAAGGACGCCGCCCGGGTCATGACCTATCCCCGCGACGGTGAGCTGATCGGGCTGGCTGCTCGCACACCGCCGACGATCCCGTTCATGCTCCTGCGGCACACCAGCGCCGAGAAGCGCGACGACTGGGCGCGACGCACGGGAATGTCGCGCGACGACCCCGCACGGGGCCTGCTGGAGCGCGGCGAGTGGGAGGCCCATCGCCTCGTCGGCCTGATCCGCGCCTTCGGCATCCGGCACCTGCACTCCTCCGATGCCGAGAGGTGCCTGGCGACGCTGCGTCCGGCCGCCGCCGAGCTGGACGGCGGAGTCCGGCTGGAGGCAGCGATCAACGAGGACCAGTTCAAGGTCGACCCGGAACCGGGCCGACAGCGGACCGTCGAGCTGCTCAGCCAGCCATGGCCAGCTGTCCTGTGCTCCCACCGTCCCGTGATCCCGGGCCAGCTCGAGACGATCCGCGCCGTCGCCGGTGGCCCACGATTCCTGCATCACGTGGCCCCGGGGGGATTCGTGGTGTTCCACCGGACGTGGGTGAACAGGGCCTCCGACCCGACCGTCCGGGTCGTGGCCGCAGAGCAGCACGACCTGCCCCCGATGCACCCGTGAGCCCGCGGCGCTGAGCCCGCCCCGAAGCCCGGCTCCTCCCGCCGGCCCGACCGCCGCGCCGTGGCTCTCGGACGCTTCACCTGCCGCCCCACAGTTGTTCATCCTGCGTTCAACAGCGCCCCCCCGACCATTCCGACGCCATGGCTATGGTCGCCGATCAAGCAGTCCGACACACGACCGACTCGGACACCGACCGACTCGGTCACCAGATCGACAGGGAGCGACGTTGAACCGACTCATCAAATCTGCCGCCGTGGCAGCCGCGCTGGCGCTGGCCCTCACCGGGTGCAGCGACTCGGGCGGTGAGACCGACAGCGGGCTGTCCGGGAGCATCAAGGCCTCCGGCTCGTCGGCCCAGAGGAACGCCATGACCGAGTGGATCAACGCCTTCCAGAGCGCCAACACCGGGGTCACCATCGACTACCAGGCGAACGGGTCCGGGGCTGGCATCCAGGACTTCACGAACAACCAGACCGCCTTCGCGGGCTCCGACGAGGCGCTCAAGCCCGCCGAGTTCGAGGCCATCACCCGCTGCACCGGCGGGGAGCCCATCGCCATCCCCACGCTCGGCGGCGCCATCGCCGTCGCGTACAACCTGTCCGGCGTGGACTCCCTGGTCCTCACACCCGACGTGATCGCCAGGATCTTCAACAGCTCGATCACCCGATGGAACGACAAGGCGATCGCCGACCTCAACTCCGGCGCGACCCTGCCCGACGCGACCATCGCCCAGTTCCACCGCAGCGACGAGTCGGGGACCACGGCGAACTTCACGTCCTACCTCGCCGCCACTGCGCCCGACGTCTGGACCTACGCCGCGGGCAAGGCGTGGGCGGCGCCGGGCGGTCAGGGTTCCAAGGGCAGCGACGGAGTGGCGTCATCGCTGACCTCGACCCCGAACTCGATCGGCTACGTCGAGCTCTCGTTCGTCTCCGGCGACCTGAAGTCCGCCAGGATCGACAACGGTGGCGGGGCCGTCGAGGCGACCTCCGAGAACGCCGCCCAGACGATCGCGGCGGCCGAGATCACGGGCACAGGGCTGGATCTCTCCCTCTCCCTGGATCCGAGGATCTCCGACGCCCAGTCGTACCCCATCGTCCTGGTGACCTACCAGATCACGTGCAGCAAGGGTCTGCCGGCTGACCAGCTGGCCATCGTCAAGCCGTTCCTGACCTTCACGGCCAGCGACGAGGGCCAGGGCGACCTGCCGGGTCTGGGCTACGTGCCCATCACCGGCGACCTGCTGACCAAGGTCCGCGCCAGCATCGACGCGCTGGCCTGACCATCCGTGACGAAGCACTGACCCGGCGAGCTGGGGTTCCCGATCCCGAGGGGATCCCGGCTCGCCGCGGCCCTATCCGCAACAGGCCCGACACGAGGTGATGCCACAGATGGCCGAGCAGTCCACCATCCGAGGGGCCAGCACCCGTGCGGGCGATCGGGTGTTCGGTGGCCTCTCCAAAGGGGCCGGCATCTCGGTCCTCGTGATCATGGCGGCGATCGCCGTCTTCCTCATCTGGCGCTCGCTGCCCTCGTTGAGCAACAACACGGGCAGCTTCTTCACCGACTCCGTGTGGTCCCCCGATGCCAGCCCCCCCGTGTTCGGAATCGCCGCGCTGGCCTTCGGCACGGTGGTGTCGGCCTCCATCGCCATGGTCCTGGGCGTCCCGGTCGGGATCGGCATCGCGCTGTTCATCGTCGTGTACGCGCCCCGTCGGCTGGCGCAGGCGCTGGCCTTCGTCACCGACCTGCTCGCCGCGGTCCCGTCGATCATCTTCGGCCTGTGGGGCCTGGAGGTCCTCATGCCCCAGTCCGAGGGCTTCCAGCGCTGGTTGGACAGCTACCTGGGCTGGACGATCGTCTTCGACAACCGCCTCGACCTGTTCGGCAAGAGCCTGTTCCTGGCCTCCCTGGTCCTGGCGATCATGATCCTGCCGACCGTCGCCGCGGTGAGCCGCGAGGTTATCCTCCAGGTCCCCTCCGGACACAAGGAGGCAGCACTCGCCCTGGGGGCGACCCGGTGGGAGATGGTTCGCATGGCGATCTTCCCCTTCGCGAAGCCGGGCATGATCTCGGCGGCGATGCTCGGCCTGGGCCGGGCGCTCGGCGAGACGATCGCGGTCGCGCTGATCCTCTCGGCGGCGTTCACGATCAACGTCCACCTGACCGAGCCGGGCGGCAACACGTTCGCGGCCAACATCTCGCTGAAGTGGAACGAGGCGGGCCCCAACGGGCTCTCGGCCCTCGTCGCCAGCGGTCTGGTCCTGTTCGCGATGACGATGACCGTGAACATGATCGCCCGTGCCATCATCGCCCGACGCGCCGCCTTCTCGGGGGCGAACTGACATGCTCCAGAAGGCCGACATCGCACCCGCAGAGCTCCCCCAGGACAGCACGCTGACCGGCGGCCACCTCCCACGTTGGGCCCCGCCAGCGGTGGGCGTGGCGTCCGCACTGGCCGCCGTGCTGCTGAACCTCACCACCGGCCTGGCCGGGACGCTGGCCACAGCGTTCGTCGGCGCCCTGCTGTTCGTCACTGCCCAGAGCGCGTGGAGCTTCGCGGTGGAGGGCCGGCGCCACGCGGTCGACCGGATCGCCACGACGCTGGTCTACTCGACCTTCGTCCTGGCCCTCGTGCCACTGGTCTCGGTGATCGTCACCGTGTTCGTCAAGGGCATGAAGGTCATGAGCTTGTCCTTCCTGACCGAGTCGATGCGCAACGTGAGCTCGCGCTCCCCCGGCGGCGGTGCCGGGCACGCCATCGTCGGGACGATCGAGCAGGTGCTGATCGCCGCGGCGTTCGCCGTGCCGGTGGGCATCCTCGCCTCGGTGTTCCTGGTGGAGTACGGACGCGGGCGCCTGGCCCGCTCGATCTCGTTCTTCGTCGACGTGATGACCGGCGTCCCCTCGATCGTGGCCGGCCTGTTCATCTACACCGCGTTCGTGCTGGGCCTCGGACTGGAGCGCAGCGGGTTCGCCGCATCCCTCTCGCTGGCGATCCTCATGCTGCCAGTGATCATCCGCACGACGGAGGAGATGCTGCGGATCGTGCCCAACGACCTGCGCGAGGCCGCGTACGCCCTTGGCGTGCCGAAGTGGCGCACGATCCTGCGGGTCGTCGTGCCGACCGCGCTGGGCGGCATCGTCACCGGGGCGATGCTGGCCGTGGCACGGGTCGCCGGTGAGACCGCCCCGCTGCTGCTCACGACGTTCCTCACGCAGGGGTACAACTACAACCCGTTCGTCGGCCCCCAGGCCGCCCTGCCGACCTTCGTCTGGGACCAGATCAGCAGCGGGACCCCCGCCTCCGTGGACCGCGCCTGGGCGGGTGCCCTGGTCCTCATCGTGATGGTCATGATCGTCTACATCAGCGCCAAGCTGCTGGCTGCGCGCTTCGCCCCCAAGGCCTGAGGCACGGAAGAGGAAGCGATGAGCAAGTCGATCACCATGCAGGACGTGGACATCTTCTACGGCCAGTTCAAGGCCGTCTCGGGGGTCTCCCTGCGTGTCAGCGCCAACTCGGTGACCGCCTTCATCGGCCCGTCCGGGTGCGGCAAGTCCACCGTGCTGCGCACGATCAACCGGATGCACGAGGTCATCCCGGGTGCCCGGGTCGAGGGTCGGGTGCTGCTGGACGACGAGGACATCTACGGCCGCGACGTCGACCCCGTCAACGTTCGTCGGACCATCGGCATGGTGTTCCAGCGGCCCAACCCGTTCCCGACCATGTCCATCGCCGAGAACGTCCTGGCCGGCATGCGGCTGACCGGGGGACGACTGAGCAAGGCGGACGCCGAGGCCGTCGTGGAGGAGTCGCTTCGGGGCGCGAACCTCTGGGAGGAGGTCAAGGATCGACTCGGCAAGCCCGGTTCGAGCCTGTCCGGCGGCCAGCAGCAGCGCCTGTGCATCGCCCGGGCGATCGCCGTCCACCCTGCGGTCCTGCTCATGGACGAGCCCTGCTCCGCCCTGGACCCGATCTCCACGCTGGCCATCGAGGACCTCATCCGCGAGCTGGCCCAGCGCTACACGATCATCATCGTCACGCACAACATGCAGCAGGCGGGCCGGGTGTCGGACACCACCGCCTTCTTCAACCTCGCCGGCCCCGGGCAGCCGGGGCGACTGGTCGAGGTCGGCACGACCGAGGAGATCTTCTCCCGGCCCAAGGAGTCCTCGACCGAGGACTACATCTCGGGGCGGTTCGGGTAGGCCGCGCCCGGGGCGAGCCGACTCGCGGCGTGTCCGGTCACGGGCGCGCGGTGGCCGGCGTGGGCTGCGGGAAGACCCCCGCCCGAGGCAGGTACGCCGGCAGCGTGCGTCCGATGACCTCGGACAGCCACTGGCTGGCCCCGATCGCGGCATCCAGGTCCACGCCTGTGTCGTAGCCGCTGCGATGAAGTGCGTACACGAGGTCCTCGGTGGCGATGTTGCCCGTTGCCCGCGGAGCGAAAGGACACCCGCCGATCCCGCCCAGGCTCGCGTCGAGCACGGCGACCCCGGAGTCGGCTGCCGCAAGCGCGTTGGCGTAACCCGTGTTGCGGGTGTTGTGGAAGTGGGCGCGCAGTCGCAGGTCACCGATCTCAGGGCGCACGGCCGCGACGACGCGCTCGACCTGGCGGGGCACGCCGACCCCGATCGTGTCGGCGATGGCGACCTCGACCACGCCGGTTCCAGCGACGTCGGCCGCGACCTCGCGCACGCGCTCGAGGGAGACCTCCCCTGCGAACGGGCAGCCGAAGACCACCGAAAGGGTCACGGTCGGCGTGATCCCGGCAGCCAGGGCCAGCGGAACGACCTCGGCGACGACGGCGATCGCGTCCTCGGTGGACATCCCCTGGTTGGCCCGGGAGAACTCGTCGGTCACCCCGACGACGCAGTTGACCTCGTCCACGCCCGCGGCCCGGGCACGGTGGAAGCCGCGCGTGTTGAGGACCAGGCCGATCCAGGACTGGTCACCGGGCACCTCCGCGCGAAGAGCCGAGACGACATCGTGCCCGTCGGCCATCTGCGGCACGAGCCGCGGGTTGACGAAGGATGCGACCTCGACACGCGACAGCCCGGCACCCACGCTGCGCCGGACCAGTTCGACCTTCTGCGCCGTCGTCAGGCGTGCGGGGTCGTTCTGCAACCCGTCGCGAGCGCTGACCTCGACGATCTGGATGTCCATGGGGGAATGATCGCAGGAGTCGTCCGCGCCCCCTCCCGGGCACTCGCGGGGACCGGCGGCGGATCGGCCCGCGCGGCAAGGCAGGGACCGGGTTCGCCCGCGATCGTCGGTTCCGGGCACGTCCTATGCTGGCTGGACAAGCCGAACAGGATGACGATGGCCGAGTCCGACGCCGCAGTTGCCGAGCCCCGCTCCTCCGATGGGAAGCTCGCGGGCGACCAGCCTGCGAATCCGGGACGCCCAGGTGCACAGGCGCCGCGCGGACCTCGGGAGCAGCCGCCTGCGGTCTCCATGCCACCTGATGTCGACCGCTTGACCACGACCCTGGTCATCGACGTGCGCAACTTCGCCAACGCCCAATGCGCGTGCGGGTGGCGCGGCCCGGGCCGCCGCTCCCGGGATCGGGCCCGGCAGGATGTCAAGGCTCACCTGGCGCAGGGGTGCAGCGCCAATCCCCGTCAGCCCGGCCCGTCCGGGTCGATCCTCAGACCGTGACGCCCTTGCCGACCGCTACGATCCCGAGGCTCGAGACGGTGAACCGCTCCCGGTCGGTGTCGGTGTGCACGCCCAGCTGGGCACCGTCGGGAACGACCACGTTCTTGTCCAGGATCGCGTTGCGGACGACCGCGCCGCGGCCGATCCGCACGCCCGGCATGAGGACCGCCCCCTCGACGTAGGCACCTTGGGCGACACGCACGTCCTGAGCGATGACCGACGAGCGCACATGGCCCCCGGCGATGACCGCGCCCGCACCGATGATCGACTCGTGGGCGTTGCCACCCTCCACGAACTTGGCCGGCGGGTGGGAGCCCAGCGCCGAGGTGATGATCGGCCACTGGCGGTTGTACAGGTTGAAGACCGGATGGACGCTGACCAGATCCATGTGGGCCTCGTGGTAGGCGTCGATCGACCCGACGTCCTTCCAATAGGCGCGGTCGCGCTCGGTGGCCCCGGGCACCTCGTTCGTGCCGAAGTCGTAGACGTGGGCCAAGCCAGCCCCGGTGAGCGTCGGGATGATGTTGCCGCCCATGTCATGCACCGAGGCCGGGTCTGCGGCGTCGGCGCGCAGAACCTCCACCAGGGCCTCGCGCGAGAAGATGTAGTTGCCCATGGAGATGAACGACTCGTCCGGGCTGCCGGGGACCGAGGGGGGATCGGCCGGCTTCTCGTGGAACTGCATGATCCGCGAGGAGTTCTCGTCCTGCTCGATCACGCCGAACTCGGTCGCCTCACTGCGGGGCTTGCGGATGCCTGCCACCGTGACCGCGGCACCGGACTGGACGTGATGGTCGAGCATCTGGCGCGGGTCCATCCGGTAGATGTTGTCGGCGCCGAACACCACGACGTAGTCGGGATTCTCGTCCTCGATGAGGTTGAGGCTCTGGTAGATGGCGTCCGCGGAGCCCGTGTACCAGCGCGGTCCGAGGCGCTGCTGGGCGGGGACAGCGGTGACGTAGTCACCCAGGAGGCTCGACATACCCCAGGTCTGGGTGATGTGTTTGTCGAGCGAGTGCGACTTGTACTGCGTGAGCACGGCGATTCGGGTGAACCCGCCGTTCACCAGGTTGCTCAGAACGAAGTCGATGAGCCGGTACGAGCCGCCGAACGGCACCGCCGGCTTCGCTCGATCCGCGGTCAGCGGCATGAGCCGCTTGCCCTCCCCGCCTGCCAGGACGATCCCGAGAACCCGTGCCTTAGCCATAGGTGCCAAACTAGTCACCCGGCCCGGCCACGTCGCGCCGAACGATCCGGGTGCGGCGCGCATCCGGTGCCGCCCCGGTCCTAGGCTCATCGCCATGCGAATCGGTCTGCTCACACGGGAATGGCCTCCGGAGAACTACGGCGGCGCAGGAGTGCATGTCGAGTACCTGACACGCGAACTGCGCAAGCTCATCGACGTCGACGTCCAGTGCTGGGGCGCACCCCGGCCCGACGCGACTGCCCATCGTGTGCCCGAGACACTGGCCGAGGCCAACGCGAGCCTGCAGGCGATGGGCGTCGACCTGGCACAGGTCGCCGCGAGCGAGGGCGTCGAGCTCATGCACTCGCACACGTGGTACGCCAACTTCGCCGGACACATCGGCGGGGTGTACCTCGACGTGCCACACGTGATCTCCGCGCACTCGCTGGAGCCACGACGCCCATGGAAGGCCGAGCAGCTCGGTGGCGGGTACCGCCTGAGCTCCTGGATCGAGCGGACGGCGTACGAGGGCGCCGACCGGATCATCGCCGTCTCCCATGGGATGCGCGCCGACGTCCTGGACTGCTACCCCAACGTCAACCCGGACCTCGTCGAGGTCGTCCACAACGGCATCGACACCGAGCTCTACCAGCCCGACCCGAGCACGGACCTCATCGAGTCCGTGGGCATCGACCCGAACCGGCCGTACGTGCTCTTCGTCGGACGGATCACCCGCCAGAAGGGCATCTCCCACCTGCTCAAGGCCGCGTCCCTCATGGACAGCGACATCCCCCTGGTCCTCATCGCGTCGGCGCCGGACACCCCCGAGCTGGGTGCCGAGGTCGAGGCGGGCGTCGCCAGCCTGCTCGAGACCAAGGGCGCGGCGAACATGCTCTGGGTCAACCAGCACCTCTCGCGGGCGCACCTGGTCCAGGCGCTCAGCCACGCCGGCGTCTTCGCCTGCCCCTCCGTCTACGAGCCCCTGGGCATCGTGAACCTGGAGGCGATGGCCTGCGAGACCGCGGTGGTCGCCAGCGACGTCGGTGGCATCCCGGAGGTGGTCGTCGAGGGCGAGACCGGCAGCCTCGTCCACTACGACGAGTCCGACCCGACCGGCTTCGAGCAGGCGCTGGCCGGCTCGCTCAACGCTGCCATGTCCGATCCTGCCCGGGCCAAGGCGATGGGGCGTGCAGGTCGGGCGCGCGCGGTCGACCAGTTCGGCTGGGATCGGATCGCGGCGATCACGGTGGACGTCTACAAGAGGACCATCGAGGAACGCGGATGACGGAGCTCGATCCGCAGCGCGGGGTCGACTTCCCGGTCGTCGACGGCAAGCAGTCCTCGATGTCGACGGGTCGGGCCGTGTTCGCCGATGCCGCCGGGGTGACCGACGAGGCACTGGCGCAGCGGATCCTGCGGACGCAGAACTGGCGCAAGGACTATCCGGAACTGGCCCGTGACCTGGTCGTCTCGGGCCTGCGGGCCAAGGGCGGCTCGGTCAGGATGAGCCGGGACGGCCTGGACAGCCTCTACCGACGCTTCACCTTCACCCGCGACGGCCACTCGACCCCGATCGCCGAGGCGTTCGCCGAGAACACGCTGCCCGAGTTCGCCACCGCCGAGGTCGTCGGGAACGGGCGGGTCAAGACCGAGCTGGCGATCCCCTACCACGGGCGCAGCCTCACGGGGGCCGACCTGCGCCATCAGCTCGACGTCTGGGTCGCCGACGGCGTGGTGGAGCCGAGCTTCGCCAAGGCCATCGCATCGGTGATCGACCATCCCGAGTGGCTGGATCTGACCGGCGTTGACTTCGCCGTCCTGGGTGCGGGTGCCGAGATGGGCCCGGTCTCACCGCTGCTGGACTGGGGCGCCACGGTCTGGGCCGTCGACCTTCCCCGCCCGGACCTCTGGCGACGCATCATCGCTGACGCCCAGGGGCGCGCCGGGAGGCTCAAGGTGCCCGTGCCCGCCTTCGGCCCGGATCGCACCCATCTCCAAGGAGCCGCCCTGGCCGCCGTCGCCGGTGCCGACCTGCTCTCGCAGGCCCCGGAGATCCGCACGTGGCTGGCAGGCATCGGCCGGCAGTTCACGCTTGGCAACTACGTCTACGCCGACGGACCGCTGCACGTGCGGGTCTCCCTGGCCATCGACGCCATCGGCGTGGACCTGATCAGCTCCGGGCACGACGTGATGCTCGCCTGGCTCGCGACCCCGACGGACGTCTTCGCAGCGCCGCTGGATGCCGTCGAGGAGTCCCGTCGCCGGTGGCGCCAGGCCGGCATCCTGCGCCCGCTGCGCTCCCCCATGCGGCTGATCGGCACGTTCGAGAAGAACTACCCGACGACCGTTTTCACCGACAACGCCGTCGAGTACGGGGTTGCCGACTGCATCGTGTCCCGCCAGGGCCCGAACTACATCCTCGCCAAGCGCCTCCAGCGCTGGCGGGCGATGGCCGCCCGGGCCGACGGTATCCGCAGCTCGCTCAACGTGGCCCCCAGCACCCGCACCCGTTCGGTCGTCAAGAACCGGGCGCTCGCAGCCGCCTACGCCGGCGCGGACCGCTTCGGACTGGAGATCTTCGAACCGGACACGTCCAACGCGATCATGGCTGCGCTGCTGGTCCACGACCTGCGGAACCCGGAGTCCAGCGCGAACCCCGAGGTCAAGCTTGCCCACCCGATGCAGCTGTTCATCGAGGGAGCCTGCCACGGCGGGCTGTGGCGCTCGGAGTACGCACCGCCGTCGGTCCTGGGCTTGGCCGCGATCATCGGGATGTTCGAGCGCAACGCGTAGCCGCCGTCGCACCACGTCAGACGCGCACCAACTCAGACGCGCACGTCAGACGCGCGTCACGTCGGATGGATGCTCCTTGGTCGGCGGCCGCTCGTCGGCGGGTGGGCGCCTGACCTCCGGAGACGGGGCCCTCGCCGGCGCCCTCAGATCAGCCCGAGGTCGACCATGCCCGCGCGGATGCCATCCTCCTCGGGCGTGCCCGTGACACGGTCGGCAACGCCGCGCACCTCATCGGGGGCGTTGCCCATCGCGACGCCGACCCCGACGTAGGCCAGCATCTCCAGATCGTTGTAGCCGTCGCCGAAGGCCACCGCGTCGCCGGGCTCCATGCCGAGATGGTCGAGGACCGCCTCGATGCCTGCCGCCTTGTGGACACCCTTGATCGAGATCTCCCCGCCGAAGCCCGCCACCGAGGCCGGCACGACATCGAAGTCATCGCCCAGCGCCGCGGAGATCTCGTCGAGCGAGAGGCCCGTACCGAGGAACACGACCTTGTTGATGTCCTCGCGGATGAGGTGCGTCTCCGAGTCGAGGCGGTCCAGGAACGACGCAACGCTGCGCAGGAGCTCGGCGCGCAGGTCAGGGTCGGTGACGCCCCACAGCATCTGCTCCCGGACGAGCCGCGAGGCGCCCCGGCTGGCATAGATCCCGGAGTTGGACTCCAGGAGGAACTCCACGCCGCCGCCGCCGAGGAGGTCCACGATGCGCTCCACCTGGGCCGCGGGCACGTTCCGGTGCACGATCACGTCACCGCCGACCTCGACGTAGCCGCCTGCCGCGCCGACGATCCCGTCCCAGCCGACGTTGTACAGCTCCTTCCAGATCGCGCTGATCGAGCGGCCGGTGCACAGGAACGCAAGGTGGCCGTTGGCGCGGGCGCGTGCGATGGCGTCCCTGGCCCCCGTCGGCACCCGGCCGCGGTAATCGACCAAAGTGCCGTCGACATCGATGAAGATCGCGCGGCGGGCTGTTGCAGGCATGTCGGCGGGCTCCTGGGTGGGGGTCTCCCGCCACGCTAACCCGTGGGGCGCGGTCATGCGGGCTTGCGCGCGCGTCACCGACCCGGGCGCGGCCGGTCTCCTAGACTCAGCCCCCATCGAGCGGGAGGGTGCCCATGACCAGCACGAGCGCACCACCCACGGCAGGCTCACCCACCACCGTCGACGCCATGACCGACGAGGCGCGCGCGGCCAGCCTGCGACGGATGAAGCTGGTGGCCGCGTCGCTGCTCGGGCTCGCCGCGGCCATCTACCTGGTCACGCTTGCCCTGGACGGTCCTCATGCCGAGGGCACCCTGGGATACGTCCAGGCCGGGGCCGAGGCGGCCATGGTGGGAGCCCTGGCGGACTGGTTCGCGGTCACGGCGCTGTTCCGCCATCCCCTGGGCCTGCCCATCCCGCACACCGCGATCATCCCGACGCGCAAGGACCAGATGGGTGAGGCCCTCAGCCAGTTCGTCGGCACGAACTTCCTGACCGACGACGTTGTGCGTCGCCGCATCGGGGACGCCGAGGTCACCCGTCGGGTCGGGATGTGGCTGCGCCAGCCCCTGAACGCCTCGCGAGTCGCCGGGGAGCTGGGCCGGGCCCTGCGCAGCCTGCTCGCAGTGCTCGACGAGGAGCAGATGCGAACGCTCATCGAGCGGGTCCTGGCCGAGCGGGTGGAGCGGACCGAGATCGCCCCGGCCCTGGGCCACCTGCTCGCCGGAGTGGTCGACGACCGGGCACATGCCGGGATCGTGGACGTCCTGGTCGAGCGGACCCACAACTGGGTGGCGACCAACCGCCGCAGCATCGTGGACGTCGTCGTCAAGCAGGCCCCACCCTGGTCGCCGAAGCTCGTCGACGACATCGTCGCCGACCGCATCCACATGGAGCTGGTGCGCTTCCTCGCCGCGATCCGCGACGATCCCGACCACGACGTGCGGCAGGCGATCGACCGACTCCTGCGGCAGTTCGCCGATGACCTGCGCGAGAATCCGCAGACCCGCGCGAGGGTGGAGGCGGCCAAGGTGGAGATGTACAACCACCCGGACGTCCAGCGCTCCGTGAGCCAGATCTGGGCGACCGCCAAGCGCATCGTCCTGGAGGCGGCCGACGACCCCGACAGCGAGCTTCGCGTCCGCACGACCGGAGCGCTGGTACAGGTCGGGGATTCGCTGGCCACCGACTCCGCGATCCAGGAGCGGCTCGACGTATGGGTCGCCGGGAGCGCGGCGTCCCTCGTTGCCGAGTACCGAGGGGAGCTGACCAGCGTCATCACCGACACCGTGGCGCGGTGGGACGGCAAGCAGACCGCGACGCGCATCGAGCAGGTCGCCGGGCGTGACCTCCAGTTCATCCGGATCAACGGAACAGTCGTGGGGGCCCTGGCTGGCCTGGGCATCCACGCGGTGACCCAGATCCTGTCCTGATCGGGTCGTGGACCCGCAGTGCATTCGGGCTTCCAGCACGCCTCGCAGGGGCCCGACGAAGGCAGCCATAGGAGCCGTGGGAGCGCCCGGAGAGCCTGGGCGAGGACGGGTGAGCTCGCAGACCGACCGGGGCCAGCCGGAGAAGGGAACGGGCACGTGAACCGTGGATGAACTTTGGCGGAACCGACCCCCACTGCAGGGAGACCGGCATGCAGATTCTGGGTGACGCCGCGTACGGTGGGCCTCCCACGGCGAGCTAGGAGTGAAGTGGACGTCGTCCTCGTTGTCGTCGTCGGCACCATCGCGATCGCGCTCCTGTTCGACTTCACCAACGGCTTCCACGACGCCGCCAACTCCACCGCGACCGTCGTGGCCACCAAAGCCCTCAAGCCGCTGCATGCGGTCTACATGGCGGCGTTCTTCAACTTCGCGGCCCTCTTCATCGTGGGCACGACCGTGGCGAACACCGTGGCCAAGACAGTCAGGGTCGGCAGCCTGGGCGAGGGGGCGGGAGGGCTCCCGATAGGCCTGTCGGTCACGTTCGCCGCCCTCATGGCGGCCATCTTCTGGAACTACCTCACCTGGTCGGTCGGGATGCCGTCCTCGTCCAGCCATGCACTGATCGGTGGGCTGGTCGGGGCTGGCCTTGCCGCGGGCGGGGCGGACGTGATCGCGTGGAACTCGGTCAGCAAGACAGGGATGGCCATCGTGGCCTCGCCGGCCATCGCCTTCGTGATCGCCTTCCTGGCGATGTACCTCGTGGCGGGCCTGCAACGGGTGACGGGGTGGACCGACGACGCCAAGCCCTTCAAGTGGATGCAGATCGTCTCCTCCGCGGCGGTCTCGTTCGGCCACGGCGCCAACGACGCCCAGAAGACGATCGGCGTCATCGCCGCCACGCTGATCGCCGGCGGGTACCTGCAGGAGGGGGAGAGCACGCCCTTCGCGATCGACCTCATGGCCTACGGGATGATCGCCCTGGGCACGCTGTGGGGCGGCTGGCGAATCATCGAGACGATGGGCCTGCGCATCACGAAGCTCAACGCGAACTCCGGGGTCGCGGCCAACATCGGCGCCACGACGGCCATCTTCGGTGCCACCCACTTCGGGATCCCGATCTCCACCACGCACGCGGCCGCGTCGTCGGTCATGGGCGCCGGGGTCTCGGCAGGCACGGGGATCAACCACCGCAAGGTCGCCGAGATGGTCCTGGCCTGGGTGACCACCGTCCCGGTCGTCGGCACCCTGGCCTTCGTCGGGTTCCATGTCACGCGCATCCCCAACAACGGCGGCCTGATCGCCTCCGGAGTCACGGTGGTCGCCCTCCTGACATGGGCCATCCGGCTCATGCTGCGCTCGGAGAACCACAAGGACATCGAGGCGATGCTGCCCCCGGACGAGGACCTGCACGTCCTGCATCCCGAGCCCCACCCGGACACACACGACTACCAGGGACCGCAGCACATCAACCACCACGACCCGCAGCGGCACGCGGCCGAGCACCACGACCCGCAGCGGATCCCCGCCGACCCGCACGACCCGCAACGGCACCCGGCCGAGCACCACGACCCGCAGCGGATCCCCGCCGACCCGCACGAGCAGGAG
>CAZWXF010000014.1:0-38003 GCA_964638055.1 uncultured Bifidobacteriaceae bacterium | reverse complement strand
GACGGGCTCTGCCGGTGGGGTCTCGACGGGCTCGACCGGTGCAGGGTCACCGGGGTAGGTCCTCGTCGCCGGCGGTGGTCCCGGATCCCACCCGGGCGGACGATCACTCGGCCATGGTCTGGCGCAGTTGCGCCAGCGACCGCGCCAGCAGCCGGGAGACGTGCATCTGTGAGACGCCGACCTGTTCGGCGATCTGCGCCTGGGTCATGTTGTGGTAGAAGCGCAGCTCGACGATCCGGCGCTCGCGTGGGGGGAGGGTCGCCAGGAGCGGGTGGACGGTCACCTGGTTGTCGACGTGGCCGAGGCCGGGATCGAAGCCGCCCAGGGTCTGTGAGATCGGAAGGTTCTCCTCGTCGCCATCGGACGAGGCCGCATCCAGGGAGATGGCCGCATAGGCCTGCGCGGACTCCAGGCCCTCCAGGACCTCGTCCTGGCTGATCCCGAGGTGTGCCGCGATCTGGGCCACCGTCGGTGAGCCCTGACCTGTGTGCGAGAGCTCGTTGGTCGCGGTCGCGATCGACAGACGCAGCTCCTGGAGCCTGCGCGGCACCCGGACGGCCCAGCCCTTGTCCCGGAAGTGCCGCTTGATCTCGCCGACGATCGTGGGGGTGGCGAAGGTGGAGAACTCGACGCCACGATCAAGGCTGAACCGGTCGACGGACTTGAGCAGGCCGATGGTGGCGACCTGCTGCAGGTCCTCCAGGGGCTCGCCCCGATCCCGGAAGCGCCGTGCCAGGTAGTGCGCGAGGGGCAGGTGCATCGTGACCAGCTCGTCCCTGGCCTGCAGCCGCTCGGGATCCTCGGGCGGAAGTGAGGCGACCAGCCGGAGCAGCTCGCGCTCGCGCTCCCGGTCGCGTCCGGACCACCGGCTCGCCCGAGCCGTCCGCGTCGGAGCCCGGGGAACCAGGGCGGCGAGCTCGTGGGACTGTGCGCCGACGACCAGGGCATCGATGGTGTCTGCCGCGCCCAGGCCGGGGGAGACCGCTGTGGGGAGCCCGGTTCCGGCGGCGGGATCAGACGTGCCAGCGAGCGGGTGACCCAGCGCGTCCAGCGGATGAGCAAGGTCGTCCAGCGGACCGGACAGGCCCAGATGCAGACCGGCGTGGCTGGCATCGCCGTCGATCTCCGTGGGGTCCGACGGCCCCGCCACGGGTGTGATGTCACCGACATCGAGCAGCGGATGGCCCTGGAGCTCGGCAGGGTCGTCCGGGTCGGGGCGAGGCTCGTCGTCCTCGACCACTTCATGCTCGACGCCCTGGGCCTCGTGATCCTCGACAGGGGCGGGGCCGAGGTGGGTCGAAGCAGGCGGCGATTCACCATCCAGGGCACCTGGCAGCCGGTGCACGCCACGCGCATCGTCCGGGTCGGCGGGATCGGCCGTCATGGTCGGACCGCCTCGGCGCGATGAACCACCAGCTCGATCCGTAGGCGCCGGTCCGCGGTGACGGTGGCGGTGACGTCGTCGACGAGCGCAACCAGCACCGTCCAGGTGAAGCTCGTGCGATCCGGGGAGCGGCCCTGGCGCGTGAGGCCCTCGATCACGACCCGCAGGCCATCGGGCGGATCCGGGGTGAAGCGGGCCTCGATCTGACCGGTCGGCGCGGCGTCGCGCAGGAGCAGCGCGACCGATTCGTCGACGGCCAGCCTCACGTCCTCTATCCGGTCGACGGGGAAGTCCAGCCGCGCGCAGATGGCTGCTGCGGCTACCCGGACCAGGACGGCGTGCGATGGCGCCGCAGGGATCCGCAGCGTGATCGCCGGGTCGACCTCCATGACGCTCACGGTAGCCCAGCCGAGTGGGGGTGAACGGTCGATTCTGGGAGCATCCTGTGACGTGGGGAATCGGTCGAGCGCCGGGCTGCTGGCCTACCACCTGGAGGACCCGAGCGGCCCCCGGGTCTTCCTGGCCCACATGGGCGGCCCCTTCTGGTCCCGGCGGGACCTCGGCGCGTGGTCGATCCCGAAGGGGGAGTACGACCCCCAGATCGAATCGGCAGAGGCCGCGGCCAGGCGGGAGTTCTGCGAGGAGATCGGCGTCGCGGCACCCGCCGGACCTGTGATCGACCTCGCGGAGACTGTCCAGCCGGGCGGAAAGCGGGTGCGGGCGTTCGCGGTGCTGGCATCACCCGACCTGGCATTCGTGGCCAGCAACGAGTTCGAGCTCGAATGGCCCCGGGGCTCGGGCGTGCTGCGCCGCTTCCCCGAGATGGATGCCGGGCGCTGGTTCGACATCCAGCAGGCTCGCCGGAGGATCCTGCCTGGCCAGCTGCCGATCCTCGACCGCCTCCTGACGACCCTCGCCGCACGACCCGGCTGATGGGAGTCCGGGCGTCGGGCACCGCGCAGGACTGGCCTGTGTTCGAGAAGCTGATCGCGCTGGGGAGGGGGCGGCGCTTGCCTCCAAGATGACGGCGATGCCGGCTGGCTGCGAAGGGGGCTTGGCCGAGGTGTCGGCGTGCCGAAGCTGCCGCTGAACCCGGGGCCTTCGGCGGGGGATGGCGCCTCTCCGCATTCACCAGAGGTCGAGGCCGGTCAGCCCTCCGCCGCTGCGGGCGGGTCGGAGCGGCCAGCGGAGCCACGGACGCGATCTCACCACTGTTGCTGAGCTGGAAGAACCGCAGGGATGTGCACGCCGCTACCGCTGCGATGTCGCCGATCTTCGGGCAGGACCCGAACTGCAACTCCTCCAGCACCGGGGAGGCCAGACGCCCCAACGCTGAGATGCGTCCAGATCGCGGGCCAGGTGAACAGCAAGCTCCACCAGCCAGCGGAGCTCCTCAACACCATCGAGGGACCGCAGGCTCGTCCTCTCCTTCATGACCAGGCCCATCAGCGCCGGGCTCCAGCACGTCGCTCATGGGCGTTCGTACCCCGTCGGCATCAGTTCCTGCACTCGACCATCCTCGTAGTCGCAGGTGGCCGAGATGCCGGCGGGTTGACCGGAGGTGGCGACCCTGACCCGTTCACCGGTCGGGATGTCGTCATCTCGACGGTTCCGGCCGCTGGTCACCAAAGCCGTGCTGAGGCGCCACTCATCGCGAGGAGTGGGCCGGACAGCGCCTCCATCCTCGCGACGGTCGCTGTGCGCCTGACGGCTCAGGCCTTCTTGGTCTCCCAGAAGATCGTCGCGATCTCGTCGATCCTGGCGAGAAGTGAGTCAGCCACTGCGACGTCGGTCGTCCCCTTGGTCCCGCCCGCGCCGGCAAGCTTCGTGGCCTCGTTGAACAGCCCGTTGAGCTGGGGGTATGACTCGAAGTGCGGGGCCTTGAAGTAGTCGGTCCACAGCACCCACAGGTGATGCTTCACGAGGTCGGAGCGCTCCTCCTTGATGGAGATGGCACGCGCACGGAAGTCCGGGTCCTCCGAGGCGGCGTACTTGACCATGCATGCCTTCACCGACTCCGCCTCGAGGCGCGCCTGCGCGGGGTCGTAGATGCCGCAGGGCAGGTCGCAGTGGGCGTGGACGGTCGTCCGGGGTGCGAGGAACTTCAGCATCGTGCCTCCTGAGTGGGTTCCACCGGTTCTCCGGTGGCGGCTCGGCGGATCGGGGCGGCGCCAACGGTGCCCGGGACGGGGCGGCATCGCGGGAGCCGGGATGGAGTTGTCGGCGGCCGCGACCCGTGCGGCAGGGCACGAGGGCGGCCGCGGTCGGCGTCACTCTATTGGCAGGTGAGGATCCAGGGGTGTTCGGGTACTCCTACCTCGCGGTCGCCGGCCGGTCCATGGTCCCGGCGCTGCAGCCGGGGGACTGGGTCCTGGCGCGCAACGGCGGACGGGCGCGCGTCGGCGACATCGTCGTGGTGGAGCGCCCCGACCGGCCGGGGCTCCTCGTCGTCAAGCGCGTGGCGCGTGTCGGCGCGGAGGGCTACTGGGTACTGGGGGACTTCCCCGAGCACTCGAGTGACTCCCGCGAGTTCGGGGCCGTGCGGCAGATCCGGGGCCGGGTCGTGTGGCGGGTGCGTCCCTGGGGTCGAGTTCGCTGATGGGGCGACAGGCTGCCCAGGGGACTCGGCATGGGCGCAGAAGATCCGACCCCGAGATCTGGCAGGTGGAGTGCAGAGCAGACCCATGGGTGGCGTCAGGCGAGGAGATGCGCCCGCCAGACCGTGCATCAGGACCGGAGGGCCTCCGTCAGCCGGTTCGCGGCCGCCAGCACCGCGTTGGAGTGGTTGCGACCGGGGACCCGGCCCATCCGGTTGAGTGGCCCGGAGACGGAGACGGCTGCGACGACCTTGTTGCCCGGCCCGCGCACGGGAGCGCTGACGGAGGCGACCCCCTGCTCGCGCTCGGCGACGCTCTGCGCCCAGCCTCGTCGCCGAACCCCGGCGAGGGTGGCTGCGTCGAAGCTGGCGCTTCGCAGCCCGACGTGGATCCGGTCAGGGTCCTCCCAGGCCAGCAGGACCTGCGCCGCCGACCCTGCGTGCATCGTCAGGACCGACCCCACGGGGACGGTGTCGCGCAGGCCGGTCATGCGCTCGGCCGCGGCGACGCAGATGCGGCGCTCGCCCTGTCGCCGGTAGAGCTGGGCCGACTCCCCAGTCGAGTCGCGCAGGGCGGAGAGCACAGGTCCTGCCGCGGCCACGAGTCGGTCCTCGCCCGCGGCCGCGGCCAGCTCCGGGAGCCGGGGCCCGAGGATGAACCGTCCGGCGAGGTCGCGGGTGACCAGGCGATGATGCTCGAGGGCAGTGGCCAGGCGATGGGTCGTGGGGCGCGAGAATCCCGTGGCTGCCACGAGCCCGGCCAGGGAGAGCGGCCCACCCTCGAGTGCGTCGAGGATCATGGTCGCCTTGTCCAGGACGCCGACTCCGCTAGCGTATGATTGTTCCACGTCTTGATATTCTGGTTCCAGAATATGAGACGGTCAAGTCGACGACGAGAGATGTCGACAACGAGAGTGTCGGCGCCGAGCACATCGGCACCAGGAGCATCGGCAGTCGGCACGTGGGCACCGGGCACGGATGGAGGACAACTGATGGGACGCACGCTCGCGGAGAAGGTATGGGACGACCACGTCGTCCGCAGCGCACCGGGGGAGCCGGACCTGCTCTTCATCGACCTGCACCTGGTCCACGAGGTCACCAGTCCCCAGGCGTTCGACGGGCTGCGCGCAGCGGCTCGCCCGGTGCGTCGCCCGGACCTGACGGTGGCCACCGAGGACCACAACGTCCCGACCATCGACATCGACAAGCCCATCGCCGACCCGATCAGTCGCGCCCAGGTCGACGCCCTGCGCAGGAACGCGGCCGAGTTCGGCGTGCCGATCTACTCGCTGGGCAACGCCGAGCAGGGCATCGTCCATGTGGTCGGCCCCCAGCTGGGCCTGACCCAGCCGGGCATGACGATCGTCTGCGGTGACTCGCACACGTCCACCCATGGGGCGTTCGGCGCCCTGGCCTTCGGGATCGGAACGTCCGAGGTCGAGCACGTCCTGGCCACCCAGACCCTGCCGCTCAAGCCCTTCAAGACGATGGCGATCACCGTCAACGGCCTGCTGCCCCACGGCGTCACCGCCAAGGACCTCATCCTGGCGGTCATCGCCCGGATCGGGACCGGCGGCGGCCAGGGCTACGTGCTGGAGTACCGGGGCGAGGCGATCCGGGCTCTGAGCATGGAAGCCCGCATGACCATCTGCAACATGTCGATCGAGGCAGGTGCCCGAGCCGGCATGATCGCCCCGGACGAGACCACCTTCGACTACGTCGCGGGTCGTCCGAAGGCCCCCACGGGCGCAGACTGGGACGCGGCCGTCGCCTACTGGCGGACGCTGGCCACCGACGAGGACGCGGACTTCGACCATGAGGTCGTCATCGAGGCGGCCGAGCTGAGCCCGTTCGTCACGTGGGGCACCAACCCCGGCCAAGGGGTTCCCCTCGACGCGGCCGTGCCGGTTCCCGAGGACTTCGCCGATGAGGTCGACCGGACCGCCGCCCAGCGCGCCCTGGAGTACATGGGCCTGACCGCCGGCACGCCGATGCGCGACATCCACGTCGACACGGTCTTCCTGGGCTCCTGCACGAACGGTCGGATCGAGGACCTGCGTGCCGCGGCCGAGATCCTGCGCGGCCGGCGGATCGCCGACGGGGTGCGGATGCTGGTCGTGCCCGGGTCCGCCCGTGTGCGGCTGGCCGCGATGGCCGAGGGGCTCGACGAGGTGTTCAAGGACTTCGGCGCCGAGTGGCGCGAGGCCGGGTGCTCGATGTGCCTGGGCATGAACCCCGACATCCTCCAGCCGCGCGAGCGTGCGGCGTCCACGTCCAATCGCAACTTCGAGGGCCGGCAGGGCCCGGGCGGACGGACCCATCTGGTCTCGCCGCAGGTCGCGGCCGCCACCGCCATCCGCGGCACCCTGAGCTCGCCTGCCGACCTGGCCAACGTGGCCTGACGCGACGGATCCACGGGAAGGGAATCGACATGGACAAGTTCACCGTCCACACCGGGACGGTCGTGCCGCTGCGCGCGAGCAACGTGGACACCGACCAGATCATCCCGGCGCGCTACCTCAAGCGGATCACCCGGCACGGCTACGAGGACGCGCTCTTCGCGGCCTGGCGCAAGGACCCGACGTTCATCCTCAACGACCCTGCCCGCGCCGACGCCACGATCCTCGTCGCCGGTCCGGACTTCGGGACCGGATCGTCGCGGGAGCACGCTGTGTGGGCGCTGCAGGACTACGGCTTCAGGGTGGTGATCTCCTCGCGGTTCGCCGACATCTTCCGGGGCAACTCCGGCAAGGGCGGCCTGCTCACCGCCGTCGTGGACCAGGACGTGGTCGAGCGCATCTGGGCCGCATGCGAGGCCGATCCGGCGACGCAGGTCACGGTCGACCTCGCGTCCCGTACGGTCTCGGTGTCGGGCGACTCCGGCCCCGCGCTCGTCGCGCCCTTCGAGATCGACGACTACGTGCGCTGGCGGCTGCTCGAGGGCCTGGACGACATCGGCCTGACGCTGCAGAGTGCCGACCTCATCGACCGTTTCGAGCGGGTGCGTCCCAGCTTCAAGCCGCACACCGCGTAACGTGTCCGTGGCGCGGGGTGTAACCTGCGCGCCCAACAGCCCAGTGTCCGGAACGCTCTTCCGGCTGCGATCGCGGAGGATGAATCGCTGATGAACAAGGCCGAACTGGTCGAAGTTGTGGCCGGACGGATCGATGCCAGCAAGAAGGACGCAGGCGAGGCCGTCCAGGCGGTGGTCGACGCGATCACCGAGGCGGTGGCCAAGGGCCAGAAGGTCTCGATCAGCGGCTTCGGCGTCTTCGAGAAGGTGTCCCGTCCGGCCCGGACCTATCGCACTCCGAGCACTGGGGAGGCCATCCGCAAGGTGGCGACCGCTGTGCCGAAGTTCCGTCCGGGTGGGGACTTCAAGGCTCTGGTGAGCGGCGAGAAGAGCATCGCTGAGCAGGCGGTCCGGGCGGCCCGCGGCGCTGGTGACGCCGCCGAGAGCGTCGTGCGCAAGGTGACCCGCAAGGGCGGCGCTGCGGCTACGGACGCCCCTGCGGAGGCCGCACCGGTCGTGGAGGCGTCGGCCGCGTCGGCTCCGCCCCCCGCGGCCAAGAAGACGACCGCACGCAAGGCGGCCCCCCGCAAGACCGCCGCGGCCGGGACGACTGGCGCCGCAGCCACCGCGAGGAAGGCCCCGGCCAAGCGCACGACCGCCGATGGGACGACCGCGAGGAAGGCCCCGGTCAAGCGCACGACAGCCAAGAAGGCGGCTGCCCCTGCTCCTGCGGAGGCGTCCACCGAGGCTCCGCCCGCAGCCGAGGGACCTGCCACCGAGGGAACTGCCGCGCAGTAGTCAGCCATCCGCCGGCATCAGTCGAACGACCGGCTGCCAGAGGGGCCTTGGAGACCACGTCCGAGGACCCTCTGCCATGTGAGGACCCTGCGGCCTGTGAGGACCCTGCGCCATGTCTGGGGCCCTTTCGGATACTCAGCAGGGCAGGAGACTCAGCAGGGCAGGAGACTCAGCAGGGCATGGGGCTGGGGCCCACCCAAGCCTGTGGCGCCATGATCTCGGACACCAGCCGGGTCACCGCGGGGCCGAGCCGGCGACCGCGCAGGTCCTCGGGAGTATCCGCGTCGGTCAGGTCCGCACCGGGTGGCCATGCGACCGGTACGAACCCGGCGGCGCGGTGCCGACTGGCTGAGCCCTCGCCGAAGTGGGAGAGGATCGCGCCCGCCGCCGACCCTCCCGGCAGGCCCAGCAGGGCGGTGCCCGTCGTGCTGGCGTCCGGGACGAACCATCTCGGGTGGTCGACGGCACCCAGGAGCGCGTCCAGGGAATCAGGTGTGAGGGCGACCAGATCGGTCGGGATCACGGCGGTGCGCCGAGAGGGGTTGCTGCCTCGGTCGAGCTCGATGGCGACGCGGAGCGCCTCGTTCAGCCCCAAGCCTGGATCGCGCACGCAGGCCAGTCCCCGCTCCCGAGCCATCGATGCCGCAACCGGCTCGCGGGACACCAGCACGATCCTCTCTGCGGACCGCGCCCCGGCCAGGACGGCCAGTGTGTCAGCCAGCATTGCCTCGGCGAGCCGGGGTCCCACCCTGCCGCGCGGGAGTGTGCGGCCCTCTGCGGCGCCCGGCGCCAGGGTGGTAGGAGCCCCGAGAGGACCGCAGTGGCCCACGGTCAGCGCGGGCGCCCGGATGTCCATGCGCGACTTGGCCTCGGCGAACCGCTTCACCGGGACGATCACCCTGAAGGCCCGCACGTCCGACACGCCCCCGATCCAAGCACGCCGACGACATGCCCCCGGCAAGCCGGGCGCACCACGTGGGGCGCGCTGGCACGGGCGTGCCGCCCGGCTGATGGCCCCGTCCAACCCGGCTCGGGGGCGGCCCGCGCTGGCCCGGCGGTCGCGGGTTGTCGCGGTATACGGTGGCCAGTGCCGTCAGATCCGACGGCCCTGACGTCTGGGACCCCGGCATGACTGCCCTCGGACTACGCGGAGGTGGCGATGGTTCTCAAGACCCTGAACATGTCCCTGGGGGTTCCCTACCGGTCGGTCGAGCTCGTCGCATGGCCGTGGGCCATGGCCCTCACGCGGCGGGACTGGCGGGGGCAGGAGCACCTGGGCAGGCACGGCCAGGGCATCGTCGTGGCGCCGAACCACATCTCCTGGATCGATCCCCTGGTCATGGCGCACTTCCTGCACGACAGCGGGCGGCCGCCGCGCTTCATGGGCAAGCAGTCGGTGTTCGAGGTTCCGGTCGTCGGGCAGATCATCAAGGGCGCCGGCCAGATCCCCGTGGCCCGGGAGGCCGATCCGGCCAAGGCGCTGGCGGTCGCGGTCGAGGCCGTCCGCAAGGGCGAGTGCCTCGTGATGTATCCGGAGGGGACGCTGACCCGCGACCCGCATGTCTGGCCGATGAAGGGCCGTACCGGAGCGCTGCGCGTGGCCCTGGCAGCCGAGGCCCCGTTGATCCCCATCGCGCAGTGGGGAGCCAACAAGATCATGGCTCCCTACGCGAAGGAGCTGTGGCTGCTTCCCCCCAAGCTCATCCAGGTCCGCGTGGGACCTCCGGTGGACATCGACGACCTGCGTGGCAAGCGCATCACCAAGACCCTGCTCGAGGAGGGCACCGGGCGGCTGATGGATGCGATCACCAGCATGCTGGCAGACATCCGCGGCGAGACCCCGCCGGCGGAACGACTTGACTGGGCCGCGGAGCGCAAGCGCCAGGCCGCGGCCGAAGCGAAGGAGGACTTCTGATGGCTCGTGTTGCGGTGATGGGCGCCGGCTCGTGGGGGACGGCGTTCGGGATGGTCCTCTGCGACGCCGGTGGAGACGTCGTCCTCTGGGCGCGTGAGCCCGAGGTCCAGGAGTCGATCAACTCGACCCACACGAACGACCTGTTCCATCCCGGCATCCCGCTGCCCGAGCAGATGCGGGCCACCGGGGACCCCGCCGAGGCCCTCGACGGTGCCTCCCTCATCATCCTGGCCATCCCGGCGCAGACCCTGGCGATGAACCTGACCCCGTGGCGTCAGTTCATGACCCCGGACTCGGTCGTGGTCTCACTCATGAAGGGCATCGAGCTGGGCACCATGCGCCGGATGAGCGAGGTCATCGCGCAGGACGGCGGCATCCCGGCAGATCGGGTCGCCGTCGTCTCCGGGCCGAACCTCGCGCGCGAGATCGCGCAGCGGGCACCAGCCGCGACCACCGTCGCGTGTCCCGACGAAGCCTCGGCCAAGCGGCTCCAGGACGCCTGCACCACGCAGTACTTCCGCCCCTACTGGACCACGGACGTGGTCGGCGCGGAGATCGGCGGGTCGGTGAAGAACGTCATCGCGCTGGCCAACGGCATGGCCGTGGGCCTGGGCTACGGGGCGAACTCGCAGGCCTCGCTGATCACGCGTGGCCTCGCCGAGATGTCGCGGCTGGGCGTCGCGCTGGGCGCCAAGCCGATGACGTTCCTGGGTCTGGCCGGCATGGGCGACCTGATCGCGACCTGCTCCTCGCCGCTGTCGCGCAATCGGACCTTCGGCGAGAACCTGGGCCGCGGACTGACGGTCGACGAGACCGTCGCGGTCACCAAGCAGACCTGCGAGGGGGTCAAGTCCTGCCAGCCGATCCTGGAGCTGGGGCACTCCCACGGCGTGGAGATGCCGATCACCGAGCAGGTGGTCAAGGTCGTCCACGAGGGCATGGCGCCCGGCGAGATGCTCGACAACCTCATGTCGCGCGAGACCAAGCCGGAGCAGGGCGCGGAGTAGCTCGGGCGCAAAGGAACTTCGGGAGCGGGCGCGCCCTCGACCTGCCTCGGCAGGTGAGGGCTGGACCATGGGCAGTCACCGCATGGGTGGGCTCCAGATCCTCCGGTCAGGCCCGGTCGAGTGCCTGACTCAGGTCGGCCCACAGGTCCTCGACGTCCTCGATGCCGACGCTCAGCCGGATCAGGTCGTCCGGCACGTCAGTGCTCTCCTGCGGCCAGCGTCGTCGGCGCTCGAGGCTCGACTCCACGCCGCCCAGGCTCGTCGCGTTCAGCCAGAGCCGAGCTCCCGCGACCGCACGATCAGCGCCCTGGGCGCCACCCCTGACGGTGATGGTGACGATCGCCCCGAAGGACTCCATCTGGCGCTCGGCCAGCTCATGTCCCACGTCGCCTGGCAGGCCGAGGTGGCGCACGGAGGTCACGGCCGGGTGCGCGGCGCAGCGCCGCGCCAGCTCCGAGGCGTTCGCGCACGAGCGCTCCCAGCGCAGGGGGAACGTGCGCAGGCCTCGCAGTGCCAACCACGCCTCCATCGTCCCCGGGATGCCGCCGACCAGAGTGCGCGCGGCCTGCAGGCCATCGCGCATCCGGGGATCCCGGGTCAGGCAGGCGCCCAACAGCACATCGGAGTGACCGGACAGGTACTTGGTCGCGCTGTGCACGACGACGTGCGCGCCGAGGTCGAGGGGACGCTGACCCAGGGGGGTGGCGAACGTCGAGTCGACGACCAGCAGGGCGGACACGGGCAGCGCGGCAGCCACCTCGCGGATGTCGATGACGTCGAGCATCGGGTTGGAGGGCGTCTCGATCCACACCACGACCCCCGGTCCGGACGTCGCCGGCAGCTGCGGCGCCCGAGCTGCGGCCCGCGCTATCGCCTCGGGCTGCGCGTCGGTCCGGATCAGCTGCAGACGACCAGCCTCGGCCCAGCGGTCCAGCAGTCCGAGCGTGCCGTTGTAGGCGACGCGGGGGATCACGACCGTGGCGCCGACGGCGGCCTGTTCGAGCACGGCAGCTGTCGCCGCCATCCCACTGGCGAAGGTGACAGCCAGGGCGCCCGGCCCCTCCAGTGCGGCGATCGCATCCTCCAGCGCGCTCCAGGTCGGGTTGCCGTGGCGTGAGTACTCGACCTCGCCGCCGGCCGCGTAGGTCGATGTCAGCACGGGCGGAACGTTGACGGGCTCGCCGGGCTCGCGGGCGGGCCGCCCGATGGCCACGGCCAGCGTCGCGGGGGCAAGGACCCGGTCCGAGGTGCCGTCGTCGCGCCCGTCACTGGGCGCGGGTTCCGGAAGCCCCGACGGGGCTGCTGACCCAGCGACGCGATCGGCCCCGCTCGGCACGTCGGCCTCCGCTCCACCCGGGCTGACTGGTTCGCTCACCATGACGCCTCCTGCGCGCAGACCATAGCCATCGTCACGTGCCGCGGGCACTGGGAGCCGCCGCGTGCCGCGTCGGGCCCCGGGGATGGGTCGCCCTGCGGAGCAGTCGGGGGAACGCCGTCGGGCCTCCCGGACGATCCGCGCCGGCGCGATGGGGTTGGCCCCTCCTCCCCGGACGTCGCGGGAGAGGCCGGCCGTCTGCTTCCGGCCAACGGCGCCGTCCCGGCCCGTCGGCCGCTCCCCGCCATCCCCATAGCCCGACGGCCTGCCCGCTGTGACCAGTCGGTCTGGCCCTGCCCGCTCCCCGGACGCCCCGGGTGAGTCCGCCGCTAGGGTCGGGACCGTGGCTGATCGGCGTCGTGTGCGGGTGGCGGTCCTGTTCGGTGGGCGCAGCAGCGAGCACTCGATCTCCTGCGTGAGCGCCGGCAGCGTCCTGGCCGCGATGGATCGACAACGCTTCGAGCCGGTGCTCGTCGGCATCACCCGGGCAGGTGCCTGGGTGCGGGTCGCCGATGATCCCGAGGCCCTGCGGATCATCGACGGCGTCCTTCCGGAGGTGTCCGAAGGAGAGGCTCTGCTCCTGCCCCCGGACCCAGTGGCCCTCGCCCGGGGTGGTGCCCTCGCTGGCATCGACGTCGCCTTTCCGCTGCTCCACGGTCCGTTCGGTGAGGACGGGACGATCCAGGGCCTCCTCGAGCTCGCCGGGATCCCGTATGTGGGCTCAGGGGTCTTCGCCTCAGCGGCTGCGATGGACAAGGGCCACATGAAGGCATCGCTGGCCGCCGCCGGCTTGGAGGTCGGGCCCTACGAGCTGATCTCCGAGCGGGACTGGAGTGAGGATCGCCAGGCGACGATCGATCGGGTGCTCACCCTCGGGCTGCCGGTCTTCGTCAAGCCAGCTCGTGCCGGGTCGAGCATGGGAATCAGCAAGGTGTCGGAGCCCGACGAGCTGGCCTCCGCCATCGAGGCCTCGCGGGAGCACGACCCCCGCGTCATCGTGGAGGCGGGCCTGGTCGATGTGCGGGAGATCGAGTGCGGAGTCATCGAGGGGCCGGACGGGCCGCGGGCCAGCCTCTGCGCGGAGATCGTCGTCGGCGGGGGACACGACTTCTACGACTTCGCCGCCAAGTACCTGGAGGACGCCGTCCGGCTGATCGTCCCGGCCGACCTCGACGCGGCCCTGCTGGCGCAGGTGCAGGCGCGCGCGGTGACCGCGTTCGAGGCCCTGACGTGCGAGGGCCTGGCGCGGGTCGACTTCTTCATCACCGCCGACGGTCGCCCGATCGTCAACGAGGTGAACACCATGCCCGGGTTCACCCCCATCTCGATGTTCCCCCGGATGTGGCAGGCCTCCGGGCTGTCCTACGCGGACCTGATCGACCACCTCATCCAGGACGCGCTGCGGCGAGGGACCGGTCTGCGCTGACCGACGCGCCTCCAGCGGCGACCGGTCAGGTCGGTCGCCGCCCACGTGCAGGTGGTCTCCGTCCGCCCGGGCGTGGTCCACACCCGATCTGCGAAGGGTCGCGCGTGTCAGGACGTCGAGCACCCGTCAGTCCTTGCTGCCTGCAAGCCGGGCCGAACCTCAGTCCCATCATTCAGGAGCCGTGACTGCGAGGGGATGACCCACCAATGGGGGTGCTCGAGCGCTCCGGGGGGTGCCTCCGTGCCGGGGAGTCGGCGCATGAGCTGGATGAGTCCGAGCTCGATCTGTCGGTGGTGGACCCAGCAGCAGCTGGCCAGGTTCTCCTGGTCGGTGGGGCCCTCCCAGGTCCAGGGGGTGACGTGATGGGGTTGGGTGTAGGCGGCGGGGATCTGGCAGCCCTGGATCACGCATCCCTGGTCGCGCTGCTGCAACGCGCGGCGCTGGGCGGCGGTGGCCAGGCGCACCGCGCGGCCGACGGCCAGCGGTTCCACCTGCGTCGTGGCGATCAGGCCCATCAGCGAGCCCGGGGCGTGATCTACCGGGGTACCGGGCGGTGACGCCGACCGGTCTGCATCGGGCGGTGCCGTTGCCCTCCCGACATCGGGCGGTGATGCCCACCCGTCCGCACCGCACCGTGGCGTTGACCTGCCTGCATCGGGTGGTGCCCAGAACGCCGCTCCGTGGGATGCGCCTGCGGTGCCGGTCGGGCTCCCTCGGCCGGTGGGGTTGTCGCGAACATCGACGATCACGTCATCCTCCGCGCCGGGCCCAGGGCTCCGAGTCGCCGGTCCGCCACCGGGCTTCCCGGTGCCGGTGTGCGGCCCCGGTGGTGCGCCTGCCACTGGGCGGGGTCCGATGATCATGGGGGTGATGGCGGTGGCACACAGCGCGAACCGGACCGCGGCGTCCCCGATCGTGTGGGTGGGGCCGTGGGGCAGGTCGTCCACCCGCGCCGGGCCCCGAGGCCGCCGCTGCCCGCTGCAGCCGTAAGCCGAAGGGTCGCGGGTGGCGATCCGCTCCGCCTCGCCCAGCGGCACGGTCAGGGTGACCGCAGCAGGCAGCCCACCGCCGGTGGGCAACCCGTGGGCGGCGGCCCGGGCCACGATCTCGGCCAGCGCGTCGGCGCGGCGCTGACCGACCCGAACCCCGTCACCGGCGATGCGCAGGCTCTCGGCCATGGCTTCGATGGCGGCCCTGAAGGCGGCCCCCTCCAAGGTGGGCAGGAAGCCCTGGATGGTCAGTCCGCCGCTGATCCCGGTCCAAGTAAGGTGCCGGGCGGCATATTCCGCGCGGTCAGTGGCTTCCTGGTCCTCGGGTGCCAGCTGGTCGACCACGACCCCGACGACCCGCCGCGTCGTCCGGGCATCCAACCCCCGGAGCAGGGGTACAACTCTCTCCACGAGCTCCGTGGCCTGATCGTCGGGCAGGGTGCTCGCTGCCATCCCGAGGATCTGCACCTGCTCCTGGCTCATCTCCCCCGAGCGCCACGCCCGCTGCACCACCGGGCATCCACTGGCGAACCTCCCGACGGCGCGCAGGGTCTGGGCCTGCGGCTCCGGCATCCCGGCGAGGACGGCCTGCCGTCGGCTGTCCGCCGGGCCCTCCGTCGCGGCCTGGCCCTCGCGGGTGGCCATCGCCAGCGCCAGATCCCGCCCCAGCTCGCTCATCGAGCCGGCCAGAACGGAGATCCGCTCATCGAGGACCGGCCCGGAGCCCAACCCCCGCGGCATGGGCAGGGAACAGACCGCGGCCACTGCCGTCCGCAGCATCGACACCGCATCTCCGACATCGACACCGTGCATGTCGGCGCTTGCCGTCCTGGGGGCACGCGGCTCCGTACGACTCCCGGCGCTGCCTGTGCCGCCCGTGCCGACATCACCCGTCCCTGCACCGTTCGACTCGGCACCGTTCGACTCGGCACCGTTCGACTCTGAACGTCTCATCCACGACCCCCGTCGTCTCAGCTTCCGGACCCTCCTCGATTGGACACCTGAATCGTACTAATGTTCGATGCATCGGTCAATGCCCAGACTCATGATTGTCGGACTCATGAATCCAAGGTCCGCAACTCGGCGCGGGACGGGGAACGAACCTCGCCGGCCTGGAGTCCTTGCGATGCCCCCGGAGACTCCAGCCCCGGAGGCATGCCCAGAGGTGCCTTGGCCGGACGAAGGATCGGACCACCAGCAGGCTCACTGGGAAGGCGTGCGCTGGCACGATGGCCGCCGCAAACGGCCATCGCCTGGGTAGAGGCTTGTCCAGGCCATGGCGACGGGCATCGCATCCCCGGCTGCCGTCCAGCACGCCCAGGAGGGCCGCACGCCGGCCTTCCCGAGACGGACTCCGCGCCCGAGCTAGGCTCAGCGACGTCGCGGGTCCAGCAGCATCGCGGCGGCCCGGGCAGTCCCGCGCCGCCCGTCCCCGAGGACCACGACCGCGGTCCCCGAATGCCGCTCGAGGCGCACCTCCGTCCGCGCGCCCAGCGTGCCGCCGTCGTGCATGAGCAGGTCGCCGTCGCCGAGCATGAACCAGCCGAGTCCGACCTGGGTGGACCCCACCTTCCCGCGCGGCCGAAGCGTCTCGGCGATCGCCGGCCCGAGTGGGCCGCTGCCCTCGCGGACGGCGCCCAGGAGCGTGAGCAGGTCCGTCGCCGTGGAACGCAGACCCCCGGCGCCGGCGAGCGAGGCCAGGTGCCAGGGCCCGACGGGCTTGCCGCGATACCTGCCCTGATGCAGCCCCTCGTCGTCGAGCGAGGTGTGCGGGAGTCCCAGCGGCTCCAGGATCTCGGAGGCCAGCGAGGCCTCGTACCCCTCGCCCGTGGCGATCCCGAGCAGGTGGCCGAGGATGCCGGCTCCGAAGTTGGAGTAGTGCACTCCCACCTTCCCGGGGGTTCCGCGCAGTCGGGTCTGGGCCAGCGCGGCGATGAGCCGTTCGTCATCGATTCCCGCGTACGGGTCGACCAGGTGAGCGCGCGACAGGCTGAAGCCACCCAGGCCGGGTGGCAGCCGCGGCAGGCCCGAGCGATGGCTGGCCAGGTGCTCCAGGGTGACCTGCTCCAGCCCGGAGGCCAGTCGGGTGCCCGCCGGCAGCCAGCGTGTGATGGGGTCCCCGACCGCGACGACGCCCTGCTGCGCCAGCTGGGCCAGCAGCAGGGACGTCAGGACCTTGGTGATCGAGCCGATCTCCCACCGCTGGTCCATGTCCCCGGACCCCAAGCGGCCCCCGGCGCAGTCGACGGCCACGACCGGGTCGACATGTCCGCGCTTCACCAGGGAGGCGGCGGCCTTCGCCACCCGATCGTCCCAGGTCTCGGGCACTGCCGGATTCCTCCTCGCGTCAAGGGCTTCGGCGAAGACGGTCAGCCGCGCACCGTGGGGATGGTTGATTCGATCACGGCCGTCAGGTCTGCGGCCACGGAGGGCGCCGGTCCCTGGCTGGCCGGGACGGCGATCTCGACGTTCGCGGCCCGTCCGGTCGTTGTCATGCGCCAGCCCGCGCTCAGCTGCTCCGGGAACCAGTCGATGCCATCGACCGTGACCAGGGTGGACGTAGCCTCGAGCGTGGCCGGCCGGGACACCCCGCAGCGGATGGTCACCGGCGGATCGCCGTACGCGGCTGTCAGCTCAGAATCCGGTCGGACGTCGCGTCGCTGGCCAGCCGTGGACATGGAGGAGGGCAGGGCGGCCGTGAAGTCCGCGCAGGTGTGCACGGTGTCGGCGTCGGTTGCGGGAGGATCGACGGCCACCGGGCGGCTGCACCCGCCGAGCACGGGCACGGCCAGCAGGATCGCCGCGATGCCGGCGACCTGGCGCAGCCTCCGGCGCACCCTGCTGTCCCCGGACATCGCCTGTCAGCGTAGCGTCCTGCCCTGACCGGCCCGCACCGCCCGTGCGGCCGCTCGCTCATCCGCGGGAGGAAGCATGGCCAGTGGCGCCACGGTAGGCGAACTGGGGGAGTTCGCCGTCATCGATCGGATCAAGGCAGCACTGCCCCCGCCCGCCAGCCCCCGCGTCCCCGCCCGCAAGGGTGCCCTGGGCACCTCCGGTGTGCTCGTCGGGATCGGCGACGACGCCGCTGTGGTGGGCGTGCCCGACGGCCGCGCGGTCGTGAGCACAGACATGCTCGTCGAAGGTCGCCACTTCCGCCGAGACTGGTCATCGCCCCAGGATGTGGGCGCGCGGACGGCCGCTGCAAGCCTGGTCGACATCGCAGCCATGGGCGGGCGGACGACCACGCTGGTCATCGCCCTCGGGGTTCCCCCGGATCTGCCCTCGGACTGGATCGAGGCGTTCTACCAGGGCGTGCACGACGAGGCAGCCGCCGAGGGTGCGACGGTCGTGGGCGGGGACCTGGTCCGCAGCGATCGGATCGTGGTCTCAGCGACGGCGATCGGCGACCTCGCCGGGGCAGCCCCCGTCCTGAGGTCCGGGGCCCGGGCTGGTGACGTGGTCGGCGTCGCCGGCCGGCTGGGCTGGGCCGCGGCCGGGCTGTCGATCCTCTCCCGAGGGTTCCGAACCCCCCGGGCTCTTGTGGACGCCCACCGCCGGCCACAGCCGCCCTACGACCTGGCCCGCGAGGCCGCCGCGGCGGGGGCCACGGCCATGATCGATGTCAGCGACGGGCTCATCGCCGACCTGCGCCACATCGCCAGGGCATCATCGGTCGTGATCGAAGTCGACTCCAAGCAGCTGATCGTCAGCGAGCCGGTCGCCGGCGCCGCGGCCGCGTTCAACGCCGAGCCGCTCATCTGGGTGCTGACGGGGGGGGAGGACCACGCCGTCGCCGCGACGTTCCCCTCCGATGCGGTGCCCGAGGGGTTCGTCATCGTGGGCCGTGTGGTCGACGTGGCCGATCAGGAGACTCTGCCCGAGGCGGGCGTCGTCGTGGACGGCCGGATCCCGCGGGGGCCGGGCGGGCACGATCACTTCGCGGGCTGACGGCCTCTCCACTGACGCCCATCAGCGGGGGTCAGGGGTACAGCGGGTCCCGGTCACTCGGACGACCGCACCGCCGGTGAGGACGTGAGGCGGACAGCCGTGACGTGCGAGCCGGGACCCTGGCTCGCGGACCCCTCCGGCTCCCGACGCGGGCCACTTGCGTCGAGCAGCCTTGCGCCAGTCGAGCCTGTCGAGACCTTGCGGCCAGTGTTGGTCGAGCCTGTCGAGACCTTGCGGCCAGTGTTGGTCGAGCCTGTCGAGACCATGCGGCCAGTGTTGGTCGAGCCTGTCGAGACCATGCGGGTCGGATCGTGGAGGGTCGCTCGGTCTCGACGGGCTCGACCGGCGTGGGCTCGACCGGCGTGGGCTCGGGTGGCGCGGGCTCGGGTTGCCTGGTCTCGACGGGCTCGACCGGCGTGGGCTCGACCGGCGTGGGCTCGACCGGCGTGGGCTCGGGTGGCGCGGGCTCGGGTTGCCTGGTCTCGACGGGCTCGACCGGCGCGGGCTCGGGCTGCGGGGGGCGCGGACTCAGGCGCGCGTGACCTTGCCGGCCTTGATGCACGAGGTGCACACGTTCAGGCGCTTCGGGGTGCCGCCGACGACGGTGCGCACGCGCTGGATGTTCGGGTTCCAGCGTCGCGAGGTCCTGCGGTGCGAGTGCGAGATGCTGTTGCCGAATCCGGGGCCCTTGCCGCAGACGTCGCAGGTGGCAGCCATGTCGTACTCCAGTTCGCGGTGGATCGGATGATCGAGCCAGGCGCGAGCGCGCCGCCGATCTGGGCAAGGCTACCGGAACCGCCAGTGGCGGGCCAAATCACGTCGGTTGACCCTGCCGATTCGTCGACCTATTGTTCCACGCGGAATATTCAGAATGGATCATCCGCATGCACACTCCCTTGGCGATCGCGGTCCTCGCGCTGCTGCGTGAGCGGCCCATGCACCCCTACGAGATGGCGCAGCTCCTGCGGGAGCGACGCCTGGACGAGCTCATCAAGGTCCGGGCCGGCTCGCTGTACCACACGGTCGACCGCCTCGAGCGTGATCTTCTGATCGAGCAGGTGGGGACGCAACGGGAGGGGAACCGCCCCGAGCGCACCACCTATCGGGTCACCGGGCCCGGTGACGCCGTGGTCCGGGGATGGGTGCGCGACCGGTTGGCACATCCCCAGCGCGAGTTCCCGACATACCCGTACGCCCTGACAGAAGCACACAACCTCACCGCCGACGAGGCCGTGGCCGCCCTCGAGGAGCGGTGTCGGGCCCTGGCGAACGACCTGGCGAGCCTCGAGGCAGCGCCCACCGTCGCGGACAAGCCCGTCGTCTACCTGATCGGCCGCGAGCACGTCGTCGCGATGCGTCGGGCCGAGCTGGCCTGGACCCGCGACCTCATCGAACGCATCGGACGAAGGGACTTCCCATGGGATCCGTGGAGCTGACCACGCCGGAGGCCGCCGGCCCACCAACCCTGCCGAGCAACCCCTGGCCCGCCCTCTGGGCCCTGGTCATCGGATTCTTCATGATCCTGGTGGACTCCACGATCGTCTCGGTCGCCACCCCGGCGATCCGCGACGACCTGGCCACGGACTACAACTCGGTCATCTGGGTGACGAGCGCCTACCTGCTGGCCTACGCGGTGCCGCTGCTCATCACCGGACGACTCGGGGACCGCTTCGGGCCGAAGAACGTCTACCTGACGGGCCTGACGATCTTCACGCTCTCGTCGCTCTGGTGCGGCCTGACCGGGACGGTCGAGTGGCTCATCGTCGCCCGCATCTTCCAGGGCCTCGGCGCCTCCCTCATGACGCCCCAGACGATGGCCGTCATCACGCGGACGTTCCCGGCCAACAGCCGGGGCAAGGCGATGGCCCTGTGGGGAGCCACCGCCGGTGTCGCCACCCTCGTCGGGCCCGTCCTGGGCGGCATCCTCGTCGACCAGGTCGGATGGGAGTGGATCTTCTTCATCAACGTCCCCATCGGCGTGGTCGGCTTCGTCCTGGCCGCCCGGCTCGTCCCGCGCCTGGAGACTCACAGCCACTCGTTCGACTGGCTCGGCGTGGTGCTCAGCGCGGTGGCGATGTTCCTGATCGTCTTCGGCATCCAGGAGGGCGAGCGCTACGACTGGGGCACGATCACCGGATGGCTCACGGTGCCGATGCTCATCGGCGCGGGGCTGGTCGTCCTGGGGGTCTTCCTCACGTGGCAGGCCAGGAACAGTCGTGAGCCGCTGGTGCCGCTGAGCCTGTTCCGTGACCGCAACTTCTCTGTGTCCAACCTGGGCATCTCCACCGTCTCGTTCGCGGTGACCGCCATGGCGTTCCCCCTCATGCTGTGGACCCAGACGGTGCGCGGCTACGACGCCACGCAGTCGGGCCTGCTCTTCGTCCCGATGGCAGTCGTGACCGCGTTCCTGGCCCCGGTGGTGGGTCGCCTCACCGACCGGGTCCACCCGCGAGCTCTCACGTCGGTCGGCTTCGCCTTCGCTTCACTGTCGATCTTCATGCTCGCCTGGGTGATGGCGCCGACCACGCCCCTGTGGCAGCTGCTGCTCGTCACGGCGCTGCTCGGCCTGGGCAACGCCTTCCTCTGGGCGCCGCTGGCCGCGACGGCCACCAGGAACCTGCCGCTCACCTCGGCCGGCGCGGGCGCGGGCGTCTACAACGCGACCCGTCAGGTGGGGGCCGTGCTCGGTTCTGCGGCGATAGCGGCAGCGATCTCCAGTCGGTTGGCCGCGCACCTGCCCCAGGCGGCCGCCGTGACCTCGGAGGGAGGGTCGACCGGTGGGTCGCTGCCCGCCGCGCTGGCGGAGCCCTTCACCCGGGCGATGGCAGAGGCGGCCATCGTCCCCGCCGTCGCCTTCCTCGTGGGGCTTGTGGTGGTCCAGCTGTTCGTCCGCCCCACGCACGACTGAGCGCGATCGGGCCGGCCGGCACGTGCCGGTCAGTGATCGTGACTGCCCGAGCGATGGCTCGCCCCGCCGTTCAGGGGCCGCCCAGGGACGCCTCCGGGCAGTAGGGTCGGCTCACCCGCAGCGGCAGAAGGGTGCGGAAGGAGGCCGATGCGCACCGAGCTCGACCCGGAGGCGCTGGTGCAGTGGGCGGCGCTGGCTCTGGAGGGCATGCGCACGCATCGCCGCGCGATCGATGCGCTGAACGTCTTCCCGGTTCCCGATGGTGACACCGGGACCAACATGTTCCTGACCCTGGAGGCCGGGGTCGAGGCCATGTCCGCGATCGAGGGCGCCTCCACCGACCCGGGGCGCGCGCACCTGGCCGCCCTGGCGCGAGGGATGCTCCTGGGGGCACGCGGCAACTCCGGGGTCATCATGTCCGAGCTGGTCCGCGGCCTGTCAGGGACCTTCCCGGAGAATGCGGAGGGGCGGCTCGAGGGCAGGTGGCTGGCAACGGGGCTCAGCCGAGCCGCCGACGCGGCGCACGGCGCGGTCTCCGAGCCGAAGGAGGGCACGGTCCTGACGGTCGCGCGCGCGGCCGCCGATGCGGCCCTGATCGCCGCGGACCACACCGACGGGGATCTGGGCGCCGTCGCCCACGCCGCAGCCGGCGCCGCCCGCACCGCGCTGACGGCGACGACCGAGCAGCTCGAGGCCCTTCGACGGGCGGGCGTCGTCGACGCGGGCGGCCGTGGGTACGTCGTGCTCAGCGATGCCCTTCTCGAGGCGATCAGCGGCCAGCGCACCGAGCTGCCCGAGTTCGAGCGCAAGGAGCCGCAGCCCGACGGGAACGGCGACCACCCAGCCGACGTCCACGGCTACGGCGGTCCCGCCTACGAGGTCATGTTCCTGCTCGACGCGCTCGACGACGCGATGGGTCCGCTCAAGACGCGGCTGTCGCATCTGGGCGACTCCCTGGTGGTCGTCGGCGGCGACGGCCTGTGGAACGTCCACGTCCACGTCGACGACGCCGGTGCCGCGGTTGAGGCGGCCATCGCCGCGGGTCATCCGCACCGCATCCGCATCACGTACCTGTCCGACGTGATCGACCCGCAGGCATCCACCGGCCGCGGTCTCGTCGTCGTCGCCCACGGCCCTGGAGTCGTGGACCTCCTGGAGGCCTCGGGGGTGACCGCGGTCCGCGCGCCACAGCTGGGGCGCCCCTCGACCGCAGAGATGCTCGCCGGCATCGAGGCGACGGGAGCGCACGAGGTGATCCTGCTGACCAGCGACAAGGACTCGCTGCCCGTGGCCGAGGCAGCCGGGGTCGCGGCGCGGGACTCGGGCCGTCGCGTGTCGGTCATCCCGACGCGCTCGATCGTGCAGTCGCTGGCCGCCGTCGCGGTCCACAACGTGCAGGAGGACTTCGACGACGACGTCATAGCGATGACCCGGGCCGCGTGGGCCACGCAGTACGCCGGCCTCACGACGGCGGTCCGCGACGCGATGACCACTGCGGGGATGTGCCGGGTGGGCGACGAGCTGGGAGTCATCGGCGGCGACATCCTGGAGATCGGATCGGACGTCGTCGAGGTCGGCAAAGGGGTACTGCGTCGGATGATGGCCCGCGGCGGTGCCGAGCTCATCACCATCATCCTGGGAGCCGACGCTCCTGAGCACCTGGCCGACGCCCTGGAGGCGTGGGTGACCCGGGAGGACCCGGGCGTCGAGGTCGTCGCCTACGAGGGCGGCCAGCTGCGCTGGCACGCGATCATCGGGGTCGAGTAGGCCGACGTGGGGGCCGCAGCTGCTGCGCGGCGTCGGCCGGGTCAGGTCAGGACCGGGCGATGACAGGCGATCCCCTGGACGAACCGCTGGGGCGTCTGGTCGGGCCTCGGGCCGCCAAGGCACTGGCGGGCCTCGGCCTGGCGACGGTGGGCGACCTCCTGCGCCACTACCCGCGCCGCTACGAGACCCGCGGCCAGCTCAGCGACCTGGCACATCTGCGTGTCGGAGATCAGGTGACCGTCCTGGCCCGCGTCGCCGATGTCCGGCTGCGGGACCTTGGTCCGCGGCGTCGTCCACGTTGGATCGTGGAGGCCCGGGTCACCGACGGGGTCGGCAGCCTCCAGCTCACCTTCTTCAACCAGCGGCACCAGGTCGACCGGCTCCGGATCGGGAAGGTCGGGCTCTTCGCCGGGACGGTGGGGATCTTCCGCGACCAGCGCCAGCTGCTCCACCCCGACTACGAGCTGCTCGATGCCGATCCCTCCCCGGACGGCCCTGACGCCGACCCCCTTGCCGGGATGGCGGCGGCCGAGTCCTTCGCCAACCGCCTGATCCCCGTGTACCCCGCCACGGAGAAGGTGCCGAGCTGGCAGATCGCCCGAGCGGTGGCCACCGTCCTGCCCCACCTCGACGGCCTGGTCGACCCCCTCGACGAGGCGCTGCGACGGCGCTACGACGTGATCGGCCTTGCTCAGGCCCTGGAGTGGAAGCACAGGCCGCTGGACTGGCGCCAGGTCGGGGCGGCCGACAGGCGGCTGCGCTGGGACGAGGCGCTGGGGGTGCAGCTCGTGCTCGCCCTGGGACGCGCCGCGATGTCGCGGGCGCCGGCCAAGGCACGTCCTGCCCGGCGCGACGGGATCGCCGAGGCCTTCGATGCCCGGATGCCCTTCGAGCTGACCCAGGGACAGCGCGATGTGGGCGAGGTCATCGAGGCCGACCTCAGCCTGGACCATCCCATGCATCGGCTCCTGCAGGGCGAGGTCGGCTCGGGCAAGACCGTCGTGGCGCTGCGGGCGATGCTCCAGGTGGTCGACGCCGGGGGTCAAGCGGCCCTCCTGGCACCGACGGAGGTGCTGGCGGCCCAGCACGCACGCACGATCGCCGACCTCCTGGGGCCGCTGGCCCAGGGCGGGATGCTCGGCGGGGATCCCAGGGCCACGCGCGTCGCCCTGTTGACCGGCTCCATGGGTGCCGCCGCCCGCCGGTCCGCCCTGCTCGATGCAGCCTCCGGGCAGGCGGGACTCGTCGTCGGAACGCACGCCCTCCTGCAGGAGCAGGTCCAGTTCGCCGACCTGGGCCTCGTGGTGGTCGACGAGCAGCACCGCTTCGGAGTGGCTCAGCGTGCCACCCTCGTCGAGCGGGGGGACGCCATGCGTCCGCACACCCTGGTGATGACGGCGACCCCCATCCCGCGCACCGTCGCGATGACGGTCTTCGGGGAGCTCGACATCTCCACCCTCGCCGAGCTCCCCGCCGGTCGGCCGCCAGCCGCGACCCACGTCGTCCCCGCCCTGGAGCGGCCAGCCCACCTCGATCGCGCCTGGCAGCGGGCGCGGGAGGAGGTGGCGGCGGGCAGGCAGGTCTATGTGGTGTGCCCCCGCATCGACGCCGACAGCGCCGAGGCCACGGACGACCCGGCCGACGGGGGCCCGGCGAAGGGAGCGGGTGGTCCCGCGGCAGGGGCGGCCGTCGCCACCGTCCTGCCGAGCCTGTCCGACGGTCCGCTGTCCGGGCTGCGGCTTGCCGCGCTCACCGGTCGGATGGCCGCGGTCGAGAAGGACGACGTCATGGCCCGCTTCGTCGATCCCGGGCGTCCCGACGGCGTGGACGTCCTGGTGGCGACGACCGTCATCGAGGTCGGTGTGGACGTGCCCAACGCCACCATGATGGTCGTGCTCGACGCGGACCGCTTCGGGATCTCCCAGCTTCACCAGCTGCGCGGACGCGTCCGGCGCGGCAGGCACCCGGGCCTGTGCCTGCTCGTCACGAACGCACCTCCTGACTCCGCGGCTCGCGCACGGCTCACTGCGGTCGCCGAGACCGACGACGGGTTCGCCCTCTCCCGTGTCGACCTGGAGGCCCGCAGCGAGGGCGATGTCCTGGGCGCCGCGCAGTCGGGTGCACGGCGAGCGCTGCGCCTGCTGTCGGTCCTGCGGGACGAAGAGGTCATCGTGAGAGCCCGCCAGGCGGCGACGGACCTCGTGGCCGAGGATCCGTCCCTCTCCCGCCATCCGCTGCTGGCATCCCAGCTGGCCGGATGGCTCGATGACGACCAGGCCGAGTACCTGGTGCGGACGTGACGCGGATCATCGCGGGCTCGGCGCGCGGCCGGCGCCTGTCCGTCCCACCGGGGGCCCGCCCGACCACCGACCGGATCCGCGAGTCCCTCTTCTCAGCCCTCGACCATCAGCTCGGGGGCTTCGCCGGGCTGCGCGTGCTGGACCTCTACGCCGGATCCGGGGCCCTGGGCCTCGAGGCGGCCAGCCGCGGTGCCACGCGGGTCGTGCTGGTGGAGGCACATGCCCGGGCGGTCGCGGTCATCCGCCAGAACGCGGCGGCCGTGGGCATGCCGGGGATACAGGTCATCGGCGGCACGGTCGCAGCCCATCTGGGAGGGGTCCCCGAGGAGTTCGACCTCGTGCTGGCCGACCCGCCGTACGACCTGCCCACCGGGCAGCTGACGCGGGTGCTCGCCGGGCTTCCGCACGGCTGGCTCGCGGCTTCGGCAGTGGTGGTGGTCGAGCGGGCCACGCACGCGGATGCTCTTGTGTGGCCCGCGGGGATCGTGGCGCTGCGCAAGATCGCGTTCGGAACGACGACCCTTTGGTACGGTCTGGCGGTGCGGTCGCGAGGGGAGAGCTGATGCGGAAGGCCGTCTGCCCGGGATCGTTCGATCCCGTCACCAACGGCCACGTCGATGTCTTCAAGCGCGCCGCCCGCCTGTTCGACCACGTCACCGTGGCGGTCCTGGTGAACAAGCGGAAGTCGGGCATGTTCACCGTCCAGGAGCGCATCGAGCTGCTGCGCGCCGAGCTCGCGGACGTGCCGAACATCGACGTCGACAGCTTCCACGGCCTGCTCGTCGACTACTGCCGGGACCACGAGATCCACGCGATCGTCAAAGGACTGCGGGCCATCACGGACTTCGACTACGAGCTGCAGATGGCCCAGATGAACCATCGACTCGCGGGCATCGAGACCCTGTTCGTGACGACAAATCCGCTGTACTCGTACCTGTCGTCCTCCCTGGTCAAAGAGGTCGCGACCTACGGAGGGGACGTCACCGGCCTGGTGCCTCCCCGGGTGCACGAGGCTGTGCTGGGCAAGCTTCGGGAGCACGGTCACATCAACACGCAATCTGGCCCACGCACCCCTGGCGTGCCGCTCATCGGCGACGACGGCAGGGGCACGCGGGGCTCGGCATCGCAAGGAGCGCAATGAGCCAGATGCAGGTCATCCCCGACCCCCGGACCGCCGACGTCTACACCGTCCTGGACGATCTGTCGGACATGCTCGAGATCGCCCGGGCCATGCCGATGTCGGACAAGTGCGTGGTCAACCGCAACGAGGTGCTCGACCGCCTCGACGAACTGCGACAGATGCTCCCGACCGCCGTCCAGGAGGCCGAGGAGCTCCTCGCCGACCGGATCGGTGTGGTCGAGGACGGCTACCGGGAGGCAGAGCGGATCGTCGCCGAGGCCGGGGAGCAGGCCGCGCAGGTCGTCAGCGAGCACGAGATCGTCCAGGCCGCCCTGGTCAGCGCCGAGGAGATCCGAGGCCAGGCACAGGCCGACGCCGAGCAGATGCGCCGCGAGGTCGACCAGTACATCGACGACAAGTTCGCCGCGTTCGAGGCCAGCCTCGCCAAGACCCTCGCCGCCGTCCAGCGCGGTCGTGATCGCATCCGGGAGCGGGGCGCCGACCTCGCACCGCGCTGAGCCACTCACGTCGACCCTCGCCCCTGCGGAATCGCTGATCGTCGAGGCATTCGCGCTGATCGGCCGGGGCATGGGGGGTTGACCGGCCTGGTCGTCTCGACAGGCTCGACGGGCTCGGTCTCGACGGGCTCGGTCTCGACGGGCTCGACCAGCGTGGGCTGCGGTCGAGCTTGTCGAGACCAAGTCCTCGCCGGGCTCTGCGCAGGCGGCGAGCGGCAGCGGCCTTCGGCATTTCTGGAGCGCCACCGCCGTGCGGTACCCTTGAGCGGTTCCGCGCCTGCCGGTGGCCACCGGCGCACGGCTCAACCCCCTCACCGTCGGGAAGGCTCATGTCCACGCTCGATCCGCGCGACCCACTCGTCGTGGACGTGCGCGGGCTCGCCCGGCGGGCCGGGGCCATGATGCTGGTGGAGCGATCCGCTCCCGCTCCGGCGGATCTCGGCAGTGGGCTGGCTCATGTGCCCCTGGCCGGCGCGATGGACCTGCGCCTGCGCTGCGAGGCGGTGATCGAGGGGGTGCTGGTCTCCGGCACGGTCACCGCGACGGTCCAGGCCGAGTGCGCCAGGTGCCTGGACCCCATCAGCTGGGACGAGACCTTCGGCCTCACCGAGCTGTACCTGCACGAACCCGGCCCACCGGACGAGGACCTCCCGCTCCTGGCGGGTGACCTGCTCGACCTGCAGCCCACGCTGCGCGACGCCATCGTCCTGGCGCTTCCGCTGGCGCCCTTGTGCCAGCCCGAGTGCCCGGGGCTGTGCTCGGAGTGCGGGGCCAGGCTGGTCGACGACCCAGAGCACCATCACGACACCATCGACCCCCGGTGGGCGCGGCTCGCCGCGGTCCGCAACGACTGAGAAGGATTCCGACGTGGCCGTTCCCAAGCGAAAGATGTCGCGCGCCAACACCCGCGCCCGCCGCTCCCAGTGGAAGGCCGCCCCGCTCACCCTGGTGCTGTGCGACCGGTGCCGTTCGCAGAAGCTGCCCCACCGCGTCTGCCCGACGTGCGGCACCTATGCCAAGCGGCAGGTACTCGACGTCTGAGGCCGGCATGCCCGACCAGGTGGATCTGGCCGCCCTCGCGGCGGCGCTCGATGTCGACATCGATCTCGGGCTGCTCGAGCATGCCCTGACCCACCGGTCCTATGCCTACGAGCATCGGGGGGTGCCGAACAACGAGCGACTGGAGTTCCTGGGCGACTCGGTGCTGGGTCTCGTGGTCACCGACACGCTGTACCACCGGCACCCGAACCTGCCGGAGAGCGACCTGGCCAAGTACCGGGCCTCCGTCGTCAACGCTCGCTCCCTGGCCGAGGCCGGCCGGTCGCTGGGCCTGGGCAAGTACCTGCTCCTCGGCCGTGGCGAGCAGGTGACGGGGGGACGGGAGAAGGCGTCCATCCTGTCGGACTGTGTCGAGGCGCTCATCGGTGCCGTCTTCGTGGGCAATGGCCTCGAGGATGCTGCCGCGCTGGTCCATCGCCTCCTGGACGACCGGATGGACCAGGCTGCCCAGCTGGGTGCGGGCCTGGACTGGAAGACCTCCCTGCAGGAGCTGGGCGCACGGACCGGCAAGGGAGTTCCCGCCTATTCCGTCGTGGCCTCTGGCCCCGACCACGATCGGCGCTTCGTCGCCACTGTCACGGTCGGGTCGGACATCGTCGGTGAGGGCCATGGCGTGTCCAAGAAGCAGGCCGAGCAGGAAGCAGCTGCCGCCGCATATGCCCAGCTCCGCGCCTTCGCCGAGAGCGCCGTGAACATGCCCGGCGGGCCGGTGGACGCTGATCCCGGCAACGGCTCGCGGGCCGATGGGGGCCGGGGTTCGGGGAACGAGGCCGGCAGGAAGGGGTCGAGTCGGCAGGCTCAGCCCGACGGGGCGCCGGGGCAGGCCGGAGCAGCCAGGCGCTGATGCCCGAGCTGCCCGAGGTCGAAGTCGTCCGTCGGGGGCTGGCAGAGCACTTCGTGGGCCGGCTTGTCGGCGGCGTCGCCGTCCTGCACGCCCGGACGGCCCGTCGCCAGGAAGCGGGTGCGACCCAGTTCGAGGCCCTGCTGACGGGCCGGACGTTCACCGGGGCGCGACGCCGGGGCAAGTTCCTGTGGCTGGCCACCGACGACGCCGATCTGGTCATGACCGCGCACCTGGGCATGAGCGGGCAGTTCCGCATCGACGGTGACGCCGCTGATCATCGCCATGCCCGCGCCCGCTTCGACCTCGTGCCGACTGCCGGCCTCCGGCCCACGACGGGATGGTTCCTCGACCAGCGCACGTTCGGCTGGCTTGCTGTGACCGGCCTGGTGGCGGACCCGACAGGGGAGCTCGTCCCGACGCCCGTGATGGGGATCGCCCGGGACCCGTTCGATCCGGCGTTCGACGTCGCGACCACCGCGCGTCTGATCCGGCGCCGTCGGGTCGAGGTCAAGCGCCTGCTGCTGGACCAGTCCGTCGTCGCCGGGATCGGCAACATCTACGCCGACGAGGCCCTCTGGCTGGCCGGCGTCTATCCCCGGCGCCGCACGGATCGACTGTCGGCCCGGACGGTCCGCGAGATCCTGGGCTGCGCCACCGAGGTCATGTCGCAGGCCCTCGCTGCGGGTGGGACGTCGTTCGATGCGCTCTACGTGGACGTCAACGGAGCCTCGGGGTACTTCAGCCGAGGGCTCGCGGTCTACGGTCGGGCCGGTCAGCCCTGCCCGCGCTGTGGGGTGCCCATCGTGCGCGAGGCATTCGGGAACCGGTCCAGCCACTTCTGCCCGGGGTGTCAACGCCCGCCGAGGCGGGCAGACTGAATCCGTGGCCGAGCGGGGCGAGCAGCAGGCCGTGCGGATGAGCGTCCGGGTCCACGGGTATGTCCAGGGCGTGGGGTTCCGGTTCACCACCCGCGCCTTCGCGATGACCCTGGACCTTCGTGGCGTCGCGGAGAACCTTCCCGACGGCGATGTCCTCGTCATCGCCGAAGGTCCCCGCGCGTCGTGCGAGAAGCTGCTGGAGTGGCTGTCCGGTTCTGGCCGGGGGCCCGTGCGACGGCCGGGCCACGTCTCGCGCGTCACCACGCAGTGGGGCGAGCCCGAGGGCGGGTTCCGGTCCTTCTTCATCCTCTGACCATGTGGGGCCGACGCGCAGCCGCACTCCGACGGACATATCGGGCCGAGATATCGCGGACCTTGACGGACGCGCCGGGCGATGCGACGCTATTGCCTATCGCATCAGGGTTTTCGGCTGTTGTCGGCCGTCGGTGAGGAGTCTCGATGGGCAAGGCGCTGTACGGCTTTCACGGCGGACCTGACGTGCACGTTGAGGCCGAGCTTCGGCGCCTTCGCAGCCGGGTACGAGAGCTCGAGTTCGAGCTAGCCGAGTTCCGTGCCCGCGAGGAAGCGCGGCTGGCCGCCGCGGACCTCGATCTGACCCTGTTGAACGCCTCGGACGCCGCAGCACTCGTCTGACGCCGCCCCGTCACCCTGGCCCTCCGCGAGGTGGGCGCCGAGTCGGCACGAGGCCGCGCACCACCGGCTGGACCGCCGCGCACCACCCCCTCTGTTCGCGCCACCCTCTCTGCTCGCGCCACCCTCTCTGCTCGCGCCACCCTCTCTGCAGGGTCGGACGATCAGCCCAGGACGCCGATGCCCAGCGACGACCTGGCCGTGGGCAGTCTCAGCCCAGGCCACCGGGTGACCTCTGACGGGGCAGCTGGGTGACGCCCGGTGGCGGGGGAATCAGGCCAGCAGCCTGACCGAGGACCTGGGCCCACGCCCGGGCGTGAGCAATCAGGTCGGGCTCCTCGGGGGTCCAGGAGGCCCGCAGCTCCACCTGGCCCTCCAGCGGCCGATCAGCCAGGTCTCCGAACGACTCGGACGTGACCCGCGTGACAGTCCCGGAGAGCCTGCGGTAGGCGGCGTCGTTCTCGTCGAGCGCCTCGACCAGCCAGGCCCACCCGACCTCGGCGAGCATCGGGTCTGCGGCCATCTCCGGTTCGAGCGTGGCGCGCACGAAGGCCACGATGCGGAACGTCCCCTGCCACGCTTCCTGGCCCTCGGGGTCGTGCAGGACGACCAGCCTGCCCACCCCGAGGTCCTCGTCGTCCTCCTCCTCGCCAGGACGGATCGAGGGGGTGGACAGGACCTCCGCGCTCAGGGCGATCGCGTATGGTGCCAGCCGCTGTGGGGCCGGCACCTCCTCAACCCGGATCTCCGGGCGCAGCCGCAACTCGCGCAGCGAGGAGAGCGCTGCTCGGAAGTCGGCTGCCGCGTCGGGCGCCGTCATGGGCGCAGGCTACCCCCGCATGTGATCCACGCCGTGTAGCGTGCCCGGCCGTGGCTGCGCTGCTTGCCCTCCTGTCCAGCGCGATGTGGGGAACGGCCGACTACGTGGGCGGTCGACTGAGCCGGCGATGGTCCGCCCTCGTCGTGCTGGCCGCGGTCCAGTCGGTCGGGCTCCTCCTGATGGTGACCGTGGCCACCCTCGCCGGGACATGGGGCGCAGCCCCCGACTACCTCGGGCCAGCCGCTGCAGCCGGGATCGCCGGGTGCGCCGGGCTCGCCTGCTACTACCAGGCCCTGTCCATCGGCCGGATGGGCGTCGTTGCACCGATCGCGTCCCTGGGTGTCCTGGTCCCGATCGCGGTCGGCCTGATTGGGGGGGACGAGATCAGTGCCGCCCAGCTGGCCGGGATCGTGGTGGCGATCGTCGGCGTGATGCTCTCCAGCGGGCCGGAGCTCAGTGGAGAGGTCGGGCGTACGTCGGTGCTGCTGGCCGTCGCGGCGGCGTTCCTGCTGGGCATCGCGCAGGTCGGGATCGCCGCAGGCAGCGAGACAAGCGTGATCATGACGATGACCGCGATGCGCGCAGCCGAGGTCCTGTGCCTCGCGGCGATCGGTCTGGTGCTGCTCGGGCGTCGTCGCGCTCGCGGGCGCCGGGATCGTGGGCCGGTGAGGACGCCCCTGGGCGCACCGGCGGACCCCGATCGTGCGGCCGCCCTCGAGCGTGCGGCTGCCCCCCGGCCCACCGCCGCTCACCTGCTGGCCTTCGCCGCGGCGGGGGTGTTCGACGTCGGTGCGAACCTGCTCTTCGGAGTGGCCTCGACGATGGGGATGCTCACGCTCGTCGCGGTCTTCGGGTCCCTCTATCCGGTCGCCACGATCCTGCTCGCCCGCGTGCTCGACGGCGAGCTCCTCCGGACGATCCAGAAGGCCGGGGTCGTCCTGGCCCTCGGTGGGGCGGTCGTTATCAGCGCCGGCTGAGAGATCGCGGAAGGACGGTCTCGACAGGCTCGACCAGCGGGCCGGCGTGGTCGTCTCGACAGGCTCGACCAGCGGGCCGGCGGGTTTCGACGGTCTGGACCGCCCGGAGGGTGCTGGAGCCGTGCGAGGATCCGGGGGTGAGCATGACCCAGAGCGCGGGCGTCGCAGCCCGGCCCACGAGCGACCTTCCCAGCGGCCACCCCGTCGTCGCCGGCCGGACGTCCGGCGCGCCCCTGCTGCTGGCCGCGCGGGGTGAGTCAACGACGCACACCCCCGTGTGGTTCATGCGACAGGCGGGCCGATCGCTTCCGGAGTACCGGGCCATCCGCAAGGGCAACGGGATGCTCGAGGCCTGCATGGATGCAGAGCTGGTGGCGGAGATCACGCACCAGCCGGTGCGACGTCACGGGGTCGACGCCGCGATCCTCTTCTCCGACATCGTGGTTCCCCTGCGGGCCGTTGGCATCGACCTGGACATCGTCAGCGGGGTCGGGCCGGTCGTCGCCGAGCCGATCCGCGATGCCGCGGGGATCGCGCGTCTGCGCGAGCTCGAGCCCGACGACGTGGCCCCCGTGCTCCGGGCGGTCGAGACGCTGACATGTGAGTCCGGCCCGCTGGGATCGACACCGCTCATCGGGTTCGCGGGAGCGCCGTTCACCCTGGCCAGCTACCTGATCGAAGGCGGACCGAGTCGCGACCATGCGCGGACCAAGGCCCTCATGCTCACCCGCCCCGATCTCTGGCATGACCTCGCGAGCGGGCTGGCCGAGGTGTCCGGGTCGTTCCTGCGGATGCAGATCCTGGCCGGCGCGAGCGCCGTCCAGCTGTTCGACTCGTGGGCCGGAGCGCTGTCCGCGGCCGACTACGAGGAGTTCGTCCTGCCGCATGTCCGCGCGGTCATGGCCTCGATCGCGGATCTGACCGAACCGGTGGGCATCCCCCGGATCGTGTTCGGGGTCGGGACCGGCGAGCTCCTGGCCGCCATGTCCAGCAGCGGCGCCGAGGTCGTGGGCGTGGACTTCCGGGTGCCTCTCGACGTTGCGGCTGGCAGGGTGCGTCGCGGGGTCTCGCTGCAGGGGAACCTGGACCCGGCGGTGGTGACCGCGTCCGGAGAGGTCGTCGAGCGCCGCGTGGCTGCCGTACTGGACGCCGCCGGGAGGGCTGGCCGGGGCCACATCTTCAACCTGGGTCATGGGGTGCTGCCCGAGACCGACCCGGACGTGCTGACGCGGATCGTCGAGACCGTGCATCGTCGCGGGCCGGTTGCCGCGCGGCGGGACTGACCCGCCGAGGCGCGCCCGGCAGCGCGTCGCGGCGACCCGCCCCGGGTGCAGGAAGCCGGCAGGGCAGGTGGCAGAGTTGGTCTGTGACCGCCAAGCGCCGACCCCGGGACAAAGAGCACTCGTCCGACGCGGCGACTGGAGAAGCCGCGCGCGTCCCGCACATCGTGGTGATCGGCGGCGGGGTCTCCGGACTGGCCGCGGCCTGGCACCTGGCGCGATCCACTGCCGAGCTCCATGTCACGGTGCTCGAGTCCTCACCGCGCCTCGGTGGCAAGCTGGCCGTCAGCGACGTCGCCGGGATCGCCGTGGACGAGGGCGCGGAGTCGTTCGTGGCGAGCCGACCCGAGGCGGTCCTGCTGGCTCGCGAGGTGGGCCTGGACACGGAGCTGGCCGCGCCTGCGGAGTTCCGGGCAAGCGTGTGGAGTCGCGGGCGGGCTCGACTGCTGCCACGTGGTCAGGTCATGGGGATCCCGACGGACCTGCGCTCACTGGCCGCCAGCGAGGTCATGACGATGCCGGGCCTGCTGCGCGTCCCCCTCGACCGCGCGATGCCCGCCACGGAGGTCGCCGAGGACATCTCCGTGGGCGCACTGGTCGCCGCGCGTGTCGGCCGCGAGGTGGTCGACCGCATGGTGGACCCCCTGCTGGGCGGGGTCTACGCGGGGCGCGCCGACGAGCTGTCGATGGCGGCGACGATGCCCGCACTCTTCCGTGAGATGCGCCACGAACGGTCTCTCCTGGCGGCGACCAAGCGTGTGGCAGGTGGCGGGATGGAGGCCGCAGGAGCGCGTCGCGGCATCCCGTTCCGAGGGATCGTCGGCGGCGTCGGTCGGGTGCCCGGGGCCATCGCCGCGGCACTGGTCGGCCACGGCGTCCAGATCCGCACCCGCGCCACCGTTCGTCAGCTGATCGCCACGGAGGAGGGCGGCTGGGAGCTGGAGATCGGGTCGGCCGCCGCGCCCGAGCTGATCCGGGCCGACGGGGTCATCATCGCCACCCCGGCCGCCGCTGCGGCCAAGCTGCTGGCTGACGTGGCCCCCGCCGCCGCGATGGAACTGGCCCAGGTCGAGACCGCGAGCGTCGCAGTGGTCGCGCTCGCGTACAAGGCCGACCAGTTCCGGTCCCCGCTCAGCGGGTCCGGGCTGCTCGTGCCCTCGGTCGAGGGCCGAATGGTCAAGGCGATCACGTTCCTGGACCGCAAGTGGGAGTGGCTGGGCGAGGCTGCCCGCCGTGAGGGCCTGCGTCTGCTGCGAGTCTCTCTGGGTCGTCACGGCGAGAACGGGGTGCTCCAACGTTCGGACGAGGACCTGGTACGCGCGGCCCGGCTCGACCTGGCTCATCTCCTGGGCGTCGACGCCGTTCCGGTGGCCAGCCGGGTGACCCGGTGGGGCGGCGCCCTGCCCCAGTACGCGGTGGGGCACCGCAGCCGTGTCGAGCGCGTTCACTTCGGCCTGCGCGGGACGCCCACCCTCGCAATATGCGGATCCACCTTCGAGGGGGTCGGTGTCGCCGCCTGCGTAGGCTCGGCGTACGAGGCTGCGAGCCAGGTGCTGCGGTCCATGGCGGTCCCCGTGGGTGCCGGACATGTCTGATCCCGAGGGCGACTGGGCCCGTCCTGCCGCGGCGCCGGGTGCCGGTGCAGGTGCCGGTGAGCCTGGGCCCTCGGGCAAACGCGCCGGCCAGGGAAAGGCGTCCCGGGACCTGAACGAGCAGACCCGCTACACGATGTGGAGCGTCTACCGCTGCCGAGCGCTGCCCGCCGGCCACGCCCCCCCGGTCCCGTCCGCCAAGCTGCACTCCGTCTCGCAGATCGGTCCGCTCGGGCAGCCCACGGGGGGCTCGCAGGACGGGCCGAGCAGTACGAGTGCGGCCGTGGGACAGCCGGCTGACAGTGGCCTCACTGCCATCGTCGCCTCCGCTGGCGGGCGGGATGTCGTGCTGCGGGGGGCGTACGACGTGGCAGGCCTGCGAGCCGATGCTGACCTCATGCTCTGGTGGCATGGTCCCACGGCTGAGTCCCTGCAGGATCACTACCGGCAGTGCCAGGCCACCTACCCGCGGCTGGAGCCGGTCTGGTCCCAGATGGCCCTGCACCGGCCGGCGGAGTTCAACCGCGCCCATATCCCTGCGTTCCTCGCGGGGGAGCGCGCCCGGCAGTGGGTCTGCGTCTACCCGTTCGTCCGCTCCTACGAGTGGTACCTCCTGGCGGAGTCCGAGCGGCGGGCGATGCTGGTGGAGCATGGCCAGATGGGCCGGGACTACCCCGACGTGCGGGCCAACACGGTCGCCTCCTTCGCACTGGGCGACTACGAGTGGATCCTCGCCTTCGAGGCCGACGATCTCTCCCGCATCGTGGACCTCATGCGGCACCTGCGCGGCTCTTCGGCACGCCGACACGTCCGCGAGGAGATCCCCTTCTACACGGGCCGTTCGATCACGACCGGCCAGTTCGACGCACTTGCCGGTCCGCAGACGCCCACCGCCGGCCCTCACGACGCCGGCCCGGACGGCCCGGGCCCGCACGGGCGGAGGATCCAGCCCCTCTGAGGCCCGCTCGGGTGTGCCGCATCACGAGCTGCCCAGCCGGGGCGGGGCCACTGGCACGCGGCCAGTCATGCCCCGAGCATCGCACGGGCTGGCGGCATCGTCGGTCACTCGTCAGCGACCATCCGCAGGCTGATCGAGTTGATGCAGTACCGCAGGTCGGTCGGCGTGCCGTACCCCTCGCCGGCGAACACGTGACCCAGGTGGGAACCACAGGTGGCGCACCGGACCTCGGTGCGGCGCATGCCCAGCGAGTGGTCCTCGATCTCGACGATGCGATCACCGGCAAGGGGCGTGAAGAACGACGGCCATCCGCAGTGCGAGTCGAACTTGTGCTCGCTGCGGAACAGCTCGGTCCCGCAGGCGCGGCAGCTGTAGACGCCCTTGGCATGGGTGTCCGTGTACTCCCCCGTGAACGGCGCCTCCGTTCCGCCCTCGCGGAGCACGTGATGCTCGGCGCGGGAGAGGCGCTTGACCCACTCCTGATCCGGCAGCGCCATCGGGAAAGGAGTCCCATCGGGGCGGGACTCGCTGATGCGTTGGCTCATGTCCCGACGGTACGCACGGAAGCCGCCATCCGCACGGCACGGCACGGCCCGGCCTCCGGCAGCGTTGCGGTGGCCGACATCGTCCCGGCGGGGAGACCTCACCGCGCTGATGCCTCCAGCGCGCAGCAGGCGCCGATGGGCGGACCGCAACCGGCAACCCGCTGCCCGGAGCCCGGCGCGCTAGGGTCGCCGACGTGGCCAAGCACGAGTTCGGCGCCCCGCTGATCCGGACGGTCGACGGCCACGACGTCAGGGTGACCAACCCGCTGAAGCCGTACTTCCCGCAGGCTCCTGGCGGCCCGCTCACCAAGCTCGATGTGATCGAGTACTACGAGGCCGTCGGCCCCGCGATGCTCCGCGCGCTGCAGGATCGTCCGACGACCCTGGAACGGTGGCCCGGTGGCGTGGTGCCGGGTGCCCGCCTCAGCACGCGTGAGGGCTTCAAGGGGGAGGCCTTCTACCAGAAGCGGGTTCCGACGGGAGCGCCGCCGTGGGTCCGAACCTCCCGCATCTCCTTCCCCTCGGGCCGGGTCGCCGACGAGATCGCCCCGGACTCGCCGGCTGTCATCGTGTGGGCGGCGCAGCTGGGGACGATCACGTTCCACCCCTGGCCGGTCCGATCCGCCGACGTCGACCATCCCGACGAGCTGCGCATCGACCTGGACCCCCAGCCCGGCACCGACTTCCACGATGCGGTGGCCGTCGCACAGGAGCTGCGCGCACTGCTTGACGAGCTGGGCTGGGTCGGGTACCCGAAGACCTCGGGGGGGCGAGGGGTGCACATCTACGTCCGCATCCAACCCCGCTGGACCTTCACCGACGTGCGCCACGGCGCCATCGCGATCGGCCGCGAGCTCGAGCGACGGATGCCAGGGCGCGTGACCACCGCCTGGTGGAAGGAGGAGCGCGGGACCACGGTCTTCGTCGACTACAACCAGAACGCCCGGGACCGCACCATCCGCAGCGCCTGGTCCCTGCGGGCCGTCGCCGCGGCGACGGTCTCCACGCCCCTGACCTGGGACGAGCTGGCCGAGGCGGATCCGATGGAGCTCACCCTGCGGACGGTCCCGCAGCGGCTGGCGGAGCAGGGCGACCCCCACGCGGCCCTCGACGACGTGGCACACGACCTGACGCCCGTCCTGGACTGGTACGAGCGGGACGAGCGCGAGGCAGGCCTGGGCGATATGCCCTACCCGCCGGAGTATCCGAAGATGCCCGGCGAGCCCAGGCGCGTGCAGCCGAGCCGGGCCAGGCGCCCCACCGAGGAGCAGTCCACGGACTGATCCCCTGCGCGTGCGCCGAGCCCGCCGGTCGAGCCCCCGCCGGTCGAGCCCC
>CAZWXF010000013.1:4121-38397 GCA_964638055.1 uncultured Bifidobacteriaceae bacterium | reverse complement strand
TTGTCGAGACTCCCGCCGGTCGAGCTTGTCGAGACCAAGGGCCACCCAAGCCCAACACCCGCCATCCCAGCCCGCCGAGACCCGCCTCACGCCCATCTCAACCGCTTGGTCTCGACCGGGCTCGACCAGCGCGGGCTCGACCAGCGCGGACATGGCCTCGGGGCCGGTCGAGCCTGTCCTGACCCCCGCCGGTCGAGCCTGACCAGACCCCCGCCGGTCGAGCTTGTCGAGACCGCGGTTGAGCCCGTCGAACCCGTCGCCCCCGCAGAGACCAAGACCGTGCCCAGTCCCTACTTCGGCGTCCCGTCGATCGCGGCGGCGCCGGCCCTCAGCCCGGTCGACGCCGCCCTGGCCGTATCGGGAACACCGTGGGCTTTACCTGGGGCATGAAGCCGTCCGCCTCGGCCGCCTGCGCCAACTCAGCCTTCGTGCGGACGTGCCGGTTGGCCGCCGCGTACTTGTTGCGGACCCGATCGAGGTACTCCTTGGCGGTGGCGGGGCTCACGTTCATCCGACGGGCAACCGACTCGAGCTTCATCCCCGAGGCGTAGAGCCGCAGGGCGGTGAGCTCCTGCACGCTGAGGTGGGGCACCTCGTCGGGCGCCTCCGCCAGGATCGAGGCCATCTCCGGGGTCAGGAAGCCGTCGCCGGCGGCCACGGCGCGGATGGCCCCGAGCAGCTCGACAGGCGGCTCCCGCTTGGACATGTAGCCCAGGGCGCCGGCCCGCAGCCCCGCCCGGACGATGCTGGGGCTGCCCAAGGCGCTCACGATCAGGATCTGGGCGCCGGTGGACCGGAAGTCCTTCACCAGCTCGGGCAGGGGGGGCACGTCAGCGCCCAGATCGAGGTCGAGCAGGACCACGTCGGCGTCCCGTGCGCCGTTCAGCGCCGGGATGACGGCCGATCCGCTGTAGGCGATCGTCACCTCGGGCGCGTTGGCGGTGAGCCACGCCTCGAGTGCCTGGTGGAACAGTGCATGATCGTCGAGGATGACGACCCGGATGGCTTCGGCCATGTCCTCACCGTAGTTCACGAGCGACCCTCAGCTCAGCGTTGAGCGCCAGTGCCAGGATGCCGTGAGGTCCTCGTCGGATCGGTCGAACAGGGCGCTGGGGGCAAGGCCGATCAACCTGATGGTCAGCCGGTCACGCGTGGCCAGCCATCGCCGCCCGGAGACGGTCAGCATCAGGTCAGCCCCGTCGTCTGCGGGCCAGGCGCCCATCGTGAGGCTCCCGCCCGAGAACCTGGCGCAGATCAGGTTGATCGTGGCGCCGGCCTCGCCGATGATCCGCGTCGGCGGCTCCAGGCCAGCGAACGCCCCCCTGACCTGGACGCTGAACCCATGCGCTCGCAGCAGCTGGAGCCAGATCCGCGCGGGCCTGCGGAAGGTGTCCGAGGCCTGGCCCACGATGAGCAGGGCGCGCAGGTGCGAGGCCTCCGCACGACAAAGCCCCCGCGTCGCGGGATCACCGGGCGGAAGCATCCCGCTGCCGATGTCGCGCAGGACCGCCTGGGCCGAGGCCAGCGTGTCGGCGACCCAGCCCTCCTCCTCGCTGCGCAGGGCCAGGTTCGTCCCGATGCGAAGCTGGGCGGCCACGGCCTCCTCGCGGGCGCGGATCAGGGCGTTGCTCTGATCGCCGATCCGAAGCACGAACAGCCACGTCGCAGCCAGCACCGCGACCACGTAGACCCATGCCGATCCCAGCTCGGGGCCGCATGGCGCCCCCGAGCGGCTCCACATGACCCCGACGACCGTGTGCGACACCACGACGCATGTCATGAGCACCATCAGCACACTCAGGCGCGGGGCCAGGAGCAGCAGGGTGGCCATCATCGGCGCCCGCGCCGCCAGGAGGACCGCCTCGCCCAGAAGGGGATTGCAGTCGGGGTTGGCCAGCGGAGCCAGCAGGACCGCTGCGGCGTAGGCGGAGCAGCCGACGGCGATGACCACCCAGCCGACCCGGTGCCCGTCACGGACCCGTGCGATCGCCCACGCGCCGGTGAAGGTGGGCAGGACCGCACTGACCGAGAGCAGGACGAACTGGCCGGGCGGACGCCCGATCAGGGCCAGCAGGACGATCTCGATCAGTGCCAGAACGCCTCCGATGCCGGTGGCGATGAGAGCGGCCCGTTCCAGGAGCGGAACCTGGTCGGAGACGTTCGAGGCGTGCGCCGACTCCGCGACGACGGGCTCCCAACCCAGTACCACGACAGTCCCCGCGCCGGCTGGGTTGGGCCGGACGTCGGCCGTCCCACCTGCCGACTCGATGCGCCCCTTGACAGAGTTGACCAGCCCGAATCCGCCGGCCTCGTCCTCGGGGACCCCCACGCCACCGTCCACGACGACCAGGTGGACGCCCAGGCTGTCGTGGTGGACCAGCAGGGTGGCCCCCTCCACCTGGGCGTGCTTGCGGACATTCGTCAGCGCCTCGGTCGCCGAGCCGCACAGCGCCCGCAGGACCGCCGGGGAGAGGGCCAGGGGTGCCCTGGGGGGCCGGTCACGTGGAGAACCCGGGAATATCCATTGCGGAAGCTCCCCCAGGGCTTCGACGTTGAGCTCCAGACCGAGCCGCTCGGCGTGCTCGGTCAACCGGCTGACGACCTGGCCCAGGTTGGTCAGCTGCTCGGATCGCCAGAGCGCCAGCTGGACATAGTCGGCGCGGCAGCGACTCGCCACGGCCTCGGGGTCCAAGTGGTCCCCGTGAGCCGAGATCGTCTCGAGCGTGTTGAGAGCGGTGTCGTGCAGGGATCGCTCCAGCTCGGCCGCCAGTGCCGACGCCGAAGCGATCGCCCCTTCTCGGACGAGCAGCTCGTCGCGGTCATCCAGGACGCGCTGGAGCTCCAGGGCCGATCGGGCCAGGCCCCGCACGGCCGCCGCGGCCGCGAAGGCGAAGGCGATCGTCGTGATCCCGGGCAGCAGGCTGGGATCGATGTTCGCCGGGTTCGGCGGCATGCCCAGGGCTCTGACGATGGACAGGGTCACCAGCGAGGCCCCGATGACGCCGCCCACGAAGGCTCCCAGCCACGTCGTGCTCGACCCGACCAGAAGGGCGCTGGCGATGAACTGAGAGGGCCACAGCTCGGTGCCCGGGAACGTGCGCGAGAGCAGGCCGAGGCTCACCACTGCCCCGGCCGAGCTCACCACGGGCAGCCACCCCGGCGGCGGGACGTCCCGGCCGTCGGGACCACGGTTGCGCAGGATGCCCATACCGAGGCAGAAGAGCGCCCAGAGGATGCATACGGCGCCGGCAGCCAGTCCCGCGAGGGCATTGCCCGCCGGGGGACGAAGGAACGACACGACGGCCTGTCCGGTCAGGATGAGGATGACCAGCCAGTAGGTCAGATACCTCACACCCTCCGTGGCCACCTCCGCCAGGTCGGAGGCAGGCGGCCCGACCTCCTCGGGATCCCGTGGCTCGGCGGTTCCGCGGGGCCGGACTCGGAACCGGATGGGACTGGTCCGGACCGGACGGGGGCGGCTGGGCCGCGCGCGGTGGAGCCCCGACGGCGCGGGCGGATCGAGCACCGTGGCCGTCGCAACTTCGGATCGAGCGCCTGGCGACGTGGTCGCAGGCGGGGACTCAGGCTCCCCCGGGTCCGACGCGGACCACGGGCTCATAGTGAGATCCGTTCGACAGGCAGGCTGGAGTCCGCGCCGATTCCCAGGTCCGAGGCGGGTCGGCCGGCTGAGAGCATCGCCGCCCCCAGAGCCGCGACCATGGCCCCGTTGTCCGTGCACAGACCTGGACGTGGCACCCGCAGCCGGATGCCGGCCTCATCGCACCGGGCCTGGGCCAGCGCGCGCAACCGGGAGTTGGCCGCGACCCCACCGCCGATCTGCAGGTCCGACACGCCGCGGGACCGGCAGGCGGCCACGGCCTTGCGCGTGAGCACGTCGACCACCGCCTCCTGGAACGACGCGGCGACGTCGGAGATCGGGATGTCGCGCCCGGCGGCCTGCTGGCCCTCGACCCATCGCGCAACGGCCGTCTTGAGACCGGAGAAGGAGAAGTCGAACGCGTGGTCGGCCTGGTCACGTGGCCCGGTGAGCCCGCGGGGGAAGGTTACGAAAGCCGGGTCACCGTCGACGGCCAACCGGTCGATGTGGGGCCCGCCCGGGAAGGGCAGCCCGAGGAGCCGGGCGACCTTGTCGAAGGCCTCGCCGGCGGCGTCGTCGATGGTGGCGCCGAGCGACGTGATGTCACCGGTCACGTCCGCCACGAGCAGGAGGCTGGAATGGCCGCCGGAGACCAGCAGCGCCAGGGTCGGCTCGGGCAGCGGACCGTGCTCGACGACGTCGACGGCTACGTGCGCGGCCAGGTGGTTGATCCCGTAGAGGGGCACGCCCAGCCCCAGGGCAAGGGCCTTGGCCGAGGACAGCCCGACGAGCAGGGCACCCACGAGCCCGGGTCCCGCGGTCACGGCGACCGCGTCCACGTCGCGCAGCCGCACGCCCGCCTGCTCGCAGGCAGCCTCGACCGTGGGCACCATCGCCTCGAGGTGGGCCCGACTGGCGACCTCCGGAACGACCCCGCCGAAGCGGGCGTGCTCGGCGACGCTCGAGGCCACCACGTCTGCCAGCAGCGTGCGGCCGCGCACGATCCCGACCCCGGTCTCGTCGCAGGACGTCTCGATGCCCAGGACGAGGGGCTCGTCGCTCATGGCAGCATCAGGGTCATCAGCTCGGCGTCCCGGCCCGGCCCGTAGTAGTCCCGGCGCCGGCCCACGACAGTGAACCCCGCCGACTCGTACAGGCGGCGCGCAGCCTCGTTCCCCGCCGCGACCTCCAGGTGGATGGAGCGCAGGTCCAGGTCGCGGGCTCGCTGGATGAGGGCTGCCACGAGGGCGCGGGCGACTCCCGAGCCTCGGGAGCCCGCGGCGATGGCGACGGTCTGGATGTCCGCGGCGTCCCCGGCCACGAACAGGCCCGCGTAGCCGACGATGAGGTCTCCACGGGCTCGACCCGCCGGGTCCGACCCGTGGCTCGGCGGGGGGGGCGACTCCGCGCCTCCTGGGCCGGGCGGCGGGACGCCTCCCGTGCAGTCCGCGGACGCAGGGTGCGCCGCCAGGGGATCCACCGACGCCGGGGTACTCGTTGCGGTGGGTGCGTCGGTAGCAGCCTGGAAGCCGTCGGCCGAGCCCAGATCTGCCGTGGCCACGACGTACCAGCGGGACTCGGGCACGCGTGCCAGCTCCGCCCAGAACTGCTCCAGCGACCAGGCGTCGGGTCCGAAGGCCTCGACCTCGATCTGGCGGACGTGCGGCAGGTCCCACCAGCGCATCGCGCGGATCATCCTGGCAGCACCGCCTTGGCGTGCGGATTCGGGACGGCATCCGGACGCCGCAGGTAGATCGGCTCCGCCGGGCTCGGCACCGACGTCGCCCATCGCTGGTGGCCGAGGCGAGCCAGGACTGCCGGGTCGGGGTCGTCGAGCCCGCCGACCGCCCCGGGGAAGTGCTCCGGGTAGCGAGCGGTCCCCGCCCCCACCGCCGTGGACCCTGCTTCCGCCACCCTGCCAGGGGCCCCGACGGACGGACCCTCCCCTGCCTGCCCGGCGTCGTCGTACCGACTCCAGTGGACCTCGCGCCGCAGCGCGTCGGTCACCACGAGCAGCGGCCCCTGGACACCCGCCGCGCGGGCCTGGGCGGCGATCACGTCATGGGTGCACACCCCGACCACCGGAATGCCCAGCACCAGCCCGAGCGTCCGCGCGGTGACCAGGCCCACGCGCAGGCCTGTGAACGGGCCAGGGCCCCGACCGACGACCACCAGCCCCAGATCGGCCGGCTGGACCCCGGCCTCGTCGAGGCATTGCCGGATCATGGTCGCCACCACCTCGCCGTGGCCTCGGGACGCGTGGACGACCCGGCAGGCATCCGGGACCGATCCGTCCGAGGCGATCACTGCCACGGCGGGAGCCGCCGTCGCGGTGTCCAGGGCGAGCACGAGCACGGGCCAACAGTAGATCGAACCCCCGACCTCGAAGCGCCGAGCGGGGCCCCCTGGCCGCGGGCTGCATGGCGTCACCCGGTCCCGGGCAGATCCAAGTCCGCCCAGCGGGCCCCGACCCCCGTCACGTGGACCACCCGGACCTCCGATCCCTCCTCGGGACCGGCCACGGCCCGCGCCCGGAACAGCGGCTCGGCGGTTGCGTGCGGGTGCGCGGCGGGCTCGGCCTGCCCCGGGTCGTCAGCGGTCCGTTCAGCGGGGCGCCGACCGGCAAGACCCAGGGCGCGATCGATGGAGATGACGAGCCGGTCCTGCGCGAGACCCTCGGCCTTCCCGACACCCCATTCGACGACCGTCACCGCGTCGACGGAGTCGGCCTCGAGGTCCAGGTCCTCGACCTGCCCGGCGTCGGCCAGACGGTAGGCGTCGACGTGGACGAGGGCCGGCCCGTCGGTCCGGTCGGCGGGGGGATGCCGCCGGGCGATCACGAACGTGGGGCTCGTGATCGGCCCACGAACGCCGAGCCCTTCGGCGATTCCCTGGGTGAACGTCGTCTTCCCGGCTCCGAGAGGACCGTCGAGGATCAGCAGATCGCCTGCCCGGAGGGACGTGGCCAGCTGACGGCCCAGCGAGCGCATGGCAATGGCGTCCGGGGCGTCGGCCACCCATGCGTCCCCGTCGCGGCGCCAGTGGCTCACTCGTCGGCCAGGGCCTCGCGCACGCGCGCCAGCAGCATCCGCAGCTGGTGGTTCACCTGCTCGTAGTGCTCCAGGATCATCATGTGCCCGGAGTCCGGCAGGATCTCGAACTCGGCCCTGGGCATCCGCCGGGCCATGTCCAGCGAATGGGCAGCAGGAGTCATGCGGTCGTCCTGTCCCACCATGACCAGGGACGGCACGCGTGCCATCGTCCGCAGCGCCTGCCGGCGATCATGGCCCTGCAACGTGGGCAGGAACTCGGAGATGACATCGATCGGGGTCTCCCCGATCATCCGGTGGGTGAACTCGGCCAGCGATGGTGACGCGGCAGATCCGAACGAGTAGTAGCGGGTGACCAGGAGGCTGAGGTCGCTCACGCGCGCCCGGCCCATCTCCACGACATCGGCGTTGCGGACCAGCACCGACGCGGTGATCGGCAGCAGCCGATGGATGGGCTTGGCCGCGAAGCTGGGCAGCCCCATCGGCACCTCACGCAGGCCCCCAGCCGACGTGCTGAGCAGAGCCAGACCACGCACGCGGGTGCCGAACAGCTCCGGGTGGCTCAGGGCCAGGGACATGATCGTCATGCCCCCCATCGAGTGCCCGACGAGCACGACCGGTCCGTTCGGGGCGGTCACGTCGATGACGCTGGCGAGGTCCTCGCCGAGCTGGTCGAGCGTGTTGGTCTCGGCCAGGGATCGGGGGGATCGCCCGTGGCTGCGCTGGTCCCAGAACACGAGGCGGCCCAGGGCACGCAGGTCCCGCCGCTGGTAGTGCCAGCAGTCCTGGTTAAGCGCGTACCCGTGGCTGAAGACGATCGTGACGCCCTCGGGATTGGGCCGCGTGCACTCCTCGACCTCGACATGCAGGGTGCCGCCCAGCGAGTCCGCCACGACGATCGGCTCGCTGTGCAGCCGTCCGAGGGGTTCGTCGGACTGGGCATCGGCCCGGCCCCGTCGGGCCACCACCGTGCGTTCGGCGACCACCCCCGCGGCCGCACCCGCGGCGAACAGCCCGACCGCGGCCCCTGCCACCAGCGCGGCCCGGCGCAGATCCTCCCCAGCAGCCATCAGTGCCCCTGTCCCTGGAGGACACGCGGGATGCGTGGTCCCAGCCGGGTCACGATCTCGTACCCGATGGTCCCCGCCGCCCGGCCCCAGTCCTCGGCGGTCGGCTCACCCCGACTGGCACGGCCGAACAGGACGATCTCGTCGCCTGGGGCGGCGGGGTCGTCGCCCAGGTCGAGCACGAACTGGTCCATGCAGACCCGGCCGGCGATCGGGCGGATCCGGCCGGCCGCCAGCACCGGCCCGCGACCGCCAGCTGCGCGGGGTATCCCGTCGGCGTACCCCAGAGGGACAAGTCCCAGGGACGTCTCCCGCGACGTCACATAGTCGTGTCCGTAGGACACGCCCTGACCTGCTGGAACCCGCTTCACCCCCGCGAGCCGGGCACGCAGGACCATGGCCGCTGCCAGTCCGAACCGCTCGGGGGGCCCGACGTCGCCGCCGGGCGAGACGCCGTACATCGCGATGCCGGGGCGGACCATGTCGTAGTGGGCCAGTGGGTTGCACAGGGTCGCAGCCGAGTTGGCGAGGTGGCGCATGCCCGGATCGAGGCCGGCAGCGGCCACGACGTCCAGCGCCGCCTCGAACGCCACCATCTGCTCGGCATTGAGTCGGCTCAGGGGCGCGTCGGCGACCGCGAAGTGCGACCACACACCAGTCAGCTCGACCGTCCCCCGGCCCTGCTCCCGGTGGGCCATCGACACCAGCCGGGGCCAGTCGGTCGATGTGGCACCGTTGCGCCCCAGCCCGGTGTCGACCTTGAGCTGCACGCGGGCCCTCACCCCCTGCGCCTGGGCGGCTGCCACGATCTCTGCCAGCTGCCACTCGGCGCTGGCGGTCACGTCCACACCACCGGCCACGCACTCGGCCAGATCGTCGTCGCCGGGGGCCCAGAGCCACGTGAGGATCGGGATGGTGAATCCTGCCCTCCGCAGCGCCGCGGCCTCGCTCAGCAGCGCCGCCCCGAGCCAGTCGGCCCCGCCGACCATCGCGGCGCGTGCGACCTCGGTCAGACCGTGCCCGTAGCCGTCCGCCTTGACCACCGCCAGGAGCGCCGGGCCGGGGGCGTACCCGCGCAGCACCTCCACGTTGGCCGAGATCGCGTCGAGGTCGACCTCGCAGACGGCACGGACTGGCACGCGCTCATCCTGCCCCACGTGCGGTCGCGATCGCCGGGATCAGGGCCGCCATGACCTCGACGGCGCTGACCGGACCCCCGGAACGTGCGGCCAGCTGTCCGGCCATGCCGTGCAGCCCGACGGCGCGGGCGGTGTCGGTCGCCACAGCCGCGACATCGATCGAGCGGTCGGCCGATCGCCGCGCAAGCAGGCCGCCGATGATGCCGCTGAGGACGTCCCCGGTTCCCGCCGTGGCAAGGCTCGCGTCGGCGAATGCGTCGATGAAGGGGGCGATGCCGGGGGCTGCGACCACGGTCCCGGGCCCCTTGGCCACCACGACGCAGCCGGTCGAGTCCGCCGCCCCCACCGTGGATGCCAGGGGATCGTCGTCGCCAGGACCGAACAGCCGCGCGAACTCGCCGGCATGGGGCGTCAGGATCGTCATCCAGCCCTGCTCAGCACGTCGCCGCAGGGCCGAGCGCCCGGCATCGTCCGCCAGCGGGTCCAGGGCCGAGGCGTCCACGACGAGGGGCACCGGATCGGTGAGCGCGCGCTCGAGTGCCTGCCCGGACGATCCGAGCCCCGGCCCGATGACTCGGGCGTCGGGCCTGCGGGCCGGATGTGCCACGACGTCGGGGAACCGCCCGATGACGGCGGCGCGGACCTGCGGATCGGGGCTGTCCAGCGTCACCATCCCGACTCCCGCCGCCCGAGCGCCCCCCACACAGAGCACGGCGGCCCCGGGGTACTGCGCGCTGCCCGCCACCACCTCGACGACCCCGCGTCGGTACTTGTGGGCCAGCGCGTCGGGACGGGCCAGGACGAGGTCGTCGAGCCCCAGAACGCGCGCGAGGGGATCCGTGGGCAGCGGCAGTCCGATGTCTGCGACCTCGAGGACCCCGCACTGACGTCGGCCGTGCCCGAGGAGCAGCCCCGGCTTCATGGCCCCGAATGTCACCGTGGTGGTCGCCCGGACTGCGACGCCGGACACCTGGCCGGTCATCGGGTCCAGGCCACTGGGCAGGTCCACCGCGACCACGGCGGTGCCCCGGTCGGCAAGCTGCTCCGCGACGGCCGCGGCTGGCTCGCGCAGGCGGCCCGACGCGCCGATGCCGACGATCCCGTCGAGGACGACGTCAGCACCGGACAGCGCCGATGCCGCCTGCGAGGAGTCCCAGGGCATCACCGCCACCCCTGCGGCGCGAGCGGCCCGAGCACCCTCGGCGTGGCATCGCCGCGGATCGGCCACGACGATCGCAGCGACGCCTCGCCGGGCCAGCAGCGCCATCGCCCAGAGCGCGTCGCCGCCGTTGTTGCCCGTCCCCACCAGCGCCGCAGCCCGAGAGCCCGTCAGTCGACCACGACGAGCCCGCAGGACCTGCGCCGTGATGGTCGCCAGGGCGAACGCGGCACGCTGCATGAGGACCGGCTCGGAGACACCGGCGGCGCCCTCCGCCCACCGGACCTGCTCGACCGAGAGGACCGGCTGCATCCTTCAGCGCTCGGGGTGCCTGCGCAGGTAGTCGGCGAACACCGCACGGAACATCGGCTCCAGCTCCCCGACGCCCTCGCTGCCGAACGCCTGGCGGGCCGCCTCCGCGACCTCGATCACCGATCCACCGATCTCGCCCAGGGATCCGCCTTCGTCCGCTGTCGCGGTCAGCGCCGGGGTGTGGGCCATGAGGTCCACCAGGAAGCCGAGGTCGAGGCGGTGCCGGGCCCGGTCGATCGCGGCATCGCGGAGCCTCTCGTAGGGCCAGGACTCGTAGTCGATCCCGGCGCTGTCGTCGGATGCCCGGCTCATGGCGCCACCGTAGCGTGTTGCTCCGAACCCTTGGGATCGTTCGGCAGGCGACAGATGTGCTCCAGCCAGAGTGAGAGCAGGCACAGCGCAAGGCCGCCCAGCGCAGCTAGTCCCGCGGCCAGGAGGCGCTCCCGAGCGGCGGGAACAGCCGTCTCGCTGAGCAGCCGCGCCGCCAGCCCCCCGTAGAGTCCGGCGACAACCGCGCCCGTGCGGGACCCCGCAAGCGCGAGGGCGGTCGTGCGAGCAGCCACGAGGGGGGCCATGCGCGGGTGACCCGGCTTGGGGTGCAGGCGCCGCCGTGCGGCGACGGCCCAGACCCCCACGAACGCTGTCACCACCCAGATCATCGCGACGGCCAGCCACGGGATGACCGGAAGCCTCCCGTTGCTGTCGATCCACGAACCGAGAGCCCAGCCGGACACGCCCATGAGCATGGCCACGGCCAGGAGCCTGCGCACAGATGTGGGCTTCACGACCACCACCGTCCTTCCCCGACCTGCTCGAGCTCCTGGTCCGTGCGAAGGTCGGCCCACTGGGCGATGGTCCTGGTCTGCCCGTCCGCGGTGAGCGCCCGGGCAGGCTGCAGCTGGGCCCAGGGGCGCAGGACGAACGCCCTCTCGTGCGCCCTGGGATGCGGCAGTGTCAGGTGTGGATCCCCGCTGGTCACCGCGTCGAAGGCGATGACATCGACGTCCAGGGTCCTGGGACCCCATCGAACGTCGCGGGTCCGACCGGACAGCTCCTCCAGGCGGTGGGCACGGTCGAGCAGGTCCTCAGGCATTCCCTCCGCGTGGACGACGGCGATGGTGTTGTGGAAGTCGGGCTGATCCGGACCGCCGACCGGGGCGGAGCGCCACAGGCCCGCCACGGCCACGACATGGATGCCCGGCGTCCGGGCCAGCCCATCGATGGCCCGCCCCAGCTGCGCCGCAGCGTCTCCCAGGTTCGCTCCCAGCCCGAGGACCGCCTCGCTCACAGGGACCTCCGCACGGTGACGCTGACGTCGTCGAAGGGGACGGGGATGGGCGCGTCGGGCTTGTGGACCGTGACCACCACCGTGCGGACACCATCGAGGCTCAGGCAGCGCTCGGCGATCTCCAGGGCAAGGGTCTCGATCAGGTTGCGCGGCGGACCCTCGATGATCGAGACGATCTCCTGGGCGACCGAGCCGTAGTCGACGGTGTCCCCGAGATCGTCGGACGTGGCAGCACGACGCAGGGAGAACATCTCCAGGTCGACATCGACGACGAAGTCCTGGCCCTCGCGTCTCTCCTGGGGCAGGACACCGTGGAAGCCGCGGCCCCGCACTCCCACCAGCCGGATCAGATCGTCCCTGTCAGTCATGGCGCGGCTCCGTCGCATCCTCGAGATCCGGGTGGCCCGCCCATGCCCGGGAAACGGCGATGAGGTCTCGCGCGTGCGTCGGATCGTGCACCCGCACGGCCCACGCGCCCTGCAGCGAGGCCAGGACGGTCACCGCGTCGGTGGCGGCATCCCGATCGGCGACAGGCCGCGGGCCGTCCGGGCCGGCCAGCAGCTCCCCCAGGAAGCGCTTGCGGCTGGCTCCGACGAGCACCGGTCGGCCCAGCGCCCGGAGCGTCGGCAACGCCCGCAGGAGGGCCCAGTTGTGGGCGGCGTCCTTGGCGAAGCCCAGGCCGGGGTCGAGCACGATCCGCTCGGCGTCGACACCGGCACGAGTCAGCACGTTCATCCGGGAGACGAGCTCGGAGCAGACCTCACGGACCACCTCGCCGTACCTGGCGAGCTGAGCCATCCGATCGGAGTGCCCCCGCCAGTGCATGACGACGTAGGGCACGTCGCGGTCCGCGAGCATCTCGGCCATCGCCGGATCGGCCTGACCGCCGGAGACGTCGTTGACGATCGCCGCGCCGTGGCCGAGCGCCCGCTCGGCGACCTGCGCCCGCATGGTGTCCACGCTGACGACCACGCCCGCCTCGGACAAGGCGGCGACCACGGGCAGAACCCGGTCCAGCTCCGTGCTGCTCTGGGGCCGCAGGGCACCCGGACGGGTGGACTCGCCGCCGACGTCCACCACATCGGCGCCACGAGCCACGAGCTCCAGCCCGTGTGCGACGGCGTCGCGGGGATCCTGGAACCGCCCGCCGTCGGAGAAGGAGTCGGGGGTGACGTTCAGGATGCCGAAGACGAGCGTCCGGTCCAGTCGGGCCAGGTGAGCAGGCAAGCCGCGGGGGTGCACGATCTCACGCCTTGATGATCAGCGACATCACTTCGGCCCGGGTGACCGCATCCCGCAGGGATCCGCGCACGGCGCTGGTGATCGTCCGTGATCCCGGCTTGCGGACCCCCCGCATCGACATGCACAGGTGCTCGCACTCGATCACCACGATCGCACCGCGAGGCTGCAGCGCGTCGACGAGCGCGTCCGCGATCTGCGTGGTGAGCCGCTCCTGGACCTGGGGTCGCTTCGCGAAGACGTCCACGAGTCGGGCGATCTTGCTCAGGCCCGTGATCCGCCCGTCCCTGCTCGGGATGTAGCCCACGTGCGCCACTCCGTGGAACGGCACGAGGTGGTGCTCGCAGGTCGAGTAGACCTCGACGTCGCGGACGAGGACCAGCTCGTCATGGCCGATGTCGAACGTCGTGGTCAGGACGTCACGCGGATGCTCGTGCAGGCCCCGGAACATCTCGCGCAGGCTGCGCGCGACCCTCTCGGGGGTGTCGCGCAGACCGTCGCGATCAGGGTCCTCCCCGATGGCGTGGAGCAGCTCGCGCACGGCGGCGGCGGCCCGCTCATGGTCGAAGTCGGGCACGTGCAGCAGTTCCCCGGACACTGCTGGGCGGCGCGCCGGGGCCGAGCTCATCGAACGCCGTCCGGCCTGTCGGCGCCATTGGCGCTGGCGCCGTTGGGGTTGCCCGGGAGGGGATCGACCGAGCGGTTCGGCACCTCCACCGGTGGCCGGTCGGAGGGGGCACGCAGCTCCGAGCCTGTCCACGCGGGCCGCTTGGGCGCCAGGCGCAGCGGCTTGAAGATGTCAGCGACCTGCTCCTTGTTGAGCGTCTCCTTCTCCAGCAGCTCCACCACGAGGCTGTCCAGGACATCGCGATTCATCACCAGGATCTCGAAGGCCTCGTTGTGCGCCCGGTCGATGAGGTTGCGGACCTCGGAGTCGATGGCGGCGGCAACCTCCTCGGAGAAGTCGCGGGTGTGGCCCATGTCTCGGCCGAGGAAGACCTCCCCGTTCTCCTTGCCGTACTTGATGGCCCCGAGGCGTTCAGTCATGCCGAACTGCATGACCATGGCGCGGGCGACGGCGGTCGCCTTCTCGATGTCGTTGGCCGCGCCCGTGGTCGGGTCGTGGAAGACAAGCTCCTCGGCCGCGCGGCCGCCCAGCATGTACGCCAGCTGGTTGAGCATCTGGCTGCGGGGCGTCGAGTACTTGTCGGCGTCGGGCAGGACCATCGTGTACCCGAGGGCACGCCCACGCGGCAGGATGGTGATCTTGTGGACCGGGTCGTTGCCCGGCAGGGCAGCGGCCACGAGCGCATGCCCGCCCTCGTGGTACGCCGTGATCCGCTTCTCCAGATCGTCCATCACGCGGCTGCGCCGTTGGGGACCGGCGATGACCCGGTCGATCGCCTCGTCGAGGGCACGGTTGTCGATCAGGGCGGCTCCGGAACGGGCGGTCAGCAGGGCGGCCTCGTTGAGGACATTGGCCAGATCTGCGCCCGTGAAGCCGGGGGTGCGCTTCGCGACAGCCTCGAGATCGACCTCGGGAGCCATCTGCTTGCCGCGCGCGTGGACCGCGAGGACGGCCAGCCGGCCGAGCAGGTCCGGCGGCGCGACCTGGATCTGCCGGTCGAAGCGGCCCGGCCGCAGCAGGGCGGGGTCGAGGATGTCCGGGCGGTTCGTGGCGGCGATCAGGATCACCGCACCTGCCACGTCGAAGCCGTCCATCTCCACGAGGAGCTGATTGAGGGTCTGCTCGCGCTCGTCGTGCCCACCTCCGAGGCCCGCGCCACGATGGCGGCCCACGGCGTCGATCTCATCGACGAAGATGATGGCCGGAGCGTTCGCCTTGGCCTGCTCGAACAGGTCGCGCACGCGCGAGGCACCCACGCCCACGAACATCTCGACGAAGTCCGACCCCGAGATCGAGTAGAAGGGGACCCCCGCCTCCCCGGCGACCGCCCTGGCGAGCAGGGTCTTGCCCGTTCCCGGCGGGCCGTAGAGCAGCACGCCCTTGGGGATCTTGGCGCCCACGGCCTGGAACCTCGAGGGATCGCGCAGGAACTCCTTGATCTCGCCGAGCTCCTCCACCGCCTCGTCGGCGCCGGCCACGTCGGCGAAGGTGGTCTTGGGCATGTCCTTGCTGACGGCCTTGGCGCGCGACTTGCCGAAGCTCATCACGCGCGAGCCGCCGCCCATCTGGTTCATGAAGAAGAACAGCAGCAGCAGGATCAGGAAGACCGGCAGCAGCGACAGCAGCAGCGTGACGAGCAGGCCCTGATGCGGCACCTTGACGTTGTAGGACTCGAGCCTGCCCTCATCGACCGACGCCTGCAGCGCCCGTTGCAGCTCGATGCCCTGACCCTCGATGTACTCGCCGTACCGCTTCGTGCCGTCTGTGAGCTCGACCTCGATCCTCTGCTCGATGTCCACCAGCAGGGCGTCCTTGACCTGCCCGGCCTTGATCGCGGAGACGACCTGGCTCGTGTCCATCTGGCGCGGCCCGGTCACATCGGAGACCAGGCTGCTGCCCAGCAACACGAGTAGTGTGGCCACGATGATCCAGAAGATCGGACCACGAAGGTAACGCTTCACATCCATCCCGCCTTGGTCGCGCCCGACCATGATCAGCCTGGCAGCTCGCGCGCAGGCTCTCGGGCAATCGCCCGTGCACCAACAAGTTACACCGGCCAGAGCGCATCTGATGCCACGGTTCGCACAGGGCAGAGGGCCACCCTCGTCCGACGTGGGCAGATGTGGAGACGCTCACACTGGGCGGGAGTGGCCCGACTGCGGCTGGCCCTCGCGCGACCCCGGCGCCTCAGGCCGGCTGGTGGAGCGAGGCGTAGACGTGGGGGGCGAGGGTGACGATCTGGCGGAGGTTCCGGTACCGCTCGGCGTGGTCGAGTCCGTAGCCGACCACGAACTCGTTGGGGATGTCGAACCCGATGTAGCGCGGGACGAGCTCGACACGCATGGCATCGGGCTTGCGCAGCAGTGTGAACACCTCCACCGAGGCAGCCCCGCGGGCTGTGAGGTTGCGCCGCAGCCAGGACAGCGTGAGCCCCGAGTCGATGATGTCCTCGACGATCAGGACCTCGCGTCCTGTGATGTCCACATCGAGGTCCTTGAGGATCCGCACAACCCCCGACGACTTCGTGGCGGACCCGTAGCTGGAGACGGCCATCCAGTCGATCTGGACGGGGCTGTCCATGGCTCGGGACAGGTCCGCCATGACCATCATGGCTCCCTTGAGCACACCCACGAGCAAGAGGTCCCGCCCCGCGTAGTCGGCGTCGATCTGGGCCGCCAGGACGTTCAGGCGGTCGGTGACCTCGACCTCGTCGTACAGCACCCGTTCGATGTCCCCACCCAACGCTGCGGCCTCCACGGGCGTCAGGCTCTCACAACGAGCCACGGGCCCTCCCGGCGGGCATGGCGGCCCCCGGGCAGGGCCACGACCGCGTCGGGCGTGTCCGCCAGCAGGCGCGTCACGGCCGTCACGTGGGCCATCGTCAACGATCCCGGCGGGCATCCGCCGCCGATCAGGAACCGACGGACGACCCGGGTGAGCACAGCCCGGGGGAGCATGGCGCCCTTGGCCCCGGCCGCCCACTGTCCCGCCACCGCGGCGGGCAGCCGACCTGCCGAATCGGCGTCGGCGTCGCCACGTGCGCCGTCGAGCACACACTGGGCCCAGAGATCCAGGGCGTCGGCGTCCTCGCGAGCCAGGCTCGCCGTGCGCACCAGGGATTCGACCACCGACGGTCCCAGCGCCGCGATCAGCGCCGGGAGGGCGTCATGGCGCACGCGCACCCTTGCGTACGCGGAGTCGCTGTTGTGCGGATCGGTCCACGGCAGGAGCCTGGGATCGTCCCTGGCGGCAGCGAGCGCCGCCTCGGCGACCTTCTCCCGCGGGATGCCGAGCAGCGGTCGGCGCAGCAGCCCCGAGCGAGGGGCCATCCCGGCCAGCGAGCGGGTCCCCGAGCCCCTCGCCAACCCCAGCAGGACGGTCTCGGCCTGGTCATCACGGGTGTGACCCAGCAGGACCGCCGCCGCCGGGGGATCGGCCTGTGCCTGGCCGAGAAGCGCCTGGTACCGGGCGGCGCGGGCCGCCGCCTCAGGACCCTCGCCCCGGGGCGCGACCGAGACCGACAGCACCCGGGCTGGAGAGCATCCCAGGATCTCGGACTGCTCGGCCGCCCTGCGCGCCACGCCCGCCGAGTCGTCCTGCAGGCCGTGATCGACGACGACTGCCTCGCAGACCAGGCCGAGCTGGGCCGCCACCCGCGCAGCCGCGCCCGCCAGGGCCAGGGAATCCGGGCCTCCGCTCACGGCCACGATGACCCGTTGCCCCGGGACGAGGTCTGACAGGCAGGCCCGGACCGCGGCACGCACGGCCGCCCGTGCCGGCTGGGGCATCAGCCGAGGACCCGGCGGCACCAATCGAGGGGCCGCTCGATCTCGGCTGCGGACGGCAGGTGCGCCGGGGCCACCCACACCTGAGCGAATCCCGCCTCGCCCTCGGCAGCCAGGACCGAGCGCACGAACTGCGCTCCCGAGGAGTACTGCTTCAGCTTGTGCTGCATCCCGAGCACGCGTCGCGCGAAGCCGTCCACCGTCCCCACATGGGCCCGGCGGACCTCGAACCGTGCGCGGATGACGTCGACCGTAGGGATCAGGACTGGGCCCACCGCGTCCATCACGTAGTCGGCGTGGCCCTCCAGCAGGGACATGAGCCCGGTCATGCGGTCGAAGACCAACCGTTGTGCCGGCGTCTGGACAGCCTCGATCAGGCTCGGGCCGGACTGTCCACGTGCGGCGGAGACGAGCGCCCGCAGGGCGTCCACGAGCCGCATGACCAGCTCGGAGGTGGGCAGGTCACTGGCTGCGACATAGGTGCTGACCTCGCCGAGGAAGTGGTCGCGCAACCACGGAACCCCGCCGAACTGGGCCCGGTGGGTCTCCTCGTGCAGACATACCCACAGCCGGAAGTCCGCCGGCTCCAGGTCGAGGTCTCGTTCGGTCATCACGATGTTGGGCGCGACCAGCAGCAGGCGCCCTGGCTGCGCCGGAGGGGTGATCACCTCGAACTGGCCGAGGACTCGCCCGGACAGCCAGGCAAGGGCAGCACCCACCTGTGCCGCAGTCAGGCGCGACCCCACCGCGTCCAGTGCCGCCGGGGTCCGTTCGGCGCGGCTGATGAGGAAGGGGTCCAGCGCGACCTGGAACGCCGCCAGGTTCGAGCGGATCCACTCGGGTCGGTCCACGACCACGGCAGGGGCCACCACCGGATCGGCGTGCAGGCCGGTGATCCGCTCGACAGGCTCCCGTGCCACCACCGACAGCTCGCGCAGGGCCGCGACCGCTTCTGCCGCCTCAGTGGCGCTCACCTCGGGTCCCCCGGGGGCGAGCCGAGCACCCAGTCGCTCCGCCAGCTCCCAGTCGACCAGCTGCGCCACAGCTCGACAGCATAGGTGGCACAGCGGACAGCGGCGCCCGGCGGTGTGGCTTTCGCATCGGCTGGACGGCCGCCTCCGATCCGTCGACGAGTGCGCGCTCGCCCGGGATGTCTGGGCACCCTGGCCGATTGAGAGGGCCGTGGGCTCCCCCTGAGCGGTAATGTGCCCGGCGTGGACCCTCTGACATTCGACGTCGTGATCGAGATCCCGGCGGGCAGCCGGAACAAGTACGAGGTCGACCACGTCTCGGGCAAGATCCGGCTCGACCGTCGCCTGTTCACCGCGACGAGCTACCCGCACGACTACGGGTTCATCGACGACACCCTCGGGCTCGACGGCGACCCCCTGGACGCGATGGTCCTGCTCGATGAGCCGACGTTCCCGGGCTGCATCATCACGTGCCGCGCCATCGGGATGTTCCGGATGAGCGACGAGGCGGGCGGTGACGACAAGGTCATGTGCGTGGTCGCCGGCGATCCCCGCATGGATCACATCCGCGACATCCACCATGTTCCGGAGTTCGACCGGCTGGAGATCCAGCACTTCTTCGAGGTCTACAAGGATCTGGAGCCCGGCAAGTCGGTGGAAGGCGCGACCTGGGAGGGCCGGGCGGGCGCCGAGGCCGAGATCAAGGACTCGCAGGCGCGCTTCGTTCCAGGCGAGCACCACCACTGAGAGATCGCGCCGAGAGGGAGCCCGGGTCGCTGGTCCAGCCCGCGCCGGTCGAGCCCGCGCCGGTCGAGCCCCCGCCGGTCGAGCCCGTCGAGACCAAGCCGCCCAGCCCGCGCCGGTCGAGCCCGTCGAGACCAAGCCCCACGCATCGGCCTCCGACCAGCTCGCACCCGGACCGGATCCAAACCCGAACGGGCTCCTCGACCCTCAACACCTCGACGACGCTGCCTTCCCGCCGAGGTTGGGCCCTGGTCTCGACAAGCTCGACCGACGGTCCCACGGCGCCGGTCGAGCCCGTCGAGACCAAGCCGTCGAGTCCGCGCAGGTCGAGCCCGTCGAGACCAAGCCCCACGCATCGGCCTCCGACCAGCTCGCACCCGGACCGGATCCAAACCCGAACGGGCTCCTCGACCCTCAACACCTCGACGACGCTGCCTTCCCGCCGAGGTTGGGCCCTGGTCTCGACAAGCTCGACCGACGGTCCCACGGCGCCGGTCGAGCCCGTCGAGACAAGCCGTCCAGCCCGCGCCGCTCAAGCCCGCGCCGGTCGAGCCCGTCGAGACCAAGCCGTCCCGACCAGGGCGCTGAATACGGTTCCGGCCATGGAATCACTTGCGTTCTCCGCAGACTCGTTCAGATTCTACGAGGACCTCTCGGCGGACAACTCGCGGCAGTTCTGGACCGAGCACCGCGACCGGTACGAGGACCGTGTGCGTGAGCCCATGCTCGCCCTGCTTGACGCGCTGGCGCCGGAGTTCGGCGCCGGCAAGCTCTTCCGGCCCAACAGGGACATCCGCTTCAGCCCGGACAAGAGGCCCTACAAGGAGCACGCAGGCGCCTTCGTCTCCGCGGGCAGCCACACCGGGTACTACGTGCACCTCGATGCCGAGGGCCTGCTCGTCGCGGTCGGCTGGTACCGCTCGACCCCCGAGCAGGTGGCCCGGTTCAGAAGCGCGATCAACGATCCTGGACTCCTGCCCGGGCTTCGCGAGGCGATCGCCGGGGTCGGCGCCCATGGCCTCACCCTGGACGGCGAGCTCGTGCCCACCCGACCCCGGGGAGTGTCCCCCGAGGACCCGAACCTCGACCTCCTGCGCCACCGCACCCTCACCGCCGGGCGCAGGCACGCCTCGGAGGAGCCCTGGCTGACCACTGACGAGGTCGCGCAGCCAGTGCGCGAGGCGTGGCAGGCGGGTCGGCCTCTCATCGAGTGGCTGGTGGCCAATGTGGTCGGGCCGGTAGCACGGTGAGCCCGCCTCGCTGTCAGCTGCGGGGGCGGCCACCTCCGGGGAATCCGGGCGGCAGGGGCTCGCTGTGGACGACGACCAGATGGGACGTGGCTCTGGTGAGGGCCACGTAGAGGTCGTGGGCGCCGCGCGGTGAGGCCGCCAGGATCGCGGCGGGTTCCACCAGCACGACGTCGTCGAACTCGAGACCCTTGGCCTGGCGAGGGGTCAGCAGGCTGACCCGGGTGTCCAGGGCGGCATCGCCGATCCCGAGGTCACCGGCGGGCAGCACGGATGAGAGTGCCGCGGCCATCCCTTCCAGGAGGCCTGCCGGGCTGATGACCGCCGCCCGTCCGCCGCCCGCGGTGGTGGCCGCAGCCTCGTCCGCCACGCGCTGCGCAAGCCCAGCCGAGGCCGTCCCTCCGGAGGCCCGGACGAACCGTGCGGGGTCGGCGTCTCGGACCGAGCTGGGAGGAGTGAAGCGAGCCCCCGATGCCCGCAGCACCGCGCTGGCCAGCTCCATGAAGGTGGTGGGCGTCCGATAGTTCACAGAGAGGGACTCCAGCGACCAGCGGCCGGGGGCCAGGGCGTCGAAGACAGCGCCCCAGCTTCGAGGCGACGCCTCCGAACCGGCCTGGGCCAGGTCCCCCACCACCGTCATCGATCTCGTGGGGCAGCGCCGCATGAGCAGCCGCCACTGCATCGGGGAGAGCTCCTGGGCCTCGTCGACGACCACGTGTCCGTACACCCAGGTCCGATCGATGAGGCCCGCGTCCGCGGCTGTGCGACGCGAGGCGGACTCCGGGGCGTAGCGAGCGATCAGGGCATCGGCGCTGATCGTGTCCACCCCGGTGAGCTGCAGGACGCCCTTGGCGTACTCCTTCTCCGCCGCCCGCTCCGATGCCGCGACCGCGGCGGCAAGCCGACCGGGCTCCTCATCCTGGCCCAGCAGTTCGGCCGCCTCATCCAGCAGGGGGATGTCGGAGGTGGTCCACGCGGCCCCGGGTTCCCGGTGCAGGAGGGCGCGATCTGTGTCCGAGAGCCGAGGGGCGACCTTCGCGAGCAGCTCGGACTTCGACCAGAGGTCACCGACGACCTGCTCGGGGGTCAGTGGCATCCAGCAGAGGTTGACCTCGCGTCGGACGTCGCGGCTGTCGCGCAGGTCTCCCAGCAGGATCTCCCGGTTCGCCTCGAGGTCGACACCCCGGGCTTGGGCCAGCTGGCTGGCCAGTCGGTCCAGCAGGCTGGTCACGAAGGTCACCCGAGCGGCGTTGTGGGGCTTGCGGCTGGCTCGGGCACGATCCCGGGCCCCGTTGGCCATTGAAGGGGTCAGCGTGATGCGGGTGCCCGCCACATCCAGGCGCCGAGAGGCTTCGGGCAAGCGCTGGCGAGCCCGGACGGCAGCGGCGATGACGTCAGCCATGCCCAGACGGCCTTTGACCTCCGCCACTGCGTCGAGCGGCTCGGCCTGGGCGTCCAGACCGGGGTAGAGCTGACCGGGCGTCGCCAGAACGGCGCTTGCCTCGCCCAGACCCGGCAGGACCTGGGAGATGTAGCGCAGGAACAGCGCGTTCGGGCCCACGACGAGCACGCCGCTGCCCGCTATCCGCTCGCGGTGTGTGTAGAGCAGGTACGCCGCACGATGAAGCCCGACGACTGTCTTGCCACATCCCGGGCCGCCCTCGACGACGAGTATCCCGGGCAACGGGGCGCGGATGATCCGATCCTGCTCACCCTGGATCGTGGCGACGATGTCGCCCATCCGACCCGTCCGACGGGCGGCCAGCGCCGCCATGAGGGCCCCGCTGCCCTCGAACGCCTCCCCCGAGTGGACATCGTTGAGGTTCAGCACATCATCCTCGACCGCAGCGACGCGACGACCCTCCAGCAGGATGTGACGGCGGCGGGTGACGCCCATCGGCTCGGCCGACGTGGCCCGGTAGAAGGGTTCGGCAGCGGGGGCCCGCCAGTCGGTGAGCATCAGCTCCTGGGCCGGCGAGGCAAGGCTGAGTCGCCCGATGTAGATGTGTGCGTCCGAGCCCGAGAAGTCGAGTCGTCCGAAGCACAGGCGGCGCTCGGCCGAGGTCAATGCGCCCAGGCGCTGGGTCAGCGTGCGGACCATCGCATCGCGCTCCACGAGGGCTGCCGGGGTTCCGGCGGTCTGGGCGCGTCGCGTGCGCTCCAGGTCCCGCGACGTCTGTGCCGACAGCTGGTCGAGGCGCTCGTACATCCGCGCCACCGCCACCTGCTCGGCCGCCACAGCCCCCTCGGCCGAGGACGCCCCGGACGGCGAGGTGGAATCGGGCATCGTCGCATCGTACTGACGCTCGTCCCTCGGGAGGCGCTGCGGTGGGCAGACCGCACCCGCCCCGACCGCACAGGCGCGCCGACGGCGCCATGTCCGCTTAGCGTCGCATTGACCGGGCACCGGCGGATCCTGTGGCACGCTTGACCCCATGTCAGCCCCCCTGATCGCCATTCCGGCGCTCAACGAGGCTGCCACGATCGGCCTGGTCATCGACGAGGTCCGCACGGTCCTCCCGCACGCCGACATCCTGGTGATCGATGACGGCTCGACCGACCAGACGGCTCGCATCGCGCGCGCCAAGGGCGCCAGGGTCCTGCGCCTGCCCTTCAACGTCGGGGTGGGCGGTGCCATGCGCGCCGCCTTCCGCTTCGCCGACGCCCGGGGTGTCGAGTGCCTCGTCCAGGTGGATGCAGACGGCCAGCACATCGCCGAGCACATCCCCGACCTTCTCGCCGCCCTCACGGACGCCTCGGTGGTCGTGGGGGCCCGCTTCGGCCCGACCCGGGGGTATCAGGTCCACCCGGTCCGGCGAGTGGCCATGCGTGCGCTCGCCTCGACGATGTCACGTGTGTGCGGCGTGCCCATCACTGACGCGACCTCGGGATTCCGGGCAGCCGACCGTCAGGCCATCGCCCTGTTCGCCCACCACTACCCGGCCGAGTACCTCGGGGACACCGTCGAATCCCTGATCATCGCCGCTCGCGCGGGCCTGCGCGTGAGCGAGGTCCCCGTGCGGATGCGTCCCCGCCAGGGAGGCCGGGCCAGCCAGACCTCACTGCGCTCCGCGCTGCACCTGGGCCGCGCGGCACTGGCCATGTACGCCGCACTGGCAGGCGACCCCGCGGCCGTGCCCGACACCATGCCGGGCCGGGCCCCCGAGGAGCCACGCCGGACGGTCCCGGCATGACCATCAACCCCTTCGTGCTCCTCGGCTCGCTCGTGATGCTCGGCGCGGTGGTCGACCTGCTGCGCCGCGGCATCCTGCGCGAGCGCTTCGCAGCACTGTGGCTGGTCGTCAGCGTGATGATGGTCTTCGGCGCGATCTTCCCGGCCGCCATCGAGGCGGTCTCACGGGCTCTGGGGTTCACGCTCCCGGCCAACATGCTGTTCTTCGCGGCTATCCTGCTTCTGCTCCTCGTAGCGATCCAGCTCAGCCATGAGGTCAGCCGGCTGGAGGCACGGACCCGCCGGCTTGCCGAAGACCTGGCGCTGCTGAGCGACGAGGTGCGTGACCAGTCGGTGCGCTGGGATCGTGCACGGGACTGAGCGCGGCGTGGCGCCGCGCCCGGCCGACGGCTGAGCCTGGCAGGAGGGGAGCGCGATGGCACAGAAGCCCGCCGGGGACGATCCGCAGGTTGACCGGCAGCCCGAGAGCCCGGGCACCCCGGCCGCGGCGTCGTCATCGATGGCCCCCGCAGGAACCGCTTCGCCGCCCGACCAGAGCATCGGGCTGAGGAACCTCCCCTGGGCGATCACCGATGAGCCGCCCGAGGACCGCGCCCTGCCGCCATGGTTCCGCCGCGCTGTCGTGCTCGTGCTGTTCCTGGTCGTCGCCTCGCGCGTCCTCGTCTGGGGCTTCGCGGCGCTGGAGTCCTTCTGGTACACCCTGTTCTTCTCGTTCTTCCTGGGCCTGGCGATGGAGCCTGTGGTGAACTCGCTGGCCGCCCGAGGGCTTCGGCGCGGGCTGGCCACCTTCCTGGTGATGACCGGGCTGCTGGTAGGCAGCTTCGTGTTCTTCGCGGTCTTCGGCAACCTGCTCGCCACACAGATGGCCGCCCTGATCCGATCCATCCCGGAGACGCTGCAGTCCGCCCTCGATTGGGTCAACTCGACCTTCGGCACCCAGTTCGACGTCCAGGCGATCCTCGAGGAGCTGGGCATCGAGACCAAGGACATCGCCGGAGCCGCCGCGAGCGTCGGCCTGGGTCTTCTCGGCGTGCTGGGCGCGGCCATAGGCTGGGTCTTCAGCCTGTTCACGGTCCTGCTCTTCAGCTTCTACTTCGCCGCCGACGGGCCGCGGTTCCGACGCACCATCGCCGGGTGGCTGACCCCGGAGAAGCAGCGAACGTTCCTGACCGTCTGGGACATCTCGACCCAGAAGGCCGGGGGCTACGTGATCTCCCGCGGCATCATGGCGACCATAAGCGCCGCCTTCCACGGCGCTGTCTTCTACCTGATGGACCTGCCCTACTGGCTTCCGATGGCCATGTGGGTCGGCCTGGTCTCGCAGTTCATCCCCACGATCGGGACGTACCTGGCAGGAGCTCTGCCGGTGATCATCGCGTTGGTCGACGGCTCGCCAGGCCTCGCCCTTGCCGTCGTCGTGGCGGTCACTGCGTACCAGCAGATCGAGAACTACATCGTCTCCCCGCGCGTGACCCGCTCGACCCTGGAGATCCATCCTGCCGTCGGATTCGGCTCTGTCATCGTCGGATCGACGCTCTTCGGTCCGATGGGCGCCCTGCTGGCCATACCCGTCGTGGCCACGATCCAGGCCATCGTGACCGTCTACGGCAAGCGGTACGACCTGGTCTCCGAGTTCGGCACGGAGGAGGGTGCGTCCGAGGCGGACCGGATGTCGGCGGCCATGCGCGCCGCATCCGACCCGCGCCAGCCACCCTCGATTCGGCGTGCCGCCAGGCACTGATCGTCACAGTGGCCGCGATGGCTGTACGTGCTGGCCGGCGAATTGCCGGCAGGCCTAGCATCGCGGCATGCCTCGCGAGCCGAGCCGCGACCCTTCGATGGCTCGTCAGTCGCTCCTCGTGGTCGCCCCCGGCTCCGCGGCCGTGACTGCGGAAGCCGCGATGCGCGAGGCCCTTTCCGATCATCCGTTCATCGTCGCCCCCCGGCTCCTGGGCGCCACGCTGCGATGCGGCGGGGTCGCGCTGACGCTGACCGAGGTCGAGGCCTACGGAGGGGTCGGCGAGGATCCGGGATCGCACGCGTTCCGCCGGCTCAGCGGGCGGAACCAGTCGATGTTCGGCCCGCCTGGACGGGCCTACGTCTACTTCACCTACGGCATGCACTGGTGTCTCAACGTGGTGGCCCACGAGCCCGGGCAGGCAGGTGCGGTCCTGCTGCGGGCCGGTCGCATCACGTCCGGCATCGCGACGGCACGGGCGCGACGGCCTGCCGCCCGCACGGATCGCGATCTGGCCCGGGGGCCTGCACGACTGGCTTCGGCCCTGGCGGTCGACCGGACCCACGACGGGATGGATCTCCTCGACCCCGGCTCACCGATCCGGCTCCGCCTGCCGGCCTCGGACGCGGGCCCTGGGGGCACCCGGACAGGGCCGCGCACGGGTGTGGCGGGCGCGGGAGCCACCCTGGACTGGCGCTTCTGGATCGCCGACGAGCCCACGGTCAGCCCATCACGGCCTGGCTGACCATCCCCTCCGCCGGACGCCCAGGCCCATCATCACGGCGGAGAGCTCCGGCCCGGACGATGCCGGACCGGAGCTCGCCGCATCAGCCTGCTCTCAGCGGATCACGGGTCTCACCGGATCAGCAGGATGGGTATCCCGTTCACCTTGATCTTCGCCCTGGGTGACAGACGCGTGATCTTGCCGCTGAGGTTCTGTGAAGCGGTGACCCCGGCGGGGATCTTGACGGTGCGCGTCTTGCTCGTCGAGTAGGCGATGGTCGTCCGCGCCCCGGTGGGGGTGGTCATCTCGCAGTACCGGACCTTGCTGCGGACCTTGCAGCCCTGCCACCTGTTCCCGACCATCCACTCCTGGACCATGTGGAACGCGACCCCGGCTGCCGTCATCTGCTTGGTCTTCTTGTCGATCGTGTCCAGACCGAGGATGTGGGAGTCCCAGCCGTACCAGAAGACCCGCGGCACCCCGGTTCGCATCGAGTCGATGTACGTCCGAGCGAGCATCCCGGCGGCTGTGTCGCCCGTGTAGACGATCTGCTTCCAGCCCTTGCCCAGGTTGCGACGGTCGCCGTAGTTGACCTCGGTGTCCCAGATCGGGCCCTTGAACCCGTACTTCCGGTAGAACTTCTTGGTCTTGGAGATGACCTTCGCCCGCTTGGCGAGGTAGTCAGGCTTCTTGGTGTACGGATGCACGTTGGCGGCGTCGACAGGCCACTTGGCCTTCTTCATGGCCTTGGCGTAGTCCTTCCAGAACTTCGGCCTGCGATCGAACACTCCGTACGTGATGCTCGGCATGAGCACCTTGGCCCTGGGGTCGGCCGCCTTGATGGCCGCCGAGCCGCGGATGGTCATCTCAGCAAGCTGCTTGGCCGACCCGGTGAAGTAGATCTTGAGCGAGCCCTCGTTCCAGATGTCGTACGACGTGATCCGGCCCTTGTAGCGCTGGGCGACCGCAGCCGCGAACTGCACGAACATGGCGATGTCCTTGGGCTGGGACGCCGACCCGTTGCCGCGAGGTCCCGGCTTGGTGCGGTCCGCAGCTGCCCAACCCGGCGTGTGCCCGAACGCGTACTGGATCTCCGCGGCGCCCGATGCCTGCGCGTTCGTCACGGCAGAGTCAAGGGCAGCCCATCTGAAGGTGTTCTGTGCCGGCTGGACGCCGGCCCAGGACACCCCTGAGTCCCACAGGCGGATCGCACCCACACGGAAATTCGGAATGTTGGCGCTAACGCTGTGATAATGCATTCCGAACAGCGCAGCCGGAACGATCGGTTTCGGTGCGGCCTGTGCTGGAGCGGCCGTCAGCAGCGTGCCTGTGAGCACGACAGCGAGGGCCACGACAATCGCCTGGAAAATTGCCCGTGAGGCACGCTGAACCATGGCCGAAATGAAATCAGAAGGCCGGGGGCAGGTCAAACGCGGGCCTGCCGGAGCATCCACAGCAGGCGCGAGGGCAGGCCTCGCGACGTCACCAGAAGCGCGTGGCCGGAGCGCCCCCGGACCAGCAGGCAGCCCGGCTGCCCGGTGATCGTCAAGGGCCGGCGCGCCGCCACGGTGATCCTTCCCGGCGAGGCCCCTCGGCGTTCGAGGCACAGCCGCAGTGCCACGGGGTCTGGGTCTCCCTGGACAAGCGCAGCCAGCGCATCCACGTCCCAGGCCACCTCGCCCGCACACGCCCAGTGCCCGTCCACCCATCCGCCCGTCGTCACGACGAGAGTGCCGAGCACGCGGCGCTCGGCCACCGGCACAGCGTCCGTGATCACCAGGCGGCTGCTGAACTTGACCTTGAGTCCCGGTTGATCGACCCGGATGCGGACCTCGTGCCCATTGACCAGTCCCGCTGACACGCGAACCGCTCCGGTCAGATCGGTGGCGAGAGCCTCCTGGCTCCAGCAGACACGACTCCGGCTGATCCTGACGACCGGGGTCGCAGGGTCGTCGAGCCGCACAACCCTTCCCTGGAGGGCTCCGAGCAGGAGTGGCCCCGTGGGCGTGGGGACCAGGGTCGTCGGGAGGTTCGCAGGTACGACCGGGATGTCGCGTCCATCTCGTGTCGTCATCGTGAGGACCGACCCCACCTCGCTGCCCACGAGGGCCGACAGTGGCACACGCAGGTCGATCTCACGCGGGAGCGTGCGCCCTGGCCTGCGGTCCCCGGCCGGCCCTGCGCCTGCGCTCCCACCCAGGTGCACCGACGAGCGCAGCGGCGACGCCCCGTGCGCCACCCCGACCAGGTGAAGATCCTCGGCGCGGACGACGACGTCCTCCAGAAGCACCTCAATGCCTGGTGCCCGGCCGCCGAGCTCGCCAGCCAGGTGCAGCCACTGGGCCCCGACGATCCCCGGATGCAGTTGCTCGACGGATCGGAGGGCTGCCTCGGACATCCGGGTCCTGCCCGCCTCGTCGCGCTGGACGTCGCCGATCGCCTGGGCCAGCCCCACCACCGACCCGGAGGGCACGAGCCGCCCGTTCAGACCGTCAGACACGAGTTCGGAAGGGCCGTAGTCGATGTCGTAGCTGACCACGGGGGTACCGGCTGCGAGGCTCTCGGCGACTGCCAGCCCGAAAGCCTCCCGGCGAGAGGCCATGACGCTGAGCCCGGCTCCAGCGAGCACCCGGTAGGCGTCCTCGACGTACCCGGGGAAGCTCACACTCGCCCGGAGCCCGAGCTTGTCGGTCAGCGCCTGCAGCCTGGCCAGATCCGGTCCACGGCCGTACACGGCCAGTCGGATGTCCGGCAGGTCGCGTCGGAGGATCCCCACTGCCCGGATCACGTGATCGATCCGCTTGATGGGATCGAGCCGGCCGAGGGTGACGACCAGCATGGGGTCGCGGGGGACGCCTTCCACATCGCTGGGTTCCACGATGTTCGGGATGTGCCTGACGTCGAGCGAGGGCAGATCCTCCCGCAGGTGCTTGGCCTGCAGGGCGGTCGGCACGACGATCACGTCCGCCGCACCGGCGAAGGGCAGGAACCTCTGGGCCAGCTTGGGCTGTCCGGGGATGCCCTTGTAGCTCTTGGGCTGGTGGGCAGGCGGCGGAGACCAGGGTCCGCCCGATGCCATGGGGGGCTGAGCCGGGACGGCCCGACCGTCCACGGAAGGCCTGTGGGACAGGTGCAGCGTCATGACCTTGGCCACGTGGGGGTTCCGCATAAGGGCGACGGGGGCGTAGGTGACCGGCGAGTCGGCGAAGACCACTGCCCCCGGCAGCATTCCCACCAGCCAGTCCAACCAGCTGCTCACGCGCTGGTCCCGGGCGAAGTGACGATCGGTGGGTCGATGCCACTCACTGCGCAGTCGCCGATCCCGCAGCCGATAGTGGTGGATCTGCGTCTCCGCGGCGAGCCAGCCGCGATCCCGCCATGCCTGGGGCGTCTCGGCGAAGTCCCGGTGCTCCAGGACTGTGGCGACATGCACCTGCCACCCCGCCGCCTCGAACTGGCTGAGGCGACGCGCCCACGCCCGCGCCATCCCCGCCCACTGATCCCCCAGGCGACCCACCACGAACAACGCGGTGGGTCGGCCCGAGGGCGCGGGTCGGCTCGTCACGGATCGAAGGATAGGGGCGGGCTAAGGCATCTCGGGGCCGACCCTCAGTCCGGCATGTCCCGGGTCGTCGCGGGCGGAGCACGCCGTCCGTCCCGCGTGACGCCGGATGGAAGGATCGAGCCATGCTCCGCTACGCCGTGGTCGGCTCGGGGGCGGTCGGCGGGTTCTACGGTGTTCGCCTGGCGGCCGCCGGAACGCCTGTGCAGTTCCTCCTGCGTCACGAGGCCGAGTTCGTCCGGGGTGCGGGCCTGCGCCTGACCTCGCCGGACGGGGACATCCTCCTGCCGCACGTCGATGTGGCTGCGAGCTGGGACGAGCTGCGACCCTGCGACGTGCTCGTGGTAGCGGTCAAGTCGACCTCGAACAGTGCCGTGCACGACTCCCTGCTCACGCACGCCGACCGCATCCTCGGTGCTGGCGGAACGGTGCTGCTGGCCCAGAACGGGATCGGCGCCGAGGCCGGATACGCGCGAGCCTCAGGTGATCGGGAGGTGCTGGGGGGTCTGGCCTTCCTGTGCTCTCAGCGACGCGGCCCCGGGTGGATCGATCACCTGGACTACGGATCCCTCACGATCGCCGCCCACACCCGGGACGAGGCTCCGGGCGGGATCACCCCGAACATGGTGGCGGTCGCCGACGACCTACGTGCCGCCGGCCTCGAGGCGATTCTCGACGAGGATCTCGTGCTCGCACGGTGGCGCAAACTGCTGTGGAACATCCCGTTCAACTCCCTGTCGGTCATCCTCGACGCCACGACCGATCAGCTGATGGCGGACCCCGACACCGTCGAGCTCGTCCGGTCGCTGATGCACGAGGTGGTCGCGGCCGCTGCTGCCGAGGGTCGCCGACTACCCCCTGGCGTGGTCGAACAGCTGTTGGCCGCGACCAGAGCGATGCGCCCCTACGCGACCTCGATGAAGCTGGATGCCGACGCCGGGCGCCCGCTGGAGGTCGACTCGATCCTGGCCGAGCCCCTGCGCCGGGCGGAGCGGGCAGGCTGCCCGATGCCCGGCGTGGACGTGCTGCACCGTGAGCTTGCCTTCGTGGATCACCGGATCAGAGCGGCGGAGCCCGGCGGCCACAGGCCGCGCTGACACGCCCCACACCGTCGCAATCCGCTGCGTTCACGCATCCCCTTCCACCGTCGCCGATACCCACGAGCTTCCACGTCGGAGAACACTCCCGGGCCACCCCAAAAGGGATTTCCGTGAAGGACATTCGTTGCCTCGTCAGATGGCACAAGTACGTTCAACATCACGCCCCGGATACAAGCGGCTGGTAGTTCGAATGCTCTCGGCCCGACGAGCAGATGGACGCCTCTGTCGACCGGGTCCCCATACTCTCTTCGGGAAGAACACCGAGGTCCGCTCCATGGGTGCCGTGGCAGACGCGCTGCTCAAGCTGCGCCAGGTCGGCATCCCCCCTGCAAGTCCTGCTGGAGTCCCTCGGGCATTCCCCCCAATCCATCGAACGCACCATGACCCTGAGCCGCGCCGAGCGCACCGAGCAGGCGCAGGCGTCCCCCACCATGCTCGGGGCGTGAGCCAGTGAACCTGGCCGAGGCCCTCGTGTCCTACGCCATCGAAGCGGACATCGACGCCGACGATCTCATCACCGACGTCGTCATCCTCGCCAAGGTCCACGCAGCTGACGGCACGACGACGCTGCTGATCGGCGCGCCGGATGGCCGTGATTGGATCTCCCAGTTCGGGCTGATGGCCGCGGCCTGGACATCGGGGCAAGGGGGGGCCCTCCGTGAGCGGGTCGCCTTACAGCGTCTATATCCCCGGCAGGCCTGCGTCCGACATCGATGAGATCCAGCAGATCCTCGCCGCGCGTGGGGACTTCGTCTTGACGAATGGCGGGTTCCTCCAGGCCAGCAGCCGGGAACGAATCTGGCTGGAGATCGAGCCCATGGACGACGGCCTGGTCATCGACGTCTTCCCGATTTCGGAGCCCAGGGCACGTCCGATCGCCCACGCTGTCGTCGACGCGCTCGAAGCGGCAGGCGTGTCCGGCGCGATCGTCTTCCTAGAGGATCCAGACTTCCCCGACGCCCGCCCGACGGCTACCTGACCGCGCTGCCGGCTCAGAACCCGGCAGCGCGGTAGCTCCGCTGCGGCTTTGCCACGTCGGCTCCGGCTGCTTGGGCGTCGATACGTGCCTGCCACGCCAGGATGCACGCCACCGCGAAGTCGATCTTCAGCTCGCTGCGTTGGATCTCCTTCCCCGGAACCCACAGCACCTCGCCTGTGTCCTCGTCCCGGACGCGGGTGTCGCGGCGGCGCACGTTGTGCAGATGCCGGGCCAGCTCGGGTGCGCCGTCGAACGACCACACAGCCACCGGTGACGGCCTGCCACCAGGTGCGGGTGGCTGGGGCCATCCGCGGGTAGCTGTTCGTCGGCCACGCGGCGACCTTCCCCGACCAGCGGCCCGCCCACCGCGCGAGGTCGGACTCCCAGAACCTCGGGTCGGCGTAGCAGCGCCACACCGTGAACCGGTCGAACGCGTCGGCCAGGGCCAGCTCGGGCTCGTCGCGGGGCAGTCCCACGCGTGTGCCAACCTTGGGCCGGCCTTGCCCAACCTTGACGATTGGCCCACGGCGGCCAAGGGTGGGGGCTGCTGCGCGGACGAATGTGGGTCTGACGTGCTGCGGAATCGGAGCCGCCTCGGGGATTCGAACCCCGGACCTACGCATTACGAGTGCGTTGCTCTACCCCTGAGCTAAGGCGGCCTGCCTCCGCCGAGCAGGCGGGCGACCGCGCAATCGTAGTGGCAGGCGCGGGCTGCCCCCAACACGTCCTAGCCTGAGCCCGTGGACGATGCCCTGGCCGATGCGCTCCGGGAGGAGAACGCACGATTGCGGGCAGCCGTCGTGGGCCTGAGCGAGGAGCTGGCGGCATCGCGTGCTGCCCAGGCCGAGCTCGGAGGATCGCTGCGCCTCCTCGCCCCCTTTCGACGAGGCCAGGAGCGCGTGCGCCTCCGCGCCCAGGCGATGGAGGATCACCTGCCGAGGTGGGGCAGGCCGTTCTCGGACGCCGGCGCGGCCGGGCAGGGTCACCGAGCGCCCGACCACGGCCTCGACCCGAGCCCGCGGGCGACGATCGACGATCTGCGGGGCCTGCCCCCGGAGTTCATCGGCCGCCATCCCCTGCTGGCCCGCACCTTGGCGTGGGGCATGGATGGCGCAGTGCTGCCCAGCGAGCAGCAGCAACCTCTGCGCGAGGGGCGAGCCGGCCGGGTGCTCGTCATCGTCCATGTCTACTACCCGGACCTGTGGCCGATGCTGGCCGAGCGAATCGAACGGATACCCGCACCCACGGACCTGGTGGTGACTCTGGCCGAGGGCCCCGCTGAGGCCGCCGCGGAGCAGGTCGTCGCCCAGTTCCCCGAAGCGACAATCGTCCATGTGCCGAATCGCGGGCGGGACATGGCCCCGCTCGTGCGCGTCCTGGACCTCGGCCTGGTCGGCGACCATGACGCAGTCCTCAAGCTGCACACCAAGCGCAGCCTGCACCGGATCGACGGCGACGAATGGCGCGATCGGCTCCTGGACAGCCTGTGCGGCTCCCCGGATCGGACCGGTCTGATCCTGGCGCTGCTGCGTTCGTCCGGCGACGTGGGCATGGTCGCCGGGTCCGGCTCCGCCCTGGGGCACCGATTCTGGGGCGCCAACGGACCCCTCGTCGCCGCCTTGGGTGTCCGTTCCGGCATCGAAGTCGATCCACGTCAGGTCCGGTTCCCCGGTGGCTCGATGTTCTGGTCGCGAACCGGTCCCCTCAACGCTCTGCGATCGGCGCGCCTGACGCTGGAGGACTTCGAACACGAGGTCCTCACCATCGACGGCACCACCGCGCACGCCTTGGAACGATTCGTCGGGGTGAGCGCCGCCCATGCCGGGCAGCGCGTCATCCCCGCGGACGAGGTCGCCGGGGAGCTGGCCCTCGTCAGCGCCTCCGACCGCCGGCACTCGCCCTGACGATCGCCCCTGACAATTGGCTTGAATTGGCCCCGTTCGGGCCGCGACCGTACCCACTCGAGGAGGGCGACGATGCAGGTCGAACCCCTGCCGATCGAGGGTGCCTGGGCGTTCACGCCCCGCATCCACGGCGACGAGCGGGGAGCGTTCCTCGAATGGTTCAAGGAGGGGGTCTTCCGAGGGTCGACCGGCCAGGACCTGCGCCTGGCCCAGGCGAACTGCTCGACCTCGGCGCGCGGCGTGGTCCGGGGCATCCACTTCGCCGACGTGCCGCCGGGGCAGGCCAAGTACATCACGTGCGTGGCGGGCGCCATTCTGGACGTCATCGTGGACATCCGCGTCGGTTCGCCGACGTTCGGGAAATGGACATCGGTGCTCCTGGATGCCCGAGAGCGACGGGCGGTGTACCTCTCCGAGGGACTGGGTCACGGGTTCGCCGCACTGGCTGATGGCTCCACCGTCGTGTACCTCTGCAGCGAGGGATACGACCCGACCGGGGAGCACGGCGTGAACCCCCTGGACCCCTCGCTCGGCATCGACTGGGGGCTGCGCGACCTCGCCCCTGAGCTCTCAGCGAAGGACGATGCTGCACCCAGCCTCGCGGAGGCTCTGGCGTCCGGGCTCCTGCCGACGCTCACGGCCTGCCGCGCCTACCGGGAAGGGCTGCGCGGATGAGGTCCAGGCCCCCGCCCAGCAGGGCGGGAGCGAGCCAGAGGTAGCCCCGCCGGTCGAGCCCGTCGAGACAGTCCAAGGCCCCGCAACGCCGGTCGAGCCCGTCGAGACCAAGGCCCCGCATGGACACCAGCGACGGGCTCGACCCACGCAAACACCGACTCGACCCACGCACCT
>CAZWXF010000013.1:0-4021 GCA_964638055.1 uncultured Bifidobacteriaceae bacterium | reverse complement strand
ATGGACACCAGCGACGGGCTCGACCCACGCAAACACCGACTCGACCCACGCACCTGGTCGGTGCCGGGGGTCAAGCCAGGGGACACCGGCCCGCCTGATCGAGTCGGGCGCACCGTCGGCATGCCTACCATCGAGGACAGGCCCGCCTCAGCCGCGGTCACCTGCCGCTCGGGCGAAGGGAGGCGCGATGGACTCTGACGATGTCGCCGTGATCATACCCGCCTTCAATGAGGCGACGGTCATCACCTCGGTCGTCCGGGACCTGATCCCCAACCTCCCGATCGTCATCGTCGTCGACGACGGCTCGCACGACGAGACAGCCCGTCGGGCCCTGGCGGCCGGTGCCCATGTGGTGCACCACGGAGTCAACCTCGGGCAGGGCGCGGCGCTGGCCACCGGGATCTCAGCGGCCCTGCGGTTGCCCCAGGTCAAGTGGCTGGTCACGTTCGATGCCGACGGCCAGCACAGGCTCGACGATGCGCTGACCATGCTCAACCGGGCGCGGTTCGGCGATGTCGACATCGTGCTCGGGACCCGGTTCTCGGGAACGACCCCCGTCGAGGTCGGCCTGGCCAAGCGGGCGCTGCTGAAGCTGGCGGTCTGGTACACCCGCGCCGGGACCCGGATGGCCCTCACCGACACCCACAACGGGCTGCGTGTCATGAGCCGCGAGTTCGCCGCCGGGCTCCCGCTGCGCGAACGTGGCATGGGCCACGCCACCGAGATCCTCGATCATGTCGCCCAGAGCGGTGCCCGATGGGTCGAGGTCCCGGTCCACATCCGCTACACCGAGTACTCCCGGGCCAAGGGCCAGCCGCTGATCAACTCCGTCAACATCGTCTTCGACTCGGCCTTCCGGTGATCTCATGGCCCGCCTGATCTTCATAGGACTCGTCGTCGCGACCATCACGCTGCTGTGGCGGGGACGCGACACGGCCCACGGTCGTGCCTTCAAGCGACTGCTCCTGCTGGGCTTCGCGGGTGTCGTCACCTTCACGATCCTCTTCCCCGAGGTCACGTCCATCGCGGCGAACTGGGTCGGGATCGGCCGCGGCACCGACCTCGTCTTCTACCTGACCTCGTTCGGCGTGATGCTCCTGGCGGCGCTGACGTACCTGCGGTTCAAGCGGCTGGAGGATCGGATGGCCGCCCTCACCACGGAGCTGGCCCTGCGTGACTGGGATGACCACCTGGCCGCCGAGGGGCTCGTGACCGTGCGCGAGCGGACGCCCCGGCTCTGACGTGCGCCGCGGGGCTTCGCAGCCAGCTCGTCAGACGCTCACCCCCCGCAGCAACGGCAGCGCCTCAGCCAGGGCGGCTCGCCAGTGCCTGATCGGGGCCATCCCCACCGAAGCCCAGGCGTCGTGTCCCAGGACGCTGAACGCGGGCCGAGGGGCTGGGCGGGGGAACGCATCGGTGGTCGTGGGCCACACGCGCGCGGGATCGGCTCCGGCCAGGTGGAACACCTCCCGTGCCAGCCCGTACCAGGTCGTCTGCCCGCTCGACGTCCCGTGGAAGACCCCCGAGGTGACGCCCGTTCCGACGAGGGCCACGATCTGCTCAGCAAGGTCCCGGCTCCACGTCGGCTGCCCCCACTGATCGTCGACGACCGAGATGTGGGGCCTCGTCGCCTCCAACGCCAGCATCGTCCGCACGAAGTTGGGGCCGTGCTGTCCGTACAGCCATGCCGTGCGCACGATGATGCCGCGCTCGGGCAGCTCCTCGCGGACTCCCACCTCGCCGGCCAGCTTGGTCCGTCCGTAGACCGAGCGGGGTGCTGCGGCGGCGTCCTCCGGATATGGCTGGGTCGCGTCGCCGGAGAAGACGTAGTCGGTGCTGATGTGGACCAGTCGCGTCCCCACCAGCTCCCGGGCCGCACGAGCGAGGTTGCGCGGGCCGTCGCCGTTGACGCGCAGGGCGAGCTCCTCCTGCTCCTCGGCCGCATCGACCGCCGTGAAGGCTGCCGCGTTCACGACCACGTCAGGTACGGATTCCAGAGCTGAGGCGACCGACTGCGGCGCTGTGATGTCCACCTCGGGCCGGCCGAGCCCGGTGACATCGTGCCCAGCGGCGGCCGCGGCCGTGATCAGGTCGTGGCCCAGCATGCCGTTGGCCCCGATGATCAACCAGGACTGCCGGCCGGCGTCCCCGGGCCGATCCGTCGTCACCGCAGCGCGCCCGCCGCCTTGAGCGGGCGCCACCACGCCTCGTTGGCCCGGTACCAGTCGATGGTCGCGGCGAGCCCGACCTCGAAGGGAACCTGGGGTGCATAGCCGAGCTCGTCGCTGATCAGCGAGATGTCGACCGAGTACCGCAGGTCGTGGCCCAGGCGATCCGGAACGTGCTGGACCATCTCCCACCCGGCGCCCATGGCCTCGAGCAGCCGGTGGGTCAGCTCGACATTGCTCAGCTCGATGCCGCCGCCGATGTTGTAGGTCTGCCCAGCCCGCCCGTTGGTGAGCACGAGGTTGATCCCACGGCAGTGGTCGTCGACATGCAGCCAGTCGCGCACATTGCGCCCCTCGCCGTAAAGGGGTACGGGACGGCCGTCCATGAGGTTCGTGACGAACAGCGGGATGACCTTCTCGGGGAACTGGTACGGCCCGTAGTTGTTCGAGCACCGGGTGATGGAGACATCCATCCCGAAGGTCCGCGCGTATGCCCGGACCAGCAGGTCCGACCCCGCCTTCGACGCCGAGTACGGCGAGTTCGGCTCCAGCGGATGGTTCTCAGGCCACGATCCGGCCTCGATCGAGCCGTACACCTCGTCGGTGCTGACGTGGACGAACCTGGGCACGCGGGCCTCCAGGGCAGCCTGGAGAAGGGTCTGTGTCCCGAGGACATTGGTCAGGACGAAGTCGGCGGCGCCGGCGATCGAGCGGTCGACGTGTGACTCGGCGGCGAAGTGGACGACAGCGTCGTGGCCGGGCATGAGGTCGGCCACGAGGGACCGGTCGCAGATGTCGCCCTCGACGAACGTCAGGCGTGCGGAATCGGCCACCGGAGCCAGATTCTCTCGGGAGCCCGCATAGGTGAGCTTGTCCAGGACGGTGATGGACGCGCCTGCCGTCTCGTCGTAGGCGTCGGCCAACTGCTGGCGCACGTAGTTGGAGCCGATGAAGCCAGCCGCGCCAGTGACGAGTATCCGCACGAGCCACGAGCCTACTTGCCACTGCCGACGTGCTTGACTAACCCGCGTGAAGGGGATCGTGCTGGCGGGGGGCACCGGCTCGCGTCTCTGGCCGATCACGCGCGGAGTCAGCAAGCAGCTTCTGCCGGTCTACGACAAGCCGATGATCCACTACCCCATCGCGACCCTCATGAACGCGAACCTGCGCGAGATCCTGATCATCACGACACCGGAGGACCAGCCCGCCTTCCGGCGCCTGCTGGGCGACGGCTCGGAGCTGGGCGTGCACTTCTCCTACGTGGTCCAGCCACGGCCCGAGGGCCTGGCGCAGGCGTTCCTGCTCGGTGAGGAGTTCCTGGCCGGGGACGCCGCGGCCCTGGTGCTGGGAGACAACATCTTCCACGGGTCCGGGCTCGGGCGCCGGCTGCGCCGGCTGCACAACGTGGACGGCGGGCACATCTTCGCCTATCAGGTCGCCAACCCGGGCGACTACGGAGTCGTCGAGTTCGACCAGGACGGCCGGGCGATCTCGCTGGAGGAGAAGCCGACCCAGCCACGCTCGAACTGCGCGGTCCCGGGGCTCTACTTCTACGGACCGGACATCGTCGAGGTGGCTCGCGACATCCGGCCGTCCGCCCGGGGGGAGCTGGAGATCACCGCCGTCAACCAGCACTACCTCGAGCAGGGACGGCTCAGCGTCTCGATGCTGGAGCGCGGCACGGCATGGCTGGACACCGGGACGTTCCGGTCCCTGCACGACGCCGCCGATTACGTGCGCGTCATGGAGGAGCGGCAGGGTCTCAAGGTCGCGTGCCTCGAGGAGATCGCCTGGCGCAACTGCTGGATCGATGACGACCAGCTGGCCGAACTGGCCGAGGGGCTGCTCAAGAG
>CAZWXF010000012.1:3982-39011 GCA_964638055.1 uncultured Bifidobacteriaceae bacterium | reverse complement strand
GGGCTCGACCGGCGGGGGCTCGGCCGGGCCGCGGGGAGCGCGTCGATGAGGATCCGGGGGGCGGTCCTGACCGAGATCGGACGAATCCGCCCTTACGCGACGTCACATCCCTTGACCGTCACCGACCTGGAGCTGGACCCGCCCGGCCCCGGGGAGCTCCTCGTCCGGATGGAGGTCGCGGGCCTGTGCCACTCGGACCTCTCCGTGGTCGACGGCAACCGGGTCCGGCCCGTCCCCATGCTGCTGGGCCACGAGGCAGCGGGGATCGTGACCGCCACGGGGGGCGGGGACGTCCTGGGGATCGAGCCGGGCCAGAGGGTCGTGATGACGTTCCTCCCCCGCTGTGGCGCCTGCCCGGCGTGCCGCACCAACGGGATCACACCCTGCGAGCCGGGCAGCCGAGCCAACGGCGCGGGGACCCTGCTCAGCGGCGAGCGCCGCCTCCACCTCGACGGCTCCTCCGTGCACCACCACCTGGGTGTGTCCGCGTTCGCCACCCACGCGGTGGTCGACGCGAGGTCCGTCGTCCCGGTGGCCGACGACATCCCGCCCGAGATCGCCGCGCTGCTGGGCTGCGCGGTCCTGACCGGCGGCGGGGCGCTGCTGAACGTGGGCAGGCCCGGTGCCGGGCAGACCGTCGTGGTGGTCGGGCTCGGCGGTGTGGGCATGGCGGCGGTCCTCATGGCCCTGGCCCTGCCGGACGTGCGCGTGATCGCCGTGGACACGCAGGCAGCGAAGCTGGACCTCGCCACGTCGTGGGGGGCCCACGCCGGGCTGTCGCCCGCCCGGGCTGCCGAGGCTGGGGTGCGCGGTGACGTGGTCGTCGAGGCTGCGGGGTCCATCCCCGCCTTCGAGTGCGCCGTGGGACTCACCGGCCCCGGCGGACGCACGATCACGGTCGGGCTCCCTGCCCCGGGGCTCATGGCCGCGATCTCGCCGCTGGCCCTGGTGGCCGAGGGCCGCTCGATCGTGGGCAGCTACCTGGGCTCCTCGGTCCCCTCCCGCGACATCCCCGAGTTCGTGCGCCTGTGGCGCGAAGGGCGACTGGCACTGGAGCACCTCATCACCGGCGAGATCGAGCTGGCGGACGTGAACCGCGGGATGGACGAGCTGGCCGCGGGGCGTGCGGTGCGGCAGGTCATCCGCTTCGCCCCCTGACGGGCCGCGGGCCGCCTCGTGCCCGGCCAGGCGACGGCTCCCGGAGAGGCGGCGGCACGGAGCGGTGCTCGCTAGGGGCTGCCCGGGACCGCGAACGTGCGGAAGACGCGCAGCGCCACGCTCAGTGTGGCCAGGTCGTAGGTCCCGGCAGCTGCGATCTCGGCCAGGGTCGCGCGTCCCCGCGCCAGCCCCTCGGCGTTGGTGGCCTCCCAGTGGGTGACCTGCTCGTCGGGCGGGCCGTCCTGCCCGGAACGGATCACGCGCTCGGTGAGCGCGGCCAGCGCCGAGTAGAGGTCCGCGCGCAGACCCGCCCGGGCCAGGGCGTTCCAGCGGTCGTCCCGGGGGAGGTCGGAGATCCGGCTGAGCAGGGCGTCGACCCCGAAGTGCTCGGAGAGGGTGAAGTAGACCTCCGCCACGGTGGTCGGGTCGGCCAGTGTGCGGCGGTGGATCTCCACGATGTCGAGCAGCGAGAACACGTCCAAGAGACTCGCGACCCGCATCGCCAGTGCCTCGGGGGCTCCGAATGCCACCAGGTCGGCAACACGCTGCAGCATGCGCGCGTGCTCGCCGCCCACCTGCAGCGTGGGCACCCTGGCGGCCAGGCGCGAGACGACGGGCTGGAAGCGCTCGATCTCCGCGGGGACGTCGAGGGTCGCACCCCGGTTGGCCAGCAGCCACCGTGTGGCCCGGTCGACCAGCCGCTGCACCTCGGACCTCATCGCGTTGAGGCCCGCCGTCGGGGTCCCCGCCGCTGCAGTGTCGATCTCGCGCCAGAGCGCCGCTAGGCCGAAGACGCCACGGGCCACGGCGAACGCGCGGGCGACGGCCTGCGTCCCGGCCCCGGTCTCCTCGCTGGCCCTCAGCACGTAGGTCAGGCCCAGGCGATCGACCAGCTCGTTGGCCATGCCCGTCGCGACGATCTCGCGGCGCAGCGGATGGCCCGGGAGCTGGTCGGTGAAACGCTGCCGGATCGCGCTGGGGAAGTACGCGACGAGCCACTGACGCGCGAAGGGCTCGTCCGGGACGCTCGACCCGAGCAGCTGGTCGCGAAGGTGAAGCTTCGCGTGGGCCAGCAGCACGGCCAGCTCGGGGGCTGTGAAGCCGCGCCCCGTCGCGAGCATCGCGGCGATGCCCTCGTCGTCGGGCAGTCCCTCCAGGGAGCGGTCCAAGTGCGACTCGCGCTCCATCAGCCGGATGAGCCTGGCCAGCCCGCCCAGGCGCGACTCGGCGCGCACCAGCTCGAAGCCGATCAGGGCGTTCTGGCTGATGTTGTGGGCGAGGACAGCCGCGGCCACCTCCTGCGCCATGGCGTCGAGCAACGGCTCCCGGGCGCTCGCCGGGAGCCGGTCGCCGGCGACGAGCCGGTCCAGGAGGATCTTGAGGTTGACCTCGTGGTCGGAGGTGTCCACGCCCGCGGAGTTGTCGATCGCGTCGGTGTTGAGCAGGACCCCTGCCCGTGCGGCCTCGATGCGCCCGGACTGGGTGATCCCGAGGTTGCCCCCCTCAGCGACCACCTTCACACGCAGCTGGCGAGCATCGACGCGAACGCTGTCGTTGGCCCGGTCGCCCACGACCATGTTCGTCTCTGAGGAGGCCTTGACGAACGTCCCGACACCGCCGTTCCACAGCAGGTCCACATCGGCGGTCAGGATGGCCCGGACGACTTCCGCGGGGGTGAGGCCCGGCCCGCCCGGCTCGATGCCCAGGACGCCGGCGACCTGCTCGGAGATGGGGATCGCCTTGGCCGATCGCGGATAGACCCCGCCACCCTCGGAGATGAGGGCAGGGTCGTAGTCGGCCCAGGAGGAGCGAGGCAGGGCGAACAGGCGCTGTCGCTCGGCGAAGGACACCGCGGGGTCGGGATCGGGGTCCAGGAAGACATGCCGGTGGTCGAAGGCGGCGACCAGTCGCAGGTTGGCCGACCGCAGCATGCCGTTGCCGAAGACGTCTCCGCTCATGTCGCCGATCCCGACGACCACGAGCGCCTCGGAGTCGGCATCGCGGCCCAGGTGGTGGAAATGCGCGCGCACGGACTCCCAGGCGCCTCGCGCCGTGATCCCCATCTCCTTGTGGTCGTATCCGGCGGAGCCCCCCGAGGCGAAGGCGTCGCCCAGCCAGAATCCGCGCTCGATGGCGATCGCGTTGGCCACGTCCGAGAAGGTGGCCGTGCCCTTGTCGGCTGCCACGACCAGGTACGGGTCCGCATCGTCGCGACGCACGACCCCCAGGGGCCCGACCACGACGTCCCCCACGAGGTTGTCCGTAAGGTCGAGCATCGCGGCGATGAACGACCTGTACGCGGCGACGCCTTCGGCCTGCCACGCGGCTCGGTCGGCGCCTGCATCCGGGGGACGTTTGACCACGAAGCCGCCCTTGGCACCCCCCGGCACGATGAGGGCGTTCTTGACCAGCTGCGCCCGGGCGAGGCCCAGGATCTCCGTGCGGAAGTCCTCCCGCCGGTCGGACCAGCGGATGCCGCCGCGCGCCACCGAACCGAACCGCAGGTGGACGCCCTCGACGTGCGGCGAGCACACCCACACCTCGAACTGGGGGCGGGGCACCGGGATCTCACGGACCAGGTGCGGCGCGAGCTTGATCGCCATGGCGCCCCGGTCGGGCCGGTAGTGGTTCGTCCGCAGGGTCGCCCGGATGAGGTCGCGGATCAGGCGCAGTATCCGGTCGTGGTCCAGGGAGACGACCGCCGTCAGGAGGGTGTCCAGCTCGCGGCGGACCCGATCGCCCTGCGCGACACTGCCGCGCTCCACTCGTTCGGGCTCGAACCGCTCGGCGAAGAGGTCGACCAGCAGGGCGGCGATCCGCGGGTAGGCCAGCAGCGCGCCCTCGATGTACTCGGGGCTGTAGACGCCGCGGATCTGGCGCAGATAGCGCGCGTACGTGCGCAGGATGGAGACCTCCTGCCAGGTCAGGCCCGCGGTGGCCACCAGCCCGTTGAGGCCGTCGACCTCGGCTCGACCCTGCCAGCAGGCCAGGAACGCGGCCTCCCAGTCGCTGCGGCGCTGCGCGAGGTCGATCCCGGGGTCGACGGCCAGGCCGAAGTCGTAGACGAAGCGCCCCTCGCCCGAGCCGGCGTCCGGGCGGCGGACCAGCCGGAACGGATGCTCGGTGACCACTGACGATCCGAGCGCCGCCAGGACGGGCAGGACCTGGGCCAGGGAGATGTCCGACATCGCATAGAGACGAAGCCGCGCATTCGCTGCCGCGCCGCTGTCCGCGGAGACGGGCTGCAGTGTCACGACCAGTGGCTGGGTGGGCCCGAGCCGGCCCATCTCGACGAGGTCGCGCACAGCTTCGGCGGGAGGTGTGCTTGCCTTGTAGGCCGCCGGGAAGCCCTCCGGGTAGGCGCGGAGCAGCTCGGCGACCCCCTCGTGGGACGTGTGCTGCGCCAGGTGCAGCACCAGCTCGTCCTCCCAGGATCGCGCCAGCGAGGCGATCCGGGCCTCCAGGGCCGGGACGTCGACAGGGGGCACGGATTCTCGTCGAGGCACCCGGACCACCAGGTGCAGCCGGGCGAGCACCGACTCGGTGACGCGGGCGGTGAACTCGACGCTCTCCCCTCCGACCGCGGCCATGACCTCCTGCTGGAGGCGCAGGCGGACGTCGGTGGTGTACCTGTCGCGCGGGACGTAGATCAGGCAGGACAGGAAGCGCCGGTAGGTGTCGTGCCACACGAACAGCCGGGCCGCCCGCCTCTCCTTGAGGTTCAGCGCCGCGTCGGCGATCGCGATGAGGTCGGGCAGGGCGATCGCGAAGAGCTCGTCACGGGGGAACGTCTCGAGGAAGGTCATCAGGTCGCGCCCGGTATGCGAGCCGGTCTCCAGGCCCAGCGCCCTGCGGACCCGGCGCACCTTGCGGTCGATCACCGGCACCGTGGCCACTGACTGCGTGTACGCCGGTGCCGCGAAAAGGCCGATGAAGCGGTGCTCGCCGATCACGAGCCCCGTCCTGTCGAAGATCTTGATGCCGATGTAGTCCAGGTGCACGGGCCGGTGGACGGTGGAGCGCCGGTTGGCCTTCGTCACGATGAGCAGGCGAGGCTCCAGCGCCCGGATGCGAACGGCTGGGGGCAGGTCCGCGAAGGCCACCGAGACCGGCCCGCCACTGCGCAGCAGGCCCAGCCCGCTGCCCGGCTCACTGACCAGGCTCCACCCATCCCCGCGCGTGTCGGCTGGTGGCGCTCCCGGGGTGGCCGCCCTCGACGGGGCCGTCCCACCGGGGGATGGCAGGGCGCCGGCGCCCGGCCGCGTCGGGCTGAGCACGGCCTCCCGGGCAGGCGGCACCGGCACGTCAACGATCCCGGACGGCGCGGGGCTGGACTCCACCAGCCGGTATCGCCGATATCCCAGGAACGTGAACTGGTCCGCGGCCAGCCACCGGAGCAGGTCCACCGCGCCGCGCAGCTCCTCTGTGGGGATGCCCCGGGGGGGCGTGGTGGTCAGCTCGCCGGCGAGGTTGCGCGCCACGCGGACCATCGCGGGCCAGTCCAGGACGGCCCGGCGCACGTCGTCGAGGATCCGGCGCAGCTCGTCCGCGACCGTCCCGTGTGCCTGGGGATCGGTCTGGCGATCGACCTCCAGGTAGATCCACGACTCGTCGCGCGCGTCCGGTGGCGCCGCCCGTCCCGGAGGGGTCGAGCGCTGCACGGACCGCAGCACGCCGCCGGCGTCGCGGGTCACCGAGAGGATCGGGTGCGCGACCAGGTGGATGCCGATGCCCAGGCGGGTCAGCTCCGCCGTGACGGAGTCGACCAGGAAGGGCATGTCGTCGTTGACGACCGCCACGACGCTCGATCGCGGGTTCCAGGCGTGGTTGCCGACGTGGACGCAGGCGACGGCCTCGTCGCGCTGCCCGGCGAGGTCCGTGAGCAGATGGACCGGGCCGGTGATCCCCACGGGCTCGCGCTCTGCCACGTCGCTGTCGTCGACATGCCGATAGAGCTCCTCGGCGATCAACACCTCTCGATCGCTTGCCCAGCCAAAGCGCTCAACCGTCTGCGCATCCACGACCCGACCTCCCTGGCGTGGCCCACCCTCGCAGACTTGCGCACGCGCGAGCGCGCCGACGCGGCAACGAGCGGTTCGGCGCCTTCTCGAGCGTTCGGCGGACCTATGCTCGCCCAAGGTCATCGGCGAGGGACGCCGCGGCGCGCTCGAGGAGGTTGCATGCCCAAGCGGTTCAGCGGGGAGATCAAGTTCGACCAGCCACCCGATGTCGTCTTCGCCGCCCAGGTGGACCCCGAGTACGTGACCTGGAAGCACGAGAACATGGCAGCGTTCGACATCAGCGCCGACGGCGGCACCGAGGGGGAGAGGACGCGCATCTCGTCGACGCGGAAGCTCCCGGCGAAGGTCCCCTCGGCGGCCAAGCGGTTCGTGGGCGAGTCGATCACGGTCTCGGAGGTGCACACCTGGGACCCGCCCGCTGCCGACGGCAGCCGGACCGGTGTGGTCGAGGCGTCCTTCGGCGGCGCTCCCATGTCGGTCACCGGCACGCTCTCGCTCTCGCCCGACGGCGCGGGGAGCATCATCAAGGTGGACATCACGTCCAGTGCGAGCGTCCCGCTGGTGAGCGGCAAGCTCGAGTCGATCGTGGGCGACCAGTTCATGCGCGCCCTGCGCAAGGAGCAGGAGATCGCCCCGCAGTGGTTCAGCCGGGGCTGAGGCTCAGCCGACGCTGACCAGGTGATCCGGGCCCATGTGGTCGGGGTCGCGCAGCGCCTCGATCGACGTGCGTACCGAGGTCTCGAGCACGGCCATGCGCTTCTCGTGGTCCATGAGGTTCCCGCCGATCACGGCCAGGTCCTCGGCGCCCGGGCCGATCACCGTGACGTCCGTGCCCCCGTCCCGGACCTTCTCGACCTCGTGCAGACATCGCTTGGTCACCTGCACCCGCCACGTCCGCTCCAGCCTGGCCAGCAGGTGATCCGGGCGATCCATGTGGAAGCTCACCATCGGCGCGATCACGTAGACCTCGTCCAGGCCCATGTTCGCCATGAGATCCACCGACGTCGCCGACCAGGCGCCGCCATCGACGTAACGGCGGCCGTTGATGTCCACCGGGCTGTACCACGCGGGGATGGAGCAGGAGGCCTGGACCGCCAGCGAGAGAGGGGCCTCGGGGGCGCCCGGCTGGCCGAACGCCACGCGCCGACCGGAGTCGTAGTCCATCGTGACGATCCACAGGTTCGGGTGCGCGGACCACTCCCCCATCGGCGTGAACGCATCGATGAGGTGCCCCACCCGGGTCAGGTTCTTGGATCCGGTCGGCAGGAAGGCCGAGAGGACCGCCGTCGGCGGCATGTGGCGAGCACGTCGCAGGCCCGTGCGCATGAGCGTGCGCGAGCCCGGTTGCAGCTTGGGCCGGCCCGGCCTGGACCCGCCGGACACGGCGGCGATGTCCCAGTGGAAGCCGGCGATCGGGCCGGTCCGTACGGGATCCCCCCGCTCGTGCGCCGCCAGCTCGTCGGCCGTCGCCCCGGCCCCCACCAGGGCTGCCAGCACCGACCCCGCGGACGTGCCGACGATCACGTCGGCGTCGCGCGCTTCGAATCCATGCACCTGGCGCAGCGCGCTCAGCGCGCCGACCGCCCATGCCCCGCCGAGGATCCCCCCACCGCCGAGGACAAGCCCACGACGGCGGGGCCGCGACATGTGGTCCACCCGCATCGCCTCCCTGAAAGAAGGGCGGCGCCCCCACCCCGTTGGCGCCCGAATCAGCAGTCGAAGGTTGACCGCTCACCAAGAGGGTACGCCGACACCTCCGGCACGTCGCGTGGACAGGCGCAGTTGTCCTTGCGTTTCCCGGGGGCGAGGGGGTTTCGGCTATCGCACGGCCCTTTTCGCCCGCCGCGGGCGGCCGGTCGGGGTGACCGTGGACAGCATCTCGGCCATGGAGTCGTCGATGCACTGGGCCAGCACGTCGACGTCCGGCATGGCGTCGCGGTCGGCGTTGAGGCCGAAGAAGACCCCGCCGTTGTACGAGGTCAGGCCGATGGAGACGGCCTGCCCGCGCGCCAAAGGAACGACCGGGTAGGCCGTGCGCATGAGTGCGCCAGCGGCGTACAGCGGGAACTGTGGACCCGGGACGTTGGTGACGACGGTGTTGTAGACGCGACGGGACAGGCCTGAGACGACCCGCGCGCCCAGCGAGTGCAGGGTCGGGGGGGTGAACGAGGCGACCCCGACCAGGGCCGAGGCGCCCAGCATCTGCCCTGTCTCCTTGAGCATGTCCATCTCGAAGCGGATGCGCTGCAGTCGGATGATCGGGTCCGGCTCGCCGACGGGCAGGTCACACAGGAACGCGGCGATCTGGTTGCCGCTGGAGTCGTCGGCGGTGCGAACGCTCACCGGCACCATGGCCCGGACGCTGGTGCGCGAGGTGACCGGCTCGCCGCGGGTGAGCAGCCACGCCCGGATCGCTCCGGCGACGACCGCGAGCACGACGTCGTTGAAGGTGCCTCCATGGGCACGCTTGATCCGCTTGAGGCTGTCGATGTCGGTCTGGGCGACCGCGAACCGGCGGGCCAGTCCGATCTCGGCGTTGAGCGGCAGGTCGTGGAGCGGGCGGGCCATGGTGCGTGCCGCGGAAGCCACCCCGATGAGGTTGCGCCCGATCGACGTGGCCGTCTCATGGACGTCGAGCAACCCGGTGCGCACGGTGTCGACGACCGCCTTCGGGGAGCGTGCGAACTCGTTGACGGCACCGGCGATCAGCTCCGCGGAGGACGGCTCGCGCGTGGGGTGCCAGTCGTCCGGCGGGATCGTCCGTGGCTCGGGAGTCCGGTCCAGGATCACTTGGCCGATGTCGACCGCGCCGATCCCGTCCACCATCGCGTGATGGGTCTTGGTGAGGATCGCGAACTGGTTGTCGGCGACACCCTCGACCAGGTACATCTCCCAGAGCGGCCGCGAGCGGTCCAGAGGGCGGCTCATGATCCGGCCGACGAGGTCGTTGAGCTGCTCCGGGGTCCCAGGTCGCGGCAGTGCCGAGCGGCGGACGTGATAGGTGACGTCGAAGTGCTCGTCATCGACCCAGACAGGGTTGGCCAGGTGCCCCGGGACCCACCGAACGCGCTGCCGGTAGCGCGGCACCAGATGGATCCGGTCGCGGATCAGCCGTACCAGCCGCTCGTAGTCGAAGCCTGACTCGGGCACATCGAAGAGCACGACACCGCCGACGTGCATGGGCGTGGTCGGTTCCTCCAGATAGAGGAACGAGACGTCCAGAGGGCTGAGGCGGTCAGGCATTTGCGGGCTCCTCGAGTCGCAGGACCGCCGGAACTCTGCCCCGCCGGCGTCCTGGAGACCCCATCTTGCCCCATGTCCCCCAGGGTCCCGACCGGGCCTCGGCGGGCGGTGGGCCCTCTCGTGTGGCGCTGCCTGGGGCCCGGTCCGAACGTCTGCGAAGGGCCCGCCCGGGCAGGGGGGCGAGTTGGGGAATGGGTCAACCGCGTCGTATGCTTCTGCCCGTCCCCGACCAGACGTCAGGGTCGGCACACGGAAGGTCCCGGCCCCATCGTCTAGTGGCCCAGGACGCCGCCCTTTCAAGGCGGTAGCGCGGGTTCGAATCCCGTTGGGGCTACGTCCGCCCCGGCGGTCGGCACGAACAGCACGTCGGCACGACAGCACGACAGCACGGACCGTGGCCCCCGGGCCAGGGAGCAGTACCTGTCAAGGAGCAGTACCTACAGCCTCGCGGCAACGCAAGGCCCCGTAGCGCAGTTGGTTAGCGCGCCGCCCTGTCACGGCGGAGGTCGCGGGTTCGAGTCCCGTCGGGGTCGCTGGCAGTCAGGTCACCCACGTGACCCTGGCCAGGTAGCTCAGTTGGTACGAGCGTCCGACTGAAAATCGGAAGGTCGGCGGTTCGACCCCGCCCCTGGCCACCGGAACCCCTCGTGTCTCCCCCGTCGCGAGGGGTTCCGCCGTTCGCGGAGCCTTCAGCCCGCGAGCAGCGCGCGGACCCGCGGGATCACCTCGGTCGCATAGAGCTCGATCGAGTGCATGAGCCGGCTGTGCGGCAGCTGCCCATTCGAGTACTTGAGGTCGAAGCGGCCTGCCTCCAGGACGCGCAGGGTCCGTGCGATCTTCGTGGCCACACTCTGCGGTGACCCGACGTGCAACGAGCCGGAGCGCACCTCTGCCACGTACTGCTCGTGCGTGCGGGGCGGCCATCCCCGCTCCCGGCCGATGCGGCCGAACATGGCCTGGTAGTGCGGCCAGAGCTCCTCGATCGCCTGCTCGTCGGTGTCGGCGACATGCCCGGGCGAGTGGATGGACAGCGGCTGGACGGGCTGGCGGAACTCCTGGAGCGCCCTGCGGTAGAGCTGGGCGAAGGGAGCGAAGCGCGCCGGGTCACCGCCGATGATCGCCAGGGCCATGGGCAGGCCGAACCTGGCTGCGCGCACGACGGACTCCGGGCTGCCACCCACCCCGACGCGCAGGGTCATCCGGGGCCTTTCGGTGCGCGGGTACACCAACTGCTCCTGCAGGCCCGACCGGGTGGCCCCCGCCCAGGTCACGGGCTCCTGGTCGAGCAGTCGCACGAGCAGCTCGAGGCGCTCCTCGAAGAGCACGTCGTAGTCGGACAGCGAGAAGCCGAAGAGCTCGAAGGACTCCGTGAAGGAACCGCGCCCGGCGGTGATCTCCGCCCGCCCGCCGGACAGCCCATCGAGGGTCGCGAACCGCTCGTAGACGCGGACGGGGTCGTCCGTCGAGAGCACAGTGACCGCTGTGCCCAGAGAGATCCGCTGCGTGCGCGAGGCGATCCCGGCCAGGACGATGTCGGGCGCGGACACCGCGAAGTCGTCGCGGTGGTGCTCGCCCACACTGAAGTGGTCGATGCCGAGGCGGTCTGCCAGGACAGCCTGCTCCACGATGTTGCGGATGACCTGGCCAGCCGGGAGCGGGGCCCCGGAATCGTCCACGGTCATGTCGCCGAACGTGTCCAGCCCGAACCGGACCTCGCCTGGGTCGACCATGCGGTCTCCTCCCTCGCCTCAGGGGTCAAGCATGCCGGGAGCCCGTGGCTCGTGCTGGACCGAGACCGCGCGAGCAGGCATCGGTTCCCTTGGCTGCGTCCCCCCTGCGGTCGACAGGTCGGGCCGCCGGGAGGACGGCCGCAGGCGCAGCCACGTCCGAGGCGGCGTCCGCACCCACCGGAGCCCGGGTGTACGGCCGTTGCAGCGCCAGTAGTGTCATGCCGTGCGGGCCTGGCGGGTCGGGGATGCTCAGTCGGCCGCCTCGGCCCGGGACATCCTGCGCCTGGCGATCCCCGCCTTCGGCGCCCTCGTGGCACAGCCGCTCTTCACGCTCATCGACGCCGTCATCGTCGCGACGCTGGGGACCACCTCGCTGGCCGCCCTCGGCGCCGGTGCACAGGTCTTCACGACGGTCACTGGCCTGTCGATCTTCCTGGCGTACGGGACCACGGCGGTCGTGGCCCGTCGCGTCGGTGCCGGCCAGGTCGCCCGAGGCATCGCCGACGGGATCGAGGGGGTCGCCCTGGGCCTCCTGCTGGGAGTGGTGTCGACCGTGGTCGTCTGGCTCGGCGCCCCGCTGCTGCTGCACTGGATCGGGACGCCGGAGGGGACCACCCGGGAGGCGCTGGCCTACCTGCGCACGATCTGCCTGGCCTTCCCACTCGCGCTGGTCGCGATGGCCGCCACAGGAGTCCTGCGCGGGCTGCAGGACACCGCCACGACGCTGTGGGTGACCCTGATCAGCGTCCTGACGAACCTCGCCCTGGCGGCCTACCTCGTCCTCGTCGCCGGCTGGGGGATCACCGGATCGGCCTGGGCGACGGTCGCGGCGGAGGCGGTTGCGGCGGGGCTGTTCCTGGCCGCGCTCGCTCGTCGCGCCCGCGCCGGTGGGGCACGCCTGCGTCCCCACCGCTCCGGCGTCCTGGGTGCGGCTCGCGCAGCCGTCCCCCTGTTCTGGCGGACGGTCGCGCTGCGCTCCGTCTTCCTGCTCGCGGTCGTGGTGGCGGCCCGGCTCGGGGAGGCCGAGTTGGCTGCCTACTACGTGACCTTCACGGTCTGGTACCTGCTGGCGCTGGCGATGGATGCCCTGGCGATCGCCGGCCAGGCGCTCATGGGCCGCCATCTCGGCGCGGGGAGCGCGGACGCCGCGCGCCGCGTCACGTGGCAGATGACGCGCTGGGGCGTATGGCTCGGCGTGCTGCTCCTGGCCGCCGTGCTGGTCGTGCGGCCCTGGCTGCCCGGATGGTTCGGCGACGACCCGGCCGTGGCGGCGATGGTGTCCTCCGCGCTGGTCGTCGTCGCCCTGCAGCAGCCCCTGGCCGGTGTGGTGTTCGTGCTGGACGGCGTCCTGCTGGGGGCCGGGGACGCCCGCTACCTGGTGAAGGCCCAGCTCCTGGCGCTGGCCGGCTTCGCGCCCGCGGCCCTCCTCGTGCTGGCCGTGGGCGGGACCGTGACCCAGCTCTGGCTGGCCCTCGTCGTGTTCATGGCCTGCCGAGCGGCCGCGTTCCTCTGGCGGGTCAGGGGCTCGGACTGGCTCGTGCTGGGAGCGCAGCGATGACCGGTCCCGGTTGGCGCACCCGGCCGAGGGCGTGGACCGGCGCTCGGCTCAGCCGCGGGACTCGTCGTGCATGCCATCGCGCGGCATGGGGATGCTGTCCAGGAGGGCACGCACCTCGCTCTCGAGGTACCTGCGGTGCCCCCCGAGCGTGCGGATCGACGTGAGCTTGCCGGAGTTGGCCCATCGCGTCACCGTCTTGGGATCCACGCGGAACAGGGCCGCCACCTCCGCGGGCGTGAGGAGCGGCTTCACCTCGTGCTGACGAACAGCCATACGACCCTCCACACGTTGCCAGAGAACCCGATCAATCGGACATCCCGGTGGAAGGATTGCAGCCTCGCGCGACCCCAATCAAGGCGAGGAGGGCATCCTCGCAGACGAATATCGACCGAATCGGCAGGACACGCCGCACGTCGACGTGGCCGGCCCCGGCCGAGTCGACGCGAACCGCCGCGCACGGACGCCGGGCAGCAAGGTTTGCCGGTGGGTAATATGGGCAGCGATTGCGCCTGCGGACGCGTGCCCAGGTGAGTAACCGAATCGGACACTGGACCGCCCGGCGCTGCCGGAGGAGGAGGTCGAGCCATGGGGCGCGGCCGAGCCAAGGCCAAGCAGACCAAGGTCGCTCGTCAGTTGAAGTACGGCGGACCTGTCACCGACCTCGAACGACTTCAAGCGGAGCTCGCCGGCGTCAGCGACGTCGACGGCGACGATGAGGACGACGGCGACGAGGGGATCGACGATCCGTACGCGAAGTACGTCGATCCCGACGACGAAGAGGACGACGATGACGCAGCGGACGACCAATCCCGCTGAGCGGTTCCCCAGGCCTGCGTCAGCGGGATTGGAAGTGGATCAGCCGGGGTGATCCCCGATCAGGGCCACCGAGCCCCCTGAGCCACCCTTGGCCTGGGCATCCGATGTGTCTGAGGCGCCTGCCCGCCGGACCGTGCCGCACTCCCATGACGGGACCCCACGGGCTGCGAGCCGGGCCACCGTCCGCGGGCCCGCATCCGGGGCGACGACGGCGATCATCCCGATGCCCTGGTTGAAGGTGCGCTCCGCCTCCGCGCGGGCCACACCGCCCAGCTGCGCGATCAGCCCGAACACGGGCGCCGGTGTCCACGTGCTGCGGTCCAGCTCCGCATGCAGGCCAGGGGGGAGCACGCGCGCAAGGTTCGCGGCGATGCCGCCGCCGGTGACATGGGACACCGAGCGCAGGTCCCCCGAGGGCATCAGGTCGAGCACGTCGCGGGTGTAGATCCGAGTCGGCTCGAGCAGCTCCTCGCCCACCGTGCGGCCCAGCTCGGGGACGTGGCGCGACACGTCCCACCCGGCTGACCGGAACAGGACGTGGCGGGCCAGCGAGTAGCCGTTGGAGTGCAGACCGCTGGACGCCATCGCCACCACGACGTCGCGGGCGGCCACCCGATCCGGGCCGAGCAGCTCGTCGGCCTCCACGACTCCGGTGGCCGCGCCGGCGACGTCGTACACGTCGGGCTCCATCAGGCCGGGATGCTCAGCGGTCTCGCCGCCGACCAGCGCCACACCAGCCCGTCGGCAGCCCTCGGCGATCCCCGAGACGATGGCCGACACCCGCTCGGGCACCACAGATCCGACAGCGATGTAGTCGGTCATGAACAGCGGCTCCGCGCCGCACACGACGATGTCGTCGACGACCATCGCGACCAGGTCGATCCCGATGGTGTCGTGGACCCCCAAGAGCTGGGCGACCTTGACCTTCGTCCCGACTCCGTCGGTCGACGTCGCCAGCAGCGGTCTGCGCATCCGCGTCAGCGCCGAAGCGTCGAACAGCCCGGCGAAGCCGCCCACCCCTGAGATGACCTCGGGTCGCTGCGCACGGCTGATGGACTCGCGCATGAGACGGATCGCGTGCTCGCCCGCCTCGATGTCGACCCCCGCCGCCGCGTAGGTCGCCCCGGCGTCGGGGTGGGTCATCGACTGACCACGTCGACGGTCTCGAGCAGGTGCTTGCCGAGCGCATGGGCCTCCGGCAGCGCGATGGGGTACTCACCGTCGAAGCACGCGCGGCACAGGCGCTCGGCGGCGATCGTCGTGGCCGCGGTCAGGCCCTCCAGCGACACGAAGCCCAGGGAGTCCGCGCCGATGGACTCACGGATCTCCTCGACGGTCTGACTGCTGCCGATGAGCTCGTCGCGCGTGGCGAAGTCGATCCCGTAGAAGCAGGGCCACATGACCGGCGGGCTGGAGATCCGCACGTGGACCTGCGCGGCACCGGCCTCGCGGAGCATCTTGACGATGGCGCGCTGGGTGTTGCCCCGTACGATCGAGTCGTCGACCACGACGAGGCGCTGGCCCTCGATCACATCCCGCAGGGGGTTGAGCTTCAGGCGGATACCGCGCTGGCGGATGGTCTGCGACGGCTGGATGAACGTGCGCCCGACGTAGGCGTTCTTGACCAGCCCCTGGGCGAACGGGATGCCGCTGGCCTGCGCGAACCCGACGGCGGCGGGAGTGCCGGACTCCGGTACGGGGATCACCAGGTCGGCCTCGACGGGGTGCTCCCGGGCGAGGGTCCGGCCCACCTCAACCCGGGTGGCGTGGACGCTCCGGCCGCTGATCCGAGTGTCCGGGCGGGCCAGGTAGACATACTCGAACAGGCAGCCCTTGGGGTCGGCAGGGGCGAAGCGCACGCTGCGCAGGCCGCGCTCGTCGATGGAGATGACCTCCCCGGGCTCGACCTCCCGCAGCGGGACCGCTCCGACGATGTCCAGGGCTGCGGTCTCCGAGGCCACGACCCAGCCGCCGCTCTCGAGGCGCCCGACCACCAACGGCCGCACTCCCTGCGCGTCGCGAGCGGCGTACAGGGTCGTGTCGTCGGTGAACACGAGGCTGAAGGCACCGCGGACCGCGGGGAGCTCCTCCTGCGCAGCCAGCAGCAGCTCGGCGGGATTCGCGGCGAGCAGGGCGGTCAGCAGCTCGGTGTCGGACGAGGCGTGGGCCAGGCCCTCCAGAGGCAACGTGCCGGCGAGCGGCTCGAGTTGGGCGACGCGGTCAGCGAGCTCGCGGGTGTTGGTCAGGTTGCCGTTGTGGGCCAGGGCGAGGTGGCCGGTCGGCGTGGGTCGGAAGGCGGGCTGCGAGTTCTCCCAGATGCTGGCCCCGGTCGTGGAGTAGCGGGTGTGACCGACGGCGACGTGCCCGTTCAGCGAGGCCAGCACTCCCTCGGAGAAGACCTGTGAGACCAGGCCCATCTCCTTGTAGACGACGGTGTGGTGCCCGTCGCTGACGGCCATCCCGGCGGATTCCTGGCCGCGGTGCTGGAGGGCGTAGAGGCCGAAGTAGGTGAGCTTCGAGACCTCCTCTCCGGGGGCCCAGACACCGAAGACACCGCATGCGTCCTGCGGCCCCTTCTCCTGGGGATCGAGGTCGTGGGTGAGCAACCCATCGCCGCGTCGCACCCTGAAAGTGTAGGTGGCTGGGCGGGCACTTGCGACGGCGCGCTTCTGCCGACGGATTCGTCCGGCTCACAGCAGGCCGCTGGGCCGTCGGTCGAGCCTGTCGAGACCACGCCCCGGAGGGGCGGCGGCGCCGTCGGTCGAGCCTGTCGAGACCACGCCCCCGGAGGGGCGGCGGCGCCGTCGGTCGAGCCTGTCGAGACCACCGCCCGAGGCCCCAAACGCGGACAGGCGCACACCGGGTCTCGACGGGCTCGACCGGCGGGGCTCACTCGACCGACGGGCTCGACGGGCTGGGCCGTCGGTCCGACGGGGCTCGACCGGCGGTCCGACGGGGCTCGACCTGTCGTACCACCGGGCCTCGGGCCGTTCAGGATCGCCCACGCGTGGCCCGGGGGAGGGCTGCGACGGTGCCGTCGGGTGCGCGGGCGGTGGACGGTTCCTACGATGGCGTGCGTGCTCGATCGTGCGGTCAGACCGGTCCCGGCGGCATCGCCCATGCTGGCCAGGCTCGCCGACCTCGTTGGCCGCGGGGGCGTCGTGGTGCTCAGCGGCGCGGGGCTCAGCACCGAGTCTGGGATCCCGGGCTACCGTGGCACCGGCGCGTCGCTTCGGAGCTACACCCCGATGACCCATCAGGCCTTCGTCCACGACCCTGCCGCACGGCGACGGTACTGGGCTCGCAGTCACGTTGGCTGGCAGGTGATGGTGCGCGCCGAACCCAACGTGGGGCACCTCGCCGTGGCGAGCCTGGAGCGGTTCGGGATCGTCGTGGGGACCATCACCCAGAACGTCGACGGCCTGCACACCACCGCGGGAAGCCGTGGGGTCGTCGAGCTGCACGGGCGCCTGGACCGCGTGGCGTGCCTGCGGTGCGCGGCGAGGTCGCCCCGGGCTGAGATCGCGAGGCGGTTGGCCGAGGCGAACCGTGGGTGGCAGGGGAGCGCGCGCGAGGTGAACCCGGACGGTGACGTCGACCTCGCCGACGACCTGATCGAGCGCTTCGTCGTCGTGGACTGCCCGCGCTGTGGCGGGGTCCTCATGCCCGACGTGGTCTACTTCGGCGGCACGGTGCCGCCCGAGCGGGTGGCAGCCGCCCAGGAGCTGGTCGACCGCGCGTCGCTCGTGCTGGTCCTGGGCTCGTCGCTGACGGTGTTCTCGGGCCGCCGCTTCGTGACGCGGGCGGCGAAGGCCGGGACACCCGTGGCCATCGTCAACGAGGGCCCGACCCAGGCGGACGGCATGGCGACGGTGAAGGTGGAGGCACTCCTGGGCGAGACGCTGCAGGGCCTCCTGTCGATGGTCGAGGCCCGGGCATCGGTCGGGGGCACCGACAGGGGCTGACACCCGACGTCGGGGAGAATCGGGGAATGGCGCGCATTCCGGTCGACCCAGAGACGGGTCTAGCGGCGGTGCGGGCGTGGGCCGCCCATGACGCTGGGCAGGACGCGGCGGGTGGCGGCGCACCCGCTGGGGGGCCGCCGGCTGCGCGGGCATCCGGCGTGGCGGCGCTTGACGGGGCCGACCCGGCTGGGGCGACCGCAGGTGTCCCGCGGGCAACGCTCCGGGTGGCGGTCCGCCACACCCTCGAGCTGCTCGTCCGGCGCGCGCCAGGGCATGCCGTCGAGATCCGCGTCCCACCCTTGGCCGCCGTCCAGGCCATCCCCGGCCCGAGGCACCGCCGCGGGACGCCGTCAGCCGTCGTCGAGATGAGCCCGCAGACCTGGCTGTCCCTGGCGACGGGGCGACTGACCTGGGCCCAGGCCGTCGCAGACGGGCTGGTCCGGGCCAGTGGCGAGCGCTCGGACCTCACGGCCTGGCTGCCCGTCCTGCCCTTGCGCTGACAGTGACCATGCTCACGATGGGGCCCGAGCAACCCGCCCTCCCAGGCCGAAGATAGCTCACGGATGCGTCACCAGAGCCCCTTCTTCGGACGGTTTCGTTCGGGCTGGGCGTGGGATCAGCGACCACGTGAGGCTCGCGGCGAGCATCGTGGTGGCAAGTGCGAGGATGCCGCGAGGGCTGCCGAGGGCTGTGATCGCCAGTCCTGCGTTCGGCACAGTGGCGACCAGTTCTCCGACAGCGTCCCGGGGATCGACCAGGCCCGCGTCCGCGGTGGGGTTGGCGTCGCCCTTGGTCTGGATGCCGTCATCGGTGAGGGACAGAACGCGGTGGGTGACGACGCTGGGGGAGTTCGGCCCCGGGCGGACCCGGAAGGTGATGACGTCGCCGGGAGCAGGTTCCGGTGGGGCGGTGATGAGCAGGTCTCCGCTGTGGAAGGTCGGAGCCATGGAGTTCGACTGGACGACGAATGCCCGATAGCCCTGGCCCCAGCCCCATGCAATGGCGATGGCCATCAGAAGCGCTCCGGCCAGGACGGCGATGGCTGTGATCCGCTTGACGTGCTGCATTGCTCTGTCTCCCGAGAAGAGTGGTTGGGCGTGAACGTGATGAGTGGTGCCCCGCCTGGTTCTTCCAGGGCGGGGCACCACACGCCATCAGGGGATCGTCAGGCCCCGGGGGCCGGGCCGCCAGCCTGCACGGCGACCAGATCGAACTTCAGGGTGAAGTCGAACGGGGTCTGGTCCGTCACGGTCTTATCCATCGAAGGCCTGATGTGGAGCTCATGCCAGGCGCCGGGGGCCAGGTTGGCCTGCAGCAGGCCGGTGTCACGGAAGGTGCCGGCGTACACATCGTGCGTGGCGTCAGCCCAAGCCGTGTTGATTCGAGTGCTGCCTCCGGCGATCACCTGGAGCTGCACCCGCTTGTCCCAGGCCGCGAGCTGCTCCCTGCTCTCCGGGGTCAGGACCATGTACAGGTCGTACGCGGTCTCACCATCGTTGTAGTACCGGATGGTGTGGTTCTTCGCGTCGCCGGGCAGGAGGTCGTTGAAGCTGACCACCGTGTCGCCCATCACTCGCAGGTCGACGGACCCGGTGTCGCCCGTCACGATCCCGCCGGAGACGGTGTCGGTGAAGTAGGCGCCTGTCCCGGTCACCATGCCCGCGAGGAGGGCAGCGCTTGTGGCAGCGGCGGCGATTGCGCCGCCCACCTTGAGCTTCTTGTTCACAGGGTTCTCCTTTTCGACCGCCCTCGAGGACGGTCACTCGTGTTGATTCTTGGTCTCCGTCGAGAGACGGTGTGCCCTCGTTGTGCCTCCGTTGGGGCAGAGCCAAACCACATGTGACGAGCGCAACACCATTGGGTTGGTGCGGCGGCTGCCGGCACCATTCCGATGGTGTTGATTCAGTCCGCTGTCATCAGAATCAGATGTGCGGAGCGGGATGCTCCGCGCTCGGTCCGGTGATCGGTCGGTGGGTAGCCAGGTGATCCTGGCGAGCCGTCGTGCGGTCGCCTGGCGCCCTTGGCCCGACGTGGCAGCATGCCCGCTGGGCGGTTTCCAGGTGTTGGAGCGGCGGATCTACGTCGTGTCTGTCTGACGTGGACCGGTACGCCGGGCCGCCCTCGGGCACCGCGAGGCGGTGGGTCGATGGCTCAGCCGGACTGGCCGGGACCAATGCGCCGGTCATCAGAGAGAGCAGCGGGGATGAGACGGTCTCCTGGGGCGAATTCGTGGAGACCTGCCTGCTTGCCGAGTTCCGCGACCGGGGCGTCACCCTCCAACGGCTGCGCCCGGCCTTCAGTGGCTGCGCCAGGAGTTGGGCGTTCCCTTTCCGCTGGCCACCGCGCGCCCGTTCCTAGACACCGATGGCAAGGAACGAGGGCGTGTCTCCCATGAGGGACCCGTTCTGGGAGGTCGTGGTGCACGAAATGGGGCTCGCCTGACATCGGTCCAGCGGATGCCGATCGTTTCAGGGCCGTAGCTGCCTGGTCGTCACCTGGCTGGGGGCCTGCACCCGCGTGCGAGCTATGCGGCTTCCCCCGTGTCCAGGGCGTGGGCGGCCATGGACACCTCGTCGCTGGCTGATGCCACCTGCGCCGCCTCGGCTCGCTGGTGAGCCGCCTGGGTGAGACGGCGCTGCATGGCTGCGAGCACGTCGAGCTCCGTGGTCCTCATGGTCCTGACTCCCTGTCTGCTGGCCGGGTTGCGTCCCCGCCATGGATCAGGGTCACCCAGCGGCGTCCTCGAGGGCAACGTGACCCGATGTGAGCATGCCCACCGCCGCGGCGTCGTGGCGATCCCTGAGCACGCGCACGGACGTGGCGCACGACACCATGTGAGCAAGGACACGCTGCCGCGACCTCCGGGCCGGACCTGCCCGAGGGGGTCGCCCGCCGGCTGGTCAGCCGAAGAGCGCCGGCAGGGTGGCCTCGCGGACATCGCGGACATCGTCCAGTGGCAGGAGGATCGAGTCCGGGCCGACCCGGTCGACGACCAGCGCCTGGCCGGAGACGCCGGACTCGGTGCCGATCTGCGAGTCCACCACGCCGATCCGCGTGGCGGCGAACCTGCGCGCCCCGCACATCTCCGCGAAGCGCAGCTCCTCGGACCGGGGCACCGCCACGACAGCCCGGGTGGCCGACTCCGAGAGCAGGAACACGAACGGGTCCAGGCCGTCGGGGATCCAGCACCGCGCCCCGCGATCCGCGCGCAGCGCCATCTCGAGCAGCGTCACCACGACCCCACCCTCGGAGACGTCGTGGGCGGCCGAGAGCAGCCCGTCGCGGGACCCGGCGACCAGGATCTGCGCGAGCTGGCGCTCGGCCTCCAGGTCCAGGGACGGGGGCAGTCCGCCCAGGTGCCCGTGGATCACGTGCGCCCACTCCGAGCCGCCGAACTCGTCACGCGTGACACCGAGCAGGTAGATCAGCTCGCCGTCCTCGGACCACGCCTGCGGCGTGCGCCGAGCCACGTCGTCGATCACGCCCAGCACCCCCACGACGGGCGTGGGATGGATCGCCACCTGGCCGGTCTGGTTGTAGAAGCTCACGTTCCCGCCGGTCACGGGCGTGCCGAGCGTCAGGCAGGCGTCCGCCAGGCCGGTCACGGCCTGTTGGAACTGCCACATCACGCCGGGGTCCTCCGGGGAGCCGAAGTTCAGGCAGTTTGTAACGGCCAGCGGCGTGGCGCCGGCGACGGCGACGTTGCGGTAGGCCTCGGCCAGGGCCAGCTGCGCACCCGCGGCAGGGTCGAGCGCGCCGTAGCGACCGTTGCAGTCCGTGGCCAGCGCGACGCCCAGTCCCGTGGACTCGTCCACCCGGATCATGCCGGCGTCCTCGGGCTGGGCCAGGACCGTGTTGCCCTGGACATACCGGTCGTACTGGTCGGTGACCCACCCCTTCGCGGCCAGGTTGGGCGAGGCCACCAGCGTCATGATCTGCTCCCGGAGCGCCGAGGCGTCGGCGGGCCTGGCCAGCCGCGACGGGTCGTCGGCCTGCCGCGCGGAGAGGTCGGCGGGACGCTCGATCGGGCGCTCGTAGACAGGTCCCTCGTGCGCCACGGTCCGCGGCGGGACGTCCACGATGCGCTCGCCGTGCCAGTCGACCGTCAGGCGCCCGGATCCGGTGACCTCACCGATCACCACCGCCTCGACGTCCCATCTGGCGCAGATGGCCAGGAACTGATCGACCCTGCCCGGCTCCACGACCGCGCACATGCGCTCCTGCGACTCGCTCATGAGGATCTCCGCCGGCGATAGCGTCGGGTCGCGCAGCAGGACGCGGTCCAGCCACACGTGCATCCCGCCCTCGCCGGCGGAGGCCAGCTCGGAGGTGGCGCACGAGATCCCCGCCCCGCCGAGGTCCTGGATGCCCTCCACGAGCCCCGCGTGCAGCACCTCCAGCGTGCACTCGATGAGCAGCTTCTCCATGAACGGATCGCCGACCTGCACGCTCGGACGCTTCGTCGGACCACCCTCGGTGAACGTCTCCGAAGCCAGGACCGACACCCCGCCGATCCCGTCCCCGCCGGTCCGCGCCCCGTACAGGATCACCGCGTTGCCGACGCCGCGGGCCGAGGCCAGGTGCAGGTCCTCGTGCCGCAGCACGCCCACGCACAGGGCGTTCACCAGCGGGTTGCCCTGATACACCGGGTCGAAGACGAGCTCGCCGCCGATGTTCGGCAGCCCCAAGCAGTTGCCGTACCCGCCGATCCCGGCGACCACGCCGGGCAGCACCCGGCGGGTGTCGGGATGGTCGGCGGCGCCGAAGCGCAGCGGGTCCATGACGGCCACGGGCCGTGCGCCCATGCTCATGATGTCGCGCACGATGCCGCCGACCCCGGTCGCGGCCCCCTGGTAGGGCTCGACGTAGGAGGGGTGGTTGTGCGACTCGATCTTGAACGTGACCGCCCAGCCGTCGCCGATGTCGACGACCCCGGCGTTCTCCCCGATCCCCACGAGCAGGGCCGGCGAGTCCGGCTTCTTGTCCCCGAACTGGCGCAGGTGCACCTTCGAGGACTTGTAGGAGCAGTGCTCGCTCCACATGACCGAGTACATGGCCAGCTCGCTGCTGGTCGGTCGCCGGCCCAGGATCTCGCGGATGCGGGCGTACTCGTCGGGCTTGAGCCCCAGCTCGGCGAAGGGCTGGCGAGCGTCGGGATCGGCTTGCGCGCCCTGGACCGTGTCGGTCATGCCGAGGCTCCCGCAGCCGTCGACGCGCCCTGCCCGGCCAGGTGCCGCAGGACAGAGGTGAAGAAGCCCGTCCCGTCGGTGCCCGGGCCGGTGAGGTCCTCCACAGCGTGCTCGGGGTGCGGCATGAGTCCCACGACATTGCCGGTCTCGTTGCAGATGCCCGCGATGTCGCGCTGGGAGCCGTTGGGGTTGCCCTCGTAGTAGGCCACGACCCGGCCCTCGGCCTGCAGCGCGTCCAGCGTGGCCGGGTCGGCCTGGAACCGTCCCTCGCCGTTCTTCAGCGGCACCACGATCCGCTCGCCCGGCTCGTAGTCGGCCGTCCAGGCGGTCGTCGTCGCGGCGATGCGCAGGACCTGGTCGCGGCAGACGAAGTGCAGCCCCGCGTTGCGCGTCAGCGCCCCGGGCAGCAGGTGCGATTCGCAGAGGACCTGGAACCCGTTGCAGATGCCCAGCACGGGCATGCCGTCCCTGGCCGCCGCGATCACCGAGCCCATCGCCGGGGAGAAGCGGCTGATCGCGCCGCAGCGCAGGTAGTCACCGTAGGAGAAGCCTCCGGGCAGCACGACGGCCTCGACGCCATGGAGGTCCGGGTCGGCGTGCCAGAGCCGGACCGCCTGAGCCCCGGCGATCCGCACCGCGCGGGCGGCGTCGGCGTCGTCGAGCGATCCCGGGAAGGTCACCACCCCGATGCGGGTCACCGCGCGGCTCCGGGCTCCGCGGAGAGGGCCGGATCGTCCTGCCCGATCTCCTCGTACAGGTCGAAGTCCTCGATCACCGGGTTGCTCAGCAGCGTGGCCGCGAGATCCTCGAGCCTGGCCGAGATGTCTTCGTCCACATCTCCGGTGATGTCGATCTCGAAGCGCTTGCCCTGGCGGACCGACGTCACGCGATCCAGGCCCAGCCGGGTCAGGGCACCCATCACGGCACGGCCCTGCGGGTCGAGGATCTCAGGCTTGAGCATGACGTCGACCACGATGCGGGCCACGGCGACTCCTGGGGTTCGGGGTCCCCATCCTAGGAGGGAGGCCCGGACCTCCGGACGGCTTCAGGGCGGCCGGGAATGCCCCGACGCGCCGGCGGTCAGTGCACGCCGCCCATGAGGGCGTTGATCCGCCGGGATGCCGCCAGCATGACCACGCCGAAGGCCACGGCCATCCCACCGCAGACGGCGAAGGAGAGGACCGGGTCGTCCGAGGTGATCCGGGCGATCTGGCCGCCGACCGTGGTGCCCACCGAGGTCGCGAGGAACCACAGCGCCAGCAGCTGGCCGACCGTGCCGGCAGGCGCGAGCTTCGTGGTGGCCGACAGCCCGTTGGGCGAGAGCAGCAGCTCGGCCCAGGTCTGGAGCAGGTAGACCGTGATGAGCCACCAGACTGTCGCCTTCGCCCCGTCGTCGAGGTAGGCGGTGGTCGGGATGATGAGCAGGAGGAACGAGCACCCGACCGTGACCAGCGCGACGGCGAACTTCACCGAGGTTCGTGGGGCCCGGTCGCCCCAGCGAAGCCAGATCGCGGAGAACACAGGCGCGAACACGACGATGAAGAACGGGTTGACCGACTGCAGCCAGGACGCAGGGATCTCGAACCCGCCGGCAACCGTCAGGTCCGTGACCTGGTCGGCGAAGAGGGTGAGCGTCGAACCCGCCTGCTCGAAGATCATCCAGAAGAAGGCGGCGCCCAGGAAGACCCACACGAACGCCTTGATGTGGTTGCGCTCCTTCTGGGTGTGGTTCGGCCGGCCGAGGATCTGGCGGAAGTACCAGATGGGCACGAGCAGGATGAACACCGTGATCGAGTCGGTCACGGTCGTCACGGAGAAGCCGCCGCGAGCCAGGGAGATCGCGACCATGAGCCCGGCAAGGACGACGGCGACGATGGCGGCGACGCGCAGCGCGCCGGCGCGCTCCTTCGCGGTGGCGGGCAGGGATGCGGTCTCGCCGATCCCCCGCAGGTGCTTGGCGCCGAGCACGTACTGGATCAGGCCGATCGTCATGCCCACCCCGGCGGCGCCGAAGCCGTAGTGCCAGTTGTACTGCTCACCCAGCGTGCCGCAGACCAGGGGCGCCACCAGGGCACCGAGGTTGATCCCCATGTAGAAGATGGAGAAGCCCGCGTCGCGGCGGACGTCACCCTCGGCGTAGAGCTGGCCCACCATGCCGGAGATGTTGGGCTTGAGCAGGCCGGTCCCCAGCGAGATCGCGACGAGGCCCGCCCAGAAGCTGGGCTCGGTGTCGATGGCCATCAGGTAGTGACCGATGGCGATGACGATGCCGCCGTAGAGAACCGTGCGGCGCAGGCCGAGGATGCGATCGGCGATCCAGCCGCCCATCACAGGTGTCAGGTAGACGAGCCCGACGTACGTCCCGTAGATCGCCTTCGCGGTCCCGTCGTCGATGCCGAGGCCTGGATTCTCGCCGGTGAGGGGAGCAACGAGGTAGAGGGTGAGGATGGCGCGCATGCCGTAGTAGGAGAAGCGCTCCCACATCTCGGTGAAGAAGAGCGTCGACAAGCCGCGGGGATGCCCGAAGAAGGTCTTTCCCTCAGCTGAGACTGTGCTCATGCGCGGAGAATAGGCGCGCTTTGCCCGAGAAGTCCGCGCGTCGGAGGCGTCTTGCCGGTTCTGAGGGTGGATCGGGCAGCTGTGGGCCCCAGGAGGGGGAATCCTCGGGGTCTGCCGAGTCGCGAGGGACGTTCAGCCGGCCTGCGGTGGTGACCCGCCCATAGACGCGAACAGCTGCTCGGCGTCGGCCTCGTCCCACTTGACCACGGACTGGCCCTCCTCCCAGTGGCTGCCCGGGATGAGGGGAACCGTCGTGACCTCGCCCGCGCCGGTCACGATGCGGCCCATCCCGATGCCGAAGCGGCCCAGGTCGATGGACCCCGTCTCGAGATCGACGAACACCGACTGCAGGACGGCGTTGACGATGTCGAGCTGGCGACCGGGATGGGTCAGGGTCTCCCAGCTCAGGATCTCCTCCATGATCAGCTTCACGAACTCCTGCTGGCGCTCGATCCGGCCGAGGTCCCCCTTGGGGTCGGAGTACCGCATCCGGACCCAGGCGAGGGCCTCCTGGCCATCGAGGATCTGGCATCCAGCCTCGACATCCAGGCCGCTCTTCTCGTCCTGGATCGGCTCGTCGAAGCAGACCTCGATCCCACCCACCGCATCGGTCAGCGCGACCACCCCGTACATGCTGATCTCGAGGTAGTGGTCGATGTGCAGGCCCGTGTTGTACTCGATCGTCTCGCTGAGCAGCGGCGCCCCGCCGATGGAGAAGGCCGCGTTGATCTTGGCCTGATCGGCGCTCACGGACCTGCCGTCGCTGGCGGTGTGCGCGGGGATCGTGACCCACGAGTCACGGGGCAGCGAGACCAGCTTGGGGGTCTCCCCGGGCCTCATGTAGGCCAGCATGATCGTGTCCGTCCGCTGGCCGACGTCGCCGCCCGTGTGAAGCTCCTTCTGCTGCTCGGGCGTGAGGCCCTCGCGGCTGTCCGAGCCGACCAGCAGCCATACCTGGCCCTCGGTGTCGGAGATGGGCTCGGGCGAGAGCGCCTCGATCTGGGGCAGGTTCGCCGCGGCGTAGATGAGCAGGCCGACGATCCATGCGGCATAGGCCAGGGCCGCCACGACCACGATGCTCACGATGCGCCGGATCCAGATCCGGATCGGGCCGCGCTTCTTCGGCGCCGGCCCCGGTGCGCCAGCGGGCACTGCTGACGGCGGCGCTGCCGGCGGCACCTGCGCGGGGGGGACCTGCGCCGGGGGGGCCGGGGGTGCGGGCGTGGAGGCCGCGGCGACGCCAGCGCCTACCGAAGCGGGGCCGACAGCCGCACCGGCCGGCACGCCGGGACCGCTGGCCACGGCGGCCACCGCTGCCCCACCGGCGAGGGCGGCGACGGCCTTCGAGTAGTCCGCTGGCACATCGGGATCGACGGGGATGTCCTCGCGCTGCGCTGCCCACGTCCCGTCGGGCAACCTGCGATAGAGGGTCGATCCGTTCACGCGCGCAATGATGGCATGGCCGTCGCCGCGCAGACGGTGAGCCGCGTCAATAGTCTGGGACGAGCGTGGCCATTTCGCCACGGGCTCCCAGGGAGGCGCAAATGACCCATGAGCGTGCCGGCCAGCCGGCCCAGGACAGCGATCTCGTCGACGTCGCGAAGCTGATCACTGCCTACTACGCAAGCCAGCCAGACCCGGCGAACATCGACGAGCGGGTCGCCTTCGGCACCTCGGGCCACCGTGGGTCGAGCCTGCGAACGTCGTTCAACGAGTTCCACATCCTCGCCACGACCCAGGCGATCGTCGAGTACCGCAGGATGCAGGGCACGGACGGCCCCCTGTTCCTGGCCAAGGACACGCATGGGCTCTCCGAGCCCGCATGGGCGTCCGCGCTGGAGGTGCTGGGCGCCAACGAGGTCGAGGTCCGCATCGACAGCCGCGACGGTTACACGCCCACGCCGGCCCTGAGCCACGCGATCCTGGCCTACAACCGTGGCCGCACCGACGGCCTGGCCGACGGCATCGTGGTGACCCCCTCGCACAACCCGCCCCCCGATGGCGGCTTCAAGTACAACCCGCCGGACGGTGGACCGGCCTCCACCGAGGCCACCACCTGGATCCAGGACCGGGCCAACGGCCTGATCGCCAAGGGCATGCAGGGCGTCCGGCGGATCCCGCTGAGCACCACGCTCGCGCTGAGCAGCACGGCCACGTTCGACTTCCTCCACTCGTACGCCACCGACCTGCCCAACGTGCTCAACCTGGACGCGGTCCGGGATGCCGGCGTCCGGCTCGGCGCGGACCCCATGGGGGGCGCTGCGGTCGCCTACTACGGGTACATCGCCGAGATGCACGGGCTCGACCTGACCGTGGTCAACTCGAAGGTGGACCCGACGTGGCGGTTCATGACCCTGGACTGGGACGGCAAGATCCGGATGGACTGCTCCAGTCCCTTCGCGATGGCCTCCCTGGTGTCGTTGAAGGACAGGTTCCAGGTGGCGTTCGGCAACGACGCCGACGCTGATCGTCACGGGATCGTCACGCCGGGGGCCGGGCTGATGAACCCCAACCACTACCTCGCCGTGGCCATCCAGTACCTGTACGCCAACCGACCGGGCTGGCGCGCGGATGCGGCCGTGGGCAAGACCCTGGTGTCCTCCTCGATGATCGACCGTGTCGCCGCGGACCTCGGCCGCCGACTGGTGGAGGTCCCGGTCGGGTTCAAGTGGTTCGTCCCGGGCCTGGTCGACGGATCGTTCGGGTTCGGCGGCGAGGAGTCCGCCGGAGCGTCGTTCCTGCGCAAGGACGGCACGGTCTGGACCACGGACAAGGACGGCGTCCTGCTGGCCCTTCTCTCCTCGGAGATCACTGCGGTCACCGGCAAGGACCCCTCGGAGCACTACGCCGACCTGACCGCCCGGCACGGCGCGCCGGCCTATGCCCGCGTGGACGCCCCCGCCAACCGGGAGCAGAAGGCCCTGCTGGCCAGCCTCTCGCCCGAGCAGGTGAGCGCGACCGAGCTGGCCGGGGAGCCCATCACGGCCAAGCTGACCGCCGCCCCCGGGAACGGCGCCAAGATCGGCGGGCTGAAGGTGACCACCCAGAACGGCTGGTTCGCCGCCCGTCCCTCCGGGACCGAGGACGTCTACAAGATCTACGCCGAGTCGTTCCTCGGCGCGGACCATCTCGCCCGTATCCAGAGCGAGGCCCGGGACGTGGTCTCCGCGGCGCTGGGAGCCTGACCCGGCCGCCTGACCCACCTGCCGACGTGCACGACCACATGCACGACCGACCCGCACGACCTACCCGGCGCCTGCCCCGCGCCTGGTAGGCGTCGGGGGATGGTGCTGTCCCCGGACCAGGTGTCCCGCCGACGCGGGGACCTCTCGGGAATCGTCGCGCCTCATCAGGTGGCGGCCTGTAACGCAAGCGGGACTGGCGGGAACATCAGGGTGTGACGGAGCACCCGCCTGATGCCTGGCTGACCGAGCTGTTCCATGCGCATTCGCCGGCGGTGCTGACGTATGCCCGGCGGCGGCTGGAATCCCCCGAGGACGCCGAGGACGTCGTGGTCGAGGTCTTCGCCACCGCGTGGCGGCGCCGCGACGTCGTACCTCATCCGGCGCTGCCCTGGCTGTATGCCACGGCGGCGAACGTGATCGCCCACGTGATCCGCTCGGAGGGCCGCCGCACCCGCCTGGACGCCCGGCTGGCCAGCGTCAGCCGGCTCCACGACCCAGGACACGTCCTGGCCGACGACCCTGGAGCCGCGGCCGCCGACCTGCTCAGCGACCGGGCGACCATCAGCGCCGCGATGGACGACCTCAGCGACTCCGATGCCGAGCTCTTGCGCCTCTGGGCGTGGGAGCGGCTCGAGCCGATGGAGATCGCCGAGGTGCTCGGCTGCTCGCCGGGAACCGCCCGCACCCGGATCCATCGAGCCCGGACCCGCCTGCGCGGCGCGCTGGTCCGGCGCGGGTTCACCGGCCCGGCAGTGATCCAGCCCGACCTCGACGTCGACGACACCGATCCGCGGCACGCCCATCACGGCCGCCACGCCGGCTCCGGCCTCGAACCCCACGACGACACCGACCCCGCCACGGAGGCGACGCGATGACTACCCACACAGATCCCGACCGCGCCCTGCGCGACCTGCTCGGGACGGTCGATCCCGAGCGGGAGGCGGGCAGTGCCCCGACCGAGCACCTGCTCGAGCGGGTCGTGGCCGCGGCCGTGCTGCCGGGGTCGGCCAACCAGAGGGATGCCGACCTGGATGACGCCCCTGCGTCACGCCCGGCGGCGCCACCCCCCGCGACGTTCCCCCGGCGTCACTGGCAGGCAGGCCTCCTGCTGGCCGCGGCTGCCTGCTCCGTAGCCCTGGCGGCCCCCACCGTGCTGCCGGCGATCGGCTCGGGCGGCGGCAGCACCGCCAGCGTGGCCGGGGAGATCGCCCCGGGCGCCGACCCGGACGGCCGTGTGGCGGTCGACGACAAGGCCACCGACCCCCCGCAGTTCAACGCGGGGGGGTCCACCTCGCGCGAGGACAGTGGCGTCACGCCGTCGGCGGCCCCTCTCGGGGGAGGCGCTCAGAGCGCGGGCACCGTGCCGGAGAAGCTGGTCCGCAGCGGGTCGGTCCTCGTCGGCACGGAGGAGCAGCAGGCGGCCCGGGATCGTTTCGTGAACACCGTCATCGGCCTGGGGGGACGCGTGACCTCGGAGTCGGTCGTCACCCGGGATGCCGCCGGTGCCGGCACCCGCGCCTACGCCGAGGACATGCCCGTGTCGTCGCCCGCCGCGGATCGGATGGGTGTGAGCTACCCGTACCCCTGGTACCCCGCCGGGCCGGGGATCTGGATCTCGGTGCAGGTTCCCGTCGCGCAGTACGAGCAGGCCATGGCCGCGGCCCGCGATGCGGGCGAGGTCATCCAGCTGCAGCAGTCGTCCTACGACGTGGGCGCGCAGGTCTCCGATGTCAACGCCAGGATCGCCTCGCTCGAGGCCTCCCTCGAACGCCTCAACGACCTGATGGACCAGGCCCAGGACATCTCCGACGTCATCGCACTGGAGAAGGCCATCTCCTCCCGGCAGGCCGAGCTCGACTCGCTGCGCGCCCAGCAGCGCGACCTCGCCAACCAGACGGACATGTCCGCGGTGAGCCTCACGCTCATGAGCCCGGCCGACGCGAAGGCCTCGCTGGAGCCCCAGCCGCCCCAGACCTGGTGGGAGTCGTTCCTCGAGGGGCTGGAGCAGCTGTGGAGCTGGCTGGGTCAGGCCCTGCTCATCGTCTCGCCGCTGCTGATCGCCGGCGTGATCATCCTGTGGGTCCGGAGACGACGTGGCGGCTCGCGCGGTGACGACGCGACCGGCGGAACGCCCTTCAACGATGGCGGCGAGCCGGCCTGAGACGCCGCAGGGCACATCCCGCTCCCGTGGGGGAAGCGAGCAGGCCCGCCGGCGAGCAGTGCGTGCTCGGGCGGCGGGCCTGCGATGCCCCACCCGTTCCCGGCCCGGTCGGGGGCCGGCAGACATTCCTCGCGAAACGCCACGGAACAGGCATCTGACCCGGGAGGATAGCGTTGCCTCAGCCGTTCTCGGACCTATCGGCCAGCTTGGCGCGCACCACGTCCATGTCGAGGTCGCGGACGGCCCGGATGACGTGATCCAGGCCCGCGGGCCGCAGCGCACCGGGCTGGGCGAAAACGAGGACACCCTCCTTGAACGCCATGAGGGTGGGGATCGACGTGATGTTCGCGATCATGGAGAGCTCCTGCTCGGCCTCGGTGTCGACCTTGCCGAAGACGACGTCGGGGTTCGCTTCGGATGCCGCCTCGAAGACCGGCTCGAACGATCGACAGGGACCGCACCACTCCGCCCAGAAGTCGACCAGGACGATGTCGTTCTCTCGGACGGTCGATTCGAAGTCCGACCTGGTCAGGGTGACGGTTGCCATGGAGTCGCCTCTCGTCGCTTGCGCGTGTCATCTCCGGGCCTGCCATGTCTGGACCTGCCGACGTCCAGGGTGATGTCAGGGCTGTCATGTCTAGGAACGTGGGCTGCCCGGTGGGCATTCCGCGTCTGTCGGGCACCCTGCTTGCCCGCGGGCGGGGGCAGCAACCCTCAGGCGCCGAACGGGAAGTCCCGGATCACGTGCCACACCCCATCACCGCCCCGGGCGAACAGGCTGGGGCCGGAGGCCTCGAACCGCGCCCGATATGGGGCCAGCTCACGGGCGGCCTCGTCGAGCCGCTCGTCGCCGACGTCCTGGGCCACCGTCACATGAGGGTGGAACGGGAACTGGGGGCGGCGGTCCAGCGGCCCTGTCCGGACCCGGGACTCGACCTCGCGCACCTGCGACTCCCCGACGACGAGGGGGACGAACACGACGGGCGAGACCGGCCGGAAGGACTGCGACCCGGCCAGCTCGATCGGGAAGGGACGCTGTGCCAGTGCGCACCGCGCCACGTGCTCCTCGACGTCCCGCAGCGCGTCCGGCGACCCGACGGGATGGGGGGGCACGAGCGTGATGTGGGCGACGACGGCATGCGCCCACGGATCGCCGAAGCGCTCCCGGAAGGCTCCGAGCTCCGCGGCGAACGGGGCAGGGATCGGCAGGGCGACACCGACGGTCAGCGGCCAGGTGCCGATCCGCGCCTGACCGCCGCCCTGGCGGATCATCGGGCGACCACGAACCCCAGGTTCGCGTAGACCTCGGCGAGGGTCCGGCTGGCATCCTCGCGCGCACGGGACGCGCCCTGGGCCATCAGGCGGTCGAGCTCGCCCTCGTCGGCCATCAGCTCGGCGACCCTGGACTGGAACGGTTCGGCGAACGCGACGACCGCCGCCGCGGCCTCCTTCTTGAGGTCGCCGTACATCCGTCCCGCGAGGGACTCCTCTACGACCGGGACCGTCCGATCGGTGAACGCGGCCAGGATCGTCAGCAGGTTCGAGACTCCCGGCTTGGCCTCGGGGTCGAAGCGGATCTCGGTCTGCGAGTCGGTGACCGCCGACCGGATCTTCTTCTCGATCGACCTGATGGGGTCCAGAAGGGGAACGCACCCTGCCGGGGCCGACTTGCTCATCTTCGACGTGGGCTCCTGCAGGTCGGCGATCTTGGCCGTGTGCTTGACGATCATCGGATCGGGGACCTTGAGCGTCTGGCCGAAGCGGGAGTTGAAGCGCTTGGCCAGGTCACGGGTGAGCTCGAGGTGCTGGCGCTGGTCCTCGCCCACGGGGACCACGTCCGGGCGGTAGAGCAGGATGTCGGCGGCCTGCAGGATCGGGTAGGTGAACAGCCCGACGGACGAGTGCTCCCCTCCCGACCTGGCGACCTTGTCCTTGTACTGGGTCATCCGGCCCGCCTCGCCCATGCCTGTCAGGCAGGACAGGACCCACTGGAGCTGGGCGTGCTCGGGGACGTGGCTCTGCACGAAGACCGTCGCACGCTGCGGGTCCAGGCCGAGGGCCAGCAGCTGGGCGACGCTCAGACGGGTGCGATGCCGCAGCAGGGCCGGGTCGTGCTCGACCGTGATGGCGTGCATGTCGACGACGGCGTAGAAGCACTCGTGGGTGTCCTGCAGGGGCACCCAGGTGCGCAGGGCACCCAGGTAGTTGCCGATGTGGAAGGAGTCCGCGGTCGGCTGGATGCCGGAAAGGACTCGTTGGCGCGCAGGCATGAGCGGCATTCTCGCAAATCCCGTGCCTCAGGCGGACAAAGCGCGGGAGCGCCTCAGCGCCCCGCCGCCTCCTCGGGCTCCACCTGCTCCGGCTCGGGCACGCGCGGGGTGACCCGCAGGCGGTCGATCCGGCGGCCGTCCAGGGCGAGCACCTCGAAGGTCGATCCGGATTCCTCGTGCACCACGTTGTCGCCCACCGCGGGCAGGTCGCCCACCTGAGCGACGAACCATCCGGCCACGGTCTCGTAGGGCCCATCGGGCAGGACGAATCCCGACACCTCGGCGAAGTCCTCGAGGTTGAGCAGCCCATCGACCTCGAAGGGCTCGTCGGGGGCACGCCTGGCGGAGTCCTGCCCGGTCGCGTCGTACTCGTCGTGGATGTCGCCGACGAGCTCCTCGACGAGGTCCTCCAGGGTGACGATGCCGGCGGTCCCGCCGTACTCGTCGGCCACGACCGCCAGGTGATGGCCGCTGCGCCGCATCTCCGTCAGCGCCGGGATGACCTGCTTGGTCCCGGGGAAGAAGGCCACGTTCCGAGCCAGGTCCTCGAGCCGGACGGAGCGGTCGACCATGCCGGGGTTGAGCAGGTCCCGGACGTGGATGAAGCCGATGACGTCGTCGGGCGACTCGCCGATCACTGGGTAGCGCGAGTGCGGCATCCTTGACACGATCACGGCGGCGCGGAAGGCCGGCATGCCTGCGTCCAGGAAGGCCACCTCGGTGCGCGGGATCATCACCTCGCGCAGCTCGGTGTCCCCGGCGTCGAACACGTCGTCGATGAGCTCGCGCTCCTCGTGGGTCAGCTCCTCGTGGGCGGCGACCATCCCGCGCAGCTCCTCCCCGGAGATGGCCTCCCGGCCGCTGCCCGGGTCCAGGCCCAGGAGCCGGACCAGGAGGTTGGTCGTGACCGAGAGGGCCCAGATGAAGGGCCGGGAGATCCGGGCGATGAGGTCGATGGGGCCGGCGACCGCGAGGGCGATGGACTCTGCCCTGGCCAGGGCCAGCCGCTTGGGGACCAGCTCGCCGAGAACGAGCGAGATGAACGCCACCGTGAAGGTGCTCGCGATCAGGGCGCTGGTCTCGGCCAGGGCGGGGGTCATCCCGATGTCGACGAGCCAGGGCACCACGATCGGCACGATCCGTGATGCCCCGTAGCCCGCCGAGATGAACCCGGCCAGGGTAACGCCGACCTGGACCGACGCCAGGAACCTGTTGGGGTTGTCCATGAGCACCCGCAGCTTCGGTCCGCGCCGTCGGTCGGACTCGGACAGCCTGTTGATCTGGCTCTCCCGAAGGGACACCAGCGAGGTCTCCGATGCGCTGAAGAACCCCCCGATCAGCGTGAAGATCAGGATGATCAGGAAGGTCACTCCGAGCTCGCTCACAGTGGTTGGCGAAACTACCGCACGGCCCGAACCGCCGCGCGTGGGCGAGTTGGCGCAGGATGCGCTCGCACCACGGCGGTCTGCGGGGTCCGCGCGGGCGATTACCGTGTGCCCATGAGCGATCGCGCGGTCCTGCCGCCTGCCGGAGCCGACTCCGGGGCAGGAGTCGGCCCAGAGGCAGGTGTCGGCCCAGAGGCAGAGGTGCTCGTGCGCGACATCCTCGTCGGCCTGGCCGACCTCCTCGCCGAGGGCTTCTGGCGGGCCACGCAGTCCGGTGCGGCCGTGGGACTGCGCGGTTGGTCGATGCTCACCGCAGTCGCGACAGGCGTGACGCCCGACTTCGCGCGGCGGCGCTACGAGGCCGGCCTGGCCGGCCTGGCCGAGCGGGGACGCCGGGCCCGGCAGGAGCGCGGCGATGCGATGGCCTCGGCCCTCACCGTCGCGATCACCACGGCGGCGACCAGCGATGCCGTGCGCGAGCTCACGCTGGTCACGGTGGCCGAGGCCAGCGACGAGCTGCTCGACGTGATGATGCCCAGCGTGCTGGACGCGATGGCCACCACGCAGACGCAGGCCAAGCTCGACGAGCTCATCGCCGGCCTGCTGCTGCGCCAGCTCCCCAGCGCACTGGAGAAGACCCTGCCCCAGGTGCTGCTGCGAACGGCCACGAAGCCCGCCCTCGGTGTGGTGCCGTTCCTCGGCGGGATGACGTCACGGCTCTGACACGCCGCGCCCCCCGTCCGCTCCCGCGTTCACCCCGTCCGCTCCGGCGTCCACCCGGTTCCGCTC
>CAZWXF010000012.1:0-3882 GCA_964638055.1 uncultured Bifidobacteriaceae bacterium | reverse complement strand
CCCCGTCCGCTCCCGCGTTCACCCCGTCCGCTCCGGCGTCCACCCGGTTCCGCTCCCGCATCCGCCGTCCCATGCGACACCGCGAGCCCCCGGTCGGCCCGTCCGAGAGAACGTCCTCGAGCCCCATTCACGGGCCGGCGTTTCGCTGTGTAGGGTAGTACGTATTCCGCAGTAGTGTTCGCCACACAGGAGGTGACGTGGACACCACACAGCTGCTCAAGGGCACCCTCGACGCCGCGGTCCTGGCCGTGATCGCGCACGAGGACGGCTACGGCTACGACGTCGTGCGCCGTCTGCGCGAGGCCGGGCTCGAGGAGGTCGGCGACGCTTCCGTGTACGGCACGCTGCGTCGACTGTTCAACTCCGGCGCACTCACGTCGTACGTGGTCGCGTCCGAGGAGGGCCCGCACCGCAAGTACTACGGACTGACGCCCGCCGGACGGGCGGCGCTGGGCAACGCCCGCAAGGCCTGGGTGGAGTTCGCCCAGGTGATGGACCGACTTCTTGCCACCCGGGCCACGGAGGGACCCCGCTCATGACACATCAGAACCCAGCCGTGGGAGTCCTGCCGGATCCGCGGATCGCGCCGTACCTGGCTGCCGCTGACGCGGTGCTGGCGGACCTGCCCCCGGGCGAGCGAGCCGAGCTGCTCGAGGACCTGGCGGCTCACCTGCACGAGATCGCCGCTGAGGAGGGCGACGCCCTGGAGCAGCGTCTGGGCCCCCCGCAGGAGTACGCGAACGAGTTCCGGGGCTCGGCCGGATATCCGCCGGCCGGGCCCCGCCCGACCCTGGCTCGCTCGGGCCGACTGCGCCGAACGGCGTCCCGGGCCACGCGTCGCTCCCATGACCTTGGGGCCGCGACCGTGGAGGCGACGCGCCGCATGCCCGGAGGCCCCGGCCTCCTCGGCTTCCTGTCCCGCCTGCGCCCGGCCTGGTGGGTGCTGCGTGCCTGGCTGGCGGCCCTGGTCATCGGAGTGGACTGGCCGCTCGGCAGCTACGAGGGGAGCGGATGGTGGTGGGCACTGTGCTGGCAGCTCGCCTTCGTGGCCGCCTCGGTCGCGTGGGGACTTCGCGCTGAGAGCCGGGGTCATCTGATGCGTCGGCCGGAGCGCTACCTCCTGGCCGCCCTCAACGCGTTCGCCGCTGCCTGCTGCTTCCTTGCGCTGTTCGGCGCCGGACCCGTCGCGGCCATGCGGGGGCCCCAGGAAGTGGTCTACGTGGGATCGGGTGACGGATTCACTCCGTCCGCGAGCGGCCTCTGGCTGGACGGGGAGCCCGTGACGAACTTCGTCGCGTACGACCTGGCCGGCAGGCCCATCGAGGGCTTCCAGCTGTTCGACCAGAACGGCCGTCAGGTCACGGTGGACGAGGACCAGGTCGTCGCGCTGCAGGCCGTGGACGCCTACGTCGTCCCGGTCACGAGCTCGAACGGCGCGGCTGTCGACAACGTCTTCCCGATCCGCCGGGTGGAGGCCAACGAACCCGAGGACTGTCCTGCGGTCGACGAGGACGGAGCGTGCGACCCTGCGGCGCAGGCGACGGTCCTGGGTCAGCAGCCGATCCCCAGCGGATCGCCGTGGCGGGACCTGACCGTGACGCCCGTGCCGGCGGTGGGATCGACCATCCAGTTCGACGCGGAGTGGAACCCGATCTGGTCCCCGGCACAGCCGACGGGCGCTCCCACCGCCGACGCCTCGCAGCCCTCACCCGACCCGGCTCCGTCCGCCTCCCCCACCGGCTCGCCGACCGGCGCGCCATCGGCATCCGAGGGGGAGAAGGCGCCATCGCCGACCCCGAGCTCGGAATCCGAGGCAGGGTCGCCCTGAAGCCCTGAGCCGGCTAGGCCGAGGGGCAGGCTCCGCTCGCCCCCGATCAGCCCCCGGGGCCGCACACTGTGATCGACGCCTGCGGTGGACTACGCCAGCGGGTCGACCACGGCCAGGCCGGGGAACCGACGCAGGTCCGCATCGTTGCTGTAGATCCTGCGGACGCCGTGCTCAGCCAGCACAGCCACGATGTGGGCGTCGTGGACCAGGTTGCCGCGGATTCCAGGTGCGGCAAGCGTGGGCCCTGCCGCGGCTGCGTGGTCAGCACCCGGCCCGAGCACCCGCACGTGCGGAGCGGCCAACAGCCTCGTCACGAACTCCCAGGCGTCAGGTGTGCGGAAGGGTCGGCTCAGCACTGCGGGATGTGTGACGACCCGAAGGAACTCGTACACGACTGACCAGGTCAGGCACAGGGTCTCCGGGGCCAGCCTTTCGGCGGGGCGCTTCGATCCTCCGCGGAGCAGCAGGAGGCAATGCTGATGGGCGGGATGGTCCGAGTTGGCCGCGTAGACCAGGACGTTGGTGTCGACCCCGATCACAGATCGTCCATGGCGTCGTAGAGGGCGTTGCGATCAGCGATGTCGACCAGCAGCTCTCCGCCGTGGAAGGTCGGCAGATCGACGAGCGCGGGACCCCCGTGGGCCGGCTCGCCGGCGAGCATGCGCACCAAGGCCTCCTCGACCACGCTGGACATGCTGACCCCCTCACGCCGAGCGCGTTCGCGGACCTTCGCCAGCAGGGCATCGTCCAGGACGAGGGTTGTCTTCATGCAGGTACGGTACGACCGTACGAGGTGTACGGCAAGGCCGTACCCGATGCTCGGCCAGCCCCGGTCCCACCGAGCCGACTGCGGCTCACTGGTCCGCCCGAGGGGACCCGGAGCATGGCTGGGCGGCGGGGGCCGTCTCAGGAGGCCATGGCCGTCTGGAGGCCCTCGTTGATCGCGGCCAGGAACTCCTGGGTGGTCAGCCAGGGCGCGTCCGGGCCGATGAGCAGCGCCAGGTCCTTGGTCATCCGGCCGGACTCGACCGTCTCGATGCAGACCCGCTCCACGGTGTGCGCGAAGGCCGAGACCTCGGGGGTCCCGTCCATCTTGCCGCGGGCGTCCAGGGCCCGGGTCCAGGCGAAGATCGACGCGATCGGGTTCGTGGAGGTGGGCTTGCCCTGCTCGTGCATCCGGTAGTGCCGCGTGACCGTGCCGTGCGCGGCCTCGGCCTCCACCGTCCTGCCGTCGGGGGTCATGAGGACCGAGGTCATGAGGCCCAGCGAGCCGAAGCCCTGCGCGACGGTGTCGGACTGGACGTCGCCGTCGTAGTTCTTGCAGGCCCACACGTATCCGCCCTCCCACTTCAGGGCCGCAGCGACCATGTCGTCGATCAGGCGGTGCTCGTAGGTGATGCCCGCGGCGGCGAACTGGTCCTTGAACTCGGCCTCGAACACCTCGGCGAACAGGTCCTTGAACCGGCCGTCGTAGGCCTTGAGGATCGTGTTCTTCGTCGACAGGTACACCGGGTAGCCGCGGTCGAGGCCGTAGCGCATGGAGGCGCGGGCGAAGTCGCGGATCGATTCGTCCAGGTTGTACATGGTCATCGCCACCCCGCCCGCGGGGTAGTCGAAGACCTCGATCTCGATGGGGTCGCTGCCGTCCTCGGGGACGAACGACACGGAGAGCTTGCCCGCCCCGGGCACCACGAAGTCCGTGGCGCGGTACTGGTCGCCGAAGGCGTGGCGGCCGATGATGATCGGCTTGGTCCAGCCAGGCACGAGCCGCGGGATGTTCGAGATGACGATGGGCTCGCGGAAGATCACGCCGCCGAGGATGTTGCGGATGGTCCCGTTCGGCGAGCGCCACATCCTCTTGAGGCCGAACTCGGAGACCCGCGCCTCGTCGGGGGTGATGGTCGCGCACTTCACCGCCACGCCGTGCTGCTGGGTGGCGTGTGCGGAATCGATCGTCACCTGGTCGTCCGTGGCATCGCGGTTCTCGATGGACAGGTCGAAGTACCTCAGGTCGACGTCGAGGTAGGGCAGGATCAGCTGCTCCTTGATGAACG
>CAZWXF010000011.1:33973-39317 GCA_964638055.1 uncultured Bifidobacteriaceae bacterium | reverse complement strand
ACACGACCATCCAGAACTGGTCGAACAACGTCTACAACCTGGTCACCAAGCGGGCGGTGGCCCACGAGGGCGCCACGATGGAGTGGATCGACGGCAACATCGGCTCGAAGGTCACCATGAAGTACCCGGCCGTCTGGCTGATGGGCGAGCACGCGAAGGGCGAGACCCTGTCCATCGCGTTCGCCGGCGAGGGTCAGCACCAGGACGCCGGGTCGAAGATGGTGCACGTCGCGCCGAACACGTCCTCGGCGATCGTGAGCAAGTCCGTCGCGCGCGGCGGCGGGCGGACCTCGTACCGCGGCCTGGTCCAGGTTCTGGAGCAGGCGCACAACTCCAAGTCGACAGTTCGCTGTGACGCGCTGCTGGTCGACGACATCTCCCGGTCGGACACCTACCCGTACGTCGACGTGCGCGTCGACGACGTGGCGATGGGTCACGAGGCCACGGTCAGCCGTGTCAGCGAGGACCAGCTGTTCTACCTGATGAGCCGCGGGATGACCGAGGAGGAGGCCATGGCGATGATCGTGCGCGGCTTCGTCGAGCCGATCGCCCGTGAGCTGCCCATGGAGTACGCCCTCGAGCTGAACCGACTGATCGAGCTGCAGATGGAAGGAGCCGTCGGCTGATGACCGCCGCGATCGAGGAGCGTGAGGTCAGCCTCGCCGCCCCAGCGCACGACCTTGCCCCCCGGATCGTGTCCTTCGACCCGGCGGACTTCGACGTGCCCACCGGGCGCGAGGAGGAGTGGCGCTTCACGCCGCTGTCCCGCATCGGCGGGCTCCACAACGGGACCGCCGGACCTGCGACGGACCTGGCCGCGACGTGGGATGCCGCCCCGGGCGTGTCCGTCGCCCTCGTCGCGCGCGACGACGACCCCCGGATCGGCTCGGTGCACACGCCGACAGACCGGGTGGCTGCCGTGGGCTTCACCGGCACGCGCAGGGCCGTCGTCGTCGACGTGCCCGAGGGCCTGGAGGCCGACGGCGCGACGACCGTCCGACTGACCGGCACCGGAGGGACCCAGCACGGGCACGTGCTGGTCAGCCTCGGCGCCAACTCCTCGGCGACCGTCATCCTGGAGCACACGGGCAGCGCGGTGGCGGCGGCGAACGTCGAGCTCGCGGTCGGTGCGGGGGCGCGCCTGACGTTCGTCAGCGTCCAGCAGTGGGACGACGACGCGGTCCACATGGGTCAGCAGCACGCGCAGCTCGGCGCGGACGCGCACTTCCGCAGCGTCGTGGTCACCCTCGGTGGCTCGGTCGTGCGGCTGGTCCCGTCGGTCGGCTTCTCCGCGCCCGGCGGCGACGCCGAGCTCGTCGGCGTCTACTTCGCCGACTCAGGCCAGCACCTGGAGCACCGGCTCTTCGTCGACCACAGCGTGCCGAACTGCCGCAGTGACGCGATCTACAAGGGCGCGCTTCAGGGGGAGTCGGCGCACAGCGTGTGGATCGGCGACGTGCTGATCCGTGCGGCCGCACGGGGCACCAAGACCTTCGAGCTCAACCGGAACCTCGTGCTCACCAAAGGCGCGCGGGCGGACTCGGTGCCGAACCTGGAGATCGAGACCGGCCAGATCGAGGGGGCCGGGCACGCCTCGGCCACCGGCCGCTTCGACGACGAGCAGCTGTTCTACCTGATGAGCCGGGGCGTCCCGGAGGCGATCGCGCGGCGCCTGGTCGTGCGCGGCTTCTTCGCCGACGCCATCAACCGGATCGGCGTGCCCGAGGTCGCCGCGCGGCTGCTGGAGGCCGTCGACGCCGAGCTCGGCGCCGTGGACTCCCGCTACGACTTCGCCGAGACCGAGGACTTGTCCGTGGTGGGCTCGTCCGCGGGGATCGACCTGAGCCGGGAGGAGCACCCGTGACCCCGGCCTGCACCGTCGCGGACGTGCCCGAGGGCACCGCACATCGCGTCGTGCTGGGCGGCACCCCCATCGCCGTCGTGCACACCGAGGGCCAGTGGTTCGCCGTGTCGGACATCTGCTCGCACGCCGACGTCTCGCTCTCCGAGGGCGAGGTCGACGGCTGCACCCTCGAGTGCTGGCTGCACGGATCGCGGTTCGACCTGCGAACCGGGAACCCCAGCGGCCCGCCGGCTGTTTATCCCATTGCCACCTACCCCGTCAGCATCGAGGGCGACACCGTCCTCATCGGCGTCCCGATCCACCTCGACGAACTGGAGTCATCGAATGTCAACCCTTGAGATCCGCGATCTGCACGTGACCGTGGAGGTCGAAGGCGGCACGAAGGAGATCCTGCGCGGGGTGAACCTGACCGTCCGGGCCGGCGAGACGCACGCCCTGATGGGGCCCAACGGCTCGGGCAAGTCCACTTTGGCCTACGCGATCGCCGGGCACCCCAAGTACACGATCACAGCGGGCACGGTGACCCTGGACGGGGTGGACCTGCTGGCCCTGAAGGTGGACGAGCGCGCCCGGGCCGGGCTGTTCCTGGCGATGCAGCACCCCGTCGAGGTCCCCGGGGTCTCGGTCTCCAACTTCCTGCGGACCTCGGCCACCGCGATCCGCGGTGAGGCCCCCAAGCTGCGCACGTGGCTGGCCGAGATGCGCACGGCCATGGACCGCCTGGCCATCCCGCAGTCGTTCGCCCAGCGCAACGTCAACGAGGGGTTCTCCGGCGGCGAGCGCAAGCGCAGCGAGATCCTGCAGCTCGAGCTGCTTTCACCGCAGTTCGCGGTCCTCGACGAGACCGACTCCGGGCTGGACGTCGACGCGCTGCGCGTGGTCTCCGAGGGGATCAACCGGGTCCGCTCGAGCGGCGGCACGGGCGTGCTGCTGATCACTCACTTCACGCGCATCCTGCGCTACGTGCGCCCGGACTTCGTGCACGTCTTCGTGGACGGCCGGATCGTGGCCGAGGGCGGGCCGGAGCTCGCCGACCAGATCGAGGCGGACGGCTACGTCGGCTACACGACCGCCGGGCAGGTGGCGGCGGCGCCGTGACCCTGCTCGATCCCGCCCTGCGGGCGGACTTCCCGATCCTGGCGCGGACGGTGCGCGGCGGGCGGCCACTGGTGTACCTGGACTCGGCCGCCACGTCGCAGAAGCCGGTCGCGGTCCTGGACGCGGAGCGCGCCTTCTACGAGACGATCAACGCCGGGGTCCATCGAGGTGCCCATTTCCTGGCCGAGCAGGCGACCGAGGCCTTCGAATCGGCCCGTTCGACGGTCGCCGGCTTCATCGGGGCGAGCGCCGACGAGCTGGTCTTCACCCGAAACGCGACCGAGGCCCTGAACCTGGTGGCCAACGCCTTCGCCTCGGCGACCGCGAAGGCCTCGCACGGCGTCGCCCTCGAGGAGGGCTGGAACCGGTTCGTCCTGCGGCCCGGCGACGAGATCGTGGTCACCGAGATGGAGCACCACGCCAACCTCGTGCCCTGGCAGGAGCTCCGGGACAAGACCGGCGTGACCCTGCGCTGGATCGGCCTGACCGACGAAGGGCGCCTGGACCTCGCCGACCTCGACCGGGTCATCACCGAGCGGACCCGTGTGGTCTCGTTCACGCACCAGTCGAACCTGCTCGGCACGGTCAACCCGGTCGCGGCCGTCGCCGCGCGGGCGCGGGCCGTGGGGGCGCTCGTCGTCCTCGACGCCTGCCAGTCCGTGCCCCACCTCCCGGTCGACGTCTCGACCCTCGACGTGGATCTCCTGGCCTTCTCCGGGCACAAGATGCTGGGCCCGACCGGCATCGGCTGCCTGTGGGGACGCCCCGAGGTGCTCTCGGCCATGCCCCCGTTCCTGACCGGTGGGTCGATGATCCGCACGGTCACGATGGAGCGCACGACGTTCGCCGACCCACCGCAGCGGTTCGAGGCCGGCACGATGAACGTCGCCCAGGCGGTCGCCCTCGCCGAGGCGGTGCGCTACCTGGACAAGGTGGGGATGCCGGCCGTCGCGGCGCACGAGCATGAGCTGACCGCTCTGGCCCTGGACGCGCTGCGCGACATGCCGGGCGTGCGCATCATCGGGCCCGCCGACGCCGTCGAGCGAGGTGGGGCGGTCTCGTTCACCGTCGAGGGCATCCACCCGCACGATGTGGGCCAGGTGCTCGACGACCAGGGCGTGGCCGTCCGGGTGGGTCACCACTGCGCCTGGCCGACCTGCCGGCGCTTCGGCGTCCCGGCGACGACCCGGGCCAGCTTCGCCCTCTACAACCAGCCCGACGAGGTCGATGCCCTCGTCGCCGGGATCCGGTCGGCGCAGCGGTACTTCGGCACCGCCGGCCCGCCGGGGACAGGAGGTCGCTGATGCAGGACCTCTACCAGGAGATCATCCTCGACCACTACCGCCATCCGGTCGGCCGAGGGCTGCGCGTGCCTTTCGACGCCGAGGTCTCGCACGTCAACCCCACGTGCGGCGACGAGATCACGCTACGCGTGCGTCTTGCCGGCTCGCCCCCCGTCGTGGCCGACGTCTCGTACGACAACCAGGGCTGCTCCATCTCCCAGGCGTCGGCCAGCGTGATGAACGAACTCCTCGTGGGCCAGACCGTCGATGATGCCCTGCTCACCTACGAGCGGTTCCGGTCGATGATCCACGGCGAGGGGATCACGAACGAGGAGGCCCTGGGCGACGCTGTGGCCTTCGCCGGGGTCGCGAAGTACTCGGCGCGCGTCAAGTGCGCGCTGCTGGCATGGACGGCCTGGAAGGATGCGACCGCCCGGGCCATGGCGCAGGGAGGACTATCGTGAGTGTTGCCACCGACCAGGACGTGCTGGAGGCCATGTACGACGTGGTCGACCCGGAGCTCGGGATCAACGTGGTGGACCTGGGGCTGATCTACGACGTCACCATCGGCGACGACAACGTCGCCGTGCTCGACATGACCCTCACCTCGGCTGCCTGCCCGCTGACCGACGTGATCGAGGACCAGACGCGTGCCGCGCTCGACGGGATCGTCGAGGACTTCCGGCTCAACTGGGTCTGGATGCCGCCGTGGGGCCCGGATCGGATCACCGAGGAGGGCCGCGAGATGCTGCGTGCCCTCGGCTTCAACATCTGAGCCCTCGACCAGCTGATGCCCGGCAGTTGATCGCCGCGGCGCTCGGCGGCTTGGTCTCGACGGGCTCGACCAGCGCATCTGTCGAGCTTGTCGAGACCACGATCCGGCAGTCGTGGGTCGAGCTTGTCGAGACCACGACCGTAGATGTCGAGCGGCATCGGGGTGTGCGCGCTGATCGACCAGCGCCGGTGGGGTCGGTGGCTTTGGTCTCGACGGGCTCGACCAGCGCATCTGTCGAGCTTGTCGAGACCACGATCCGGCAGTCGTCTGTCGAGCTTGTCGAGACCGCGATCCGGCAGTCGTCGGTCGAGCTTGTCGAGACCA
>CAZWXF010000011.1:22867-33873 GCA_964638055.1 uncultured Bifidobacteriaceae bacterium | reverse complement strand
GTCGAGCTTGTCGAGACCGCGATCCGGCAGTCGTCGGTCGAGCTTGTCGAGACCACGGCCGTAGATGTCGAGCGGCATCGGGGGTGTGCGCGCTGATCGGCCGGGGCAGGTGGGGTCGGTGGCTTTGGACGGTCTCGACGGGCTCGACCAGCGCCGGTGGGGTCGGTGGGCTTGGACGGGCTCGACCAGCGCCGGGGGGGTCGGTCGTCTCGACACGAGGGCCGTCAGTCGGCCCAGGCGAAGTCGGAGTCCTCGTGCGGGTCGAGCTCGACGCCCACCGCCAGGTCGGGGTTGCGCCGCAGCCAGCCGCAGAGGAACGGGCACTCGACCCGGACCTGGCCCCCTCGGGCGCGTGCCAGCGCGATGGCACCACGCGCGAGCTTCGATCCGAGGCCGCGGCCCTCGAATGCGGACTTGACCCGGGTGTGATCCAGGACGATGACGGGCGTGCCGTCAGCCGCCTCGTCCGTCCGATAGGTCACGACCCCGGCAACCCTGTCGTCGACGAAGAGCTCGAAGCGGCCGCGGCCGGGGTTGTCCAAGACGACGGGAAGGGCGTCCTGCGAATCGGCGATGGTCACTCACGCATCCTGAAGGCAGGGGGATGCGGTCGCAACCTGGGTCTGCGCCGTCGGGTCGGCGCCGCGCGTTTGGGAACCCTCATGCCCGGGTAGCCTCCCGGAGTGATCGCCACGTCCGGGCTGGAGATCCGCGCGGGCGCGCGGCTGCTGATGTCGGACGTCTCGATCCGGGTCGCACCGGGTGACCGCGTCGGCCTGGTGGGCCGCAACGGGGCCGGCAAGACGACCCTGACCCGCATCCTGGCCGGGGAGGCGGTCCCGGAGGCGGGGACCGTGACGCGCAGCGGGACCATCGGCTACCTGCCCCAGGACCCCCGAACGGGTGATCTCGAACAGACCGCGCAGGACCGCATCCTCGCCGCGCGAGGCCTGGCCGACGTGATCGCCCGCATGCGCCGGGCCGAGTCCGCCATGGCCGACCCCGCCACCCACGACGCCGCCGTGCGTCGCTACGACCGGGCCCACGAGGAGTTCCTCGCCCTGGACGGCTATGCCGCGGAGGCGCAAGCCGCAGCGGTCGCCGCCGGCCTGGGGATCACCCAGCGGACCCTCGCCCAACCGCTGCGGACCCTCTCAGGAGGCCAGCGACGGCGTGTCGAGCTTGCGCGCATCCTGTTCGGGGAGGCCGGGACGCTGCTGCTCGACGAGCCGACCAATCACCTCGATGCCGACTCGATCCTGTGGCTCCGCGGCTTCCTGGCCAACCACAAGAGCGGGCTTGTCGTGATCAGCCACGACGTGGGCCTGCTGGAGGCCGTCGTGAACCGCGTGCTCCACCTCGACGCCAACCGGTGCGTCGTGGACGTGTACAACGTGGGCTGGAAGACCTACCTGGCCCAGCGGGAGACCGACGAGCGGCGCCGCCACCGCGAGCGCACGAACGCCGAGAAGCAGGCCGCCGCCCTGACCGCCCAGGCCGACCGGATGCGGGCCAAGGCGACGAAGGCCCGCGCCGCGCAGTCGATGCAGCGCCGGGCAGACCGGCTGCTGGCCGGGCTGGAGGACGAGCGCGCCTCCGATCGCGTGGCCAAGCTGCGGTTCCCCGAGCCGGTCCCGTGCGGGCGCACGCCGCTGCGCGCCGAGGGCCTGAGCAAGTCCTACGGCTCACTGGAGATCTTCGTCGATGTCGACGTCGCCGTGGACCGCGGCTCCCGCCTGGTGGTCCTCGGGCTCAACGGGGCGGGCAAGACGACGCTGCTGCGCCTGCTGGCCGGGGTCGAGGAGCCGGACACCGGCGAGGTCCAGCCCGGGCACGGGCTCCGTCTGGGCTACTACGCCCAGGAGCACGAGACCCTCGAGCCGGACCTCACAGTGCTGGCCAACATGCAGGCTGCCGCGCGGGAGCTCAGCGAGTTGGCCTGCCGCAGCGTGCTGGGCCAGTTCCTCTTCTCCGGCGACGATGTCGACAAGCCCGCAGGGGTGCTCTCCGGTGGGGAGCGGACCCGCCTGGCGCTGGCCACCCTGGTGGTCTCGGGCGCCAACGTCCTGCTGCTCGACGAGCCCACCAACAACCTCGATCCGGCGAGTCGCCAAGAGGTCCTCGCAGCCCTCCGGACGTACGCCGGGGCGGTCATTCTGGTGACCCACGACGAGGGAGCGGTCGAGGCTCTGGCGCCCGAGAAGGTCCTTCTGCTACCCGATGCAGTCGAGGACCTGTGGCGGGAGGATTATAGGGATCTGGTCGCCTTGGCCTGATGGGGCCGGGACCGCACGGGGCGTTGGTTGGACGGGGATGAGACGGAGCTGTGGCTGCGTCGGTGCTCAGCACTTTCAGCGGATCGCGCGAATCCGGCATACAGGAATGCGATCTTGTAAGCCACTGTCCATAGTGGGGCACGCAGTCGACTGATCGACCGACGGAGGGAAACATGGCTGGCAAGTCAGGTGCGGAGCGCATCTCGGGGGAGGCTCGGGAGCAGCTGACCCGCCAACTTGTGGAAGGTTACCGAGAAGGTGCGAGCATCCGCGAGTTGGCAGCCTCGACCGGCCGCTCGTACGGGTTGGTCCACAAGCTGCTGGGGGAGTCCGGAGTGCAGCTGCGCGGACGGGGTGGTGCGACACGAGGGCGAGCGCGCTCGCAGGAGGTCCAGTAGGGCCGGCCGCAGTCCCGATTCGCTCGCCCGGGTCTCGACTCGCTCGACCGGCGGGCTCGGGACCGGCCGCAGTCCTGACTCGCTCGCCCGGGTCTCGACTCGCTCGACCGGCGGGCTCGGGACCGGCCGCAGTCCTGACTCGCTCGCCCGGGTCTCGACTCGCTCGACCGGCGGGCTCGGGACCGGCATGGGCCGGTGAGGGCGCTCACCGGAGGGCTGGTTGGATCGCGCCATGGAGAACTCTGAGATCCTCGTCAGCCGGTCCGGCCGCGTCCTACACATCCGGCTGAACCGGCCCGCGGCGCGCAATGCCCAGACCCCCGCCATGTGGCGCGAGCTGGCGCGCATCGGCGCGAAGCTGCCCGGTGACATCGGTGCGGTGATCCTCAGCGCTGAGGGTCGCTCGTTCTCCGCGGGGCTGGACGTCCGGATGCTCAGTCCGGAGGGCATCCCCGGGGAGGGCTCGCTGCTGGAGTACGCCAGCCTTCCCCCGGCCGCGCTGGACGCCCGGATAGCCTCGTTCCAGGAGGCCTTCACGTGGTGGCGGGACTGTTCGGTCCCCACCATCGCAGCCGTCCAGGGCCATGCCATCGGGGCCGGTTTCCAGCTGGCGCTGGCCTGCGATGTGATCGTGGCCGCGCAGGACGCGTCGTTCGCCATGCGGGAACCTTCACTGGGCCTGGTGCCCGACCTCGGCGGCAACCTCCCGCTCGTGGCGGCCGTCGGCTACGGTCGGGCGCTGGAGATCGTCGCGAGCGGGCGGCCCGTGCTGGCCGACGAGGCCCTGCGGATCGGCCTGGTCGCCCGGGTCGTGCCGGCCGACGCGCTCGCCGAGGCCGCGGCCCAACTGGCCGGGGCCATGTCGCAGGCTCCGCGCGAGGCCGTGGCCGAGTCCAAGGCGCTGCTGCGCGACTCGGCGGCCCGGCTCGGGTCCGGGCACTCCTACGCCGAGGCCATTCGCGCGCAGCTGGCGGCCGAGCGTGCCGCACAGGCCCGGCGCATCTCCTCCCTGGCTGCCCTTCTGCAGGTCTGAGGCCGCAGCGCGCGGGTCCGGGGGCGGGCCGGCCCTGCCGGACACGGGCCGAGCCCGGAATGCCCGGCCGGTGCGCCCCGTTGGGAGGGGGAGAGGAGGCCAGCCATGTCGATGCTCGGCGGCAGCCCCTGGATGACCTACCGGTCCTTCACACGGGACCCCTCGGTGATCGAGCGCAAGGTCAGCCGGGCGACCGTTCGGCGCATCCTGACCTTCGCGCGGCCATACCGTCGCCAGATCGCCTGGTTCCTCGTGTGCCTGGTCATCAGCTCGCTACTCGTGGTCGCGCAGCCCCTGCTCTTCCGCCGGATCGTCGACGACGGCATCGCCGCGGGCAACGCAGAGGTCGTCACGACCGCGTCCCTGATGGTCCTGGCCCTCGCGCTGGGCGACGCCGTGATCGGCACGGTCGGGCGCTGGTTCTCCTCGGTGATCGGTGAGGGGTTGATCTTCGACCTGCGCACAGAGGTGTTCACGCACGTCCAGGCCCAGCCGGTCGCGTTCTTCACGCGGACGCAGACCGGTGCGCTGATCTCGCGGCTCAACTCCGACGTGGTCGGGGCGCAACAGGCCTTCACCTCGACGCTGGGCGGGGTGGTGGGCAACGTCATCAGCCTGATCGTCGTGCTGATCGCGATGTTCGCGCTGTCCTGGCAGATCACGGTGCTGAGCCTCGTGCTGCTCCCGGTGTTCCTGCTGCCCGCGCGCTGGATGGGCCGGCGCCTCCAGGCCCAGACACGCGAGCAGATGCACCTGAACGCCGACATGTCCACGATGATGACCGAGCGCTTCAACGTCGCGGGTGCTCTGCTCGTCAAGCTGTTCGGCCGCCCCGAGCAGGAGTCGGCCGCCTTCTCGCGCAGGGCCCGCCGGGTGGCCGACATCGGCGTCGACATCGCCATGTCCAACCGTTACTTCTTCACGGCGCTCACCCTCGTGGCGTCGGTGGCCACCGCGATCGCGTACGGCGTCGGGGGGAACCTGGTCATCGACGGGACCCTGACGATCGGCACGCTGCTGGCGATCACCGCGCTGCTGGCCCGCCTCTACGGACCCCTGACAGCCCTGAGCAACGTCCGCGTCGACGTCATGACCGCCCTGGTCAGCTTCGAGCGCGTCTTCGAGGTCCTCGACCTGCCGCCACTGGTGGCCGAGGCCCCGGACGCCGTGCCCGTCCCCGCGGGCCCGGTGGCCGTGGAGCTCCGCGGAGTCCACTTCACCTACCCCGGGGCGGACGAGGTCTCGCTCGCCTCGCTGGAATCGGTGGCGGTCAAGGATGCCCGGGGTCCGGGCGAGCCGGTGCTGCGCGGGATCGACCTGCGCGTGGAGCCAGGGACGATGGTCGCCCTCGTGGGCCCGTCCGGGGCCGGCAAGACCACGATCACGTCCCTGGTCACCCGGCTCTACGACGTGTCCGAGGGCGCCGTGCTCGTGGGCGGCGTGGACGTGCGCGATGCCACCCTCGACAGCCTGCGCCGCACGATCGGCGTCGTCACCCAGGACGCGCACATGTTCCACGACACGATCCGGGGCAACCTGCGCTACGCCCGCCCGGACGCCACGGACGATGAGCTGCTCGCGGCGTGCCGCGAGGCCCAGATCGGCGACCTGGTCGAGTCCCTGCCCGAAGGGTTGGACACCGTCGTGGGGGACCGGGGCTACCGGCTCTCCGGCGGCGAGAAGCAGCGCCTGGCGATCGCCCGACTGCTGCTCAAGGCCCCCGAGGTGGTGGTCCTCGACGAGGCAACGGCCCACCTGGACTCCGAGAGCGAGGCCGCCGTCCAGAGGGCGCTGGCCGGGGCGCTGGTGGGGCGGACCTCGCTGGTCGTCGCCCACCGGCTGTCCACGATCCGGGCTGCGGACCAGATCGTCGTGGTCGACGGCGGTCGGATCGTCGAGCGTGGGCGGCACGACGAGCTCATCGGCGCAGGCGGCCTCTACGCCGTGCTTTCGCGCCAGCAGTTCGGGAGCATGACCACGAGCGTGACCTGACCCCGGTCGCGTGCAAGACAGCTGCGGCTCGCAACTGTCGGCGCGCTTGTGCCGGCCCCTGACACGGACGTGACGATGATCACGCCTCCCGGGGGCTACGCCCAAGACGTTTAGGGTAGCCTCTCCTAATTGTCCCGCCGAGTGATCGGATCTGCGTGACCAGCACGGAGAGCATGCGCCTGGCCGCGCCGGACCTGGCTGAATCCCCGGTCGCGACCCGGGCGGGACGTGCCCGCAGCGTGGGCGTCATCGTGGTCGGTCTCCTGCTGCTGGGCGTTCTCATCCTGGCCAGCCTGCTCATCGGCTCGGGGGACATGACCGCGGCGCAGGCGTGGCAGTCCCTGCTGCATCCCGGCGAGACGACCAACGACGTGATCGTGCACACGCTGCGGATCCCGCGCACGCAGCTGGCGGTCCTCGTCGGCGCCGCGCTGGGGCTGGCCGGTGTCCTGATCCAGGCGGTCACCCGCAACCCGCTGGCCGACCCGGGCATCCTGGGCGTGAACGCCGGCGCCTACCTGGCGGTCTCCATCGGGGCCGCCTTCTTCGGCGTGAACGCCTCCGCCGGGCAGGTCTGGTGGTCGATCGGAGGAGCGATCGTGGCCTCCGTCGCGGTGTACGTGGTCGGGACCGCGGAGGGGTCCGGCGCGAACCCGGCGACGCTCGTTCTCTCCGGCGTGGCGCTGGGCGCCGTGCTGACCGGGCTGAGCACGGCGATCAGCCTGAGCCATCCCGAGGTCTTCGACAAGCTGCGGTTCTGGGCCGCCGGATCGCTTCAGGGCCGGCAGTCCGACACGGTCTCGGCCGTGCTGCCGTTCATCGTGATCGGGCTGATCCTGGCCGTCCTGCTCGCCCGCCCCCTCAACGTCTTCTCATTGGGCGAGGACCTGGCCCGGGCGCTGGGCGCGCGCATCGCGCTGACCCGCTCGCTGGGCCTGGTCGCCATCACCGTGCTCTGCGGTGCCGCCACCGCCGCGGCGGGGCCGATCACCTTCTTCGGGCTCATGGTCGCGTTCGTGGCCCGCCTCATCGTGGGCCCCGACCTGCGCTGGATCGTGGCGATCAGCCTCGTCTTCGCACCCGCGATGTTCCTCGCCTCCGACATCCTGGGACGGGTCCTCGTCCCCAGCGAGCTTCCGGTGGGCGTCGTCACCGCGTTCCTGGGTGCGCCCCTGCTCATCGTGCTCATCCGGCGCAAGGGTGCGTCCCTGTGAGCACCGACGTGGCGGGAGCCCCCGCCGGCCCGGACCTGTGGGACAGACGCGTGCGCGTCGTGCGATGGCGGGGGGCCAGCGCACGAGTGAACACCCGTGTCGCGCTGCTGACCGGCATGATCGCCCTGCTGTGCCTGGCCGCCGCCCTCTGGTCCATGACCATCGGGGACACCGACCTGTCGCTGTCGCAGATCTGGGCCGCCATCACGGGCAGCGCCAGCGAGGCCGACCAGCGCATCGTCGTCGAGTGGCGGATGCCGCGGATGATGCTGGCCCTCTTCGGGGGCGCGGCCCTCGGCGTGGGCGGTGCGATCTTCCAGTCGATCACCCGAAACCCCCTGGGCAGCCCCGACGTCATCGGCCTGAGCTCCGGGGCGTACACCGGCGCCCTGATCGCGATGCTCGTCGTGGGCGGCGGTGGTCTTCAGGCCAGCGTCGGCGCGCTCCTCGGGGGACTGGCCACGGCCCTGGTCGTGTACCTGCTTGCCTACCGCCAGGGCGTCCAGGGCATGCGCCTGATCGTCGTGGGCATAGCGGTGGCGGCGATGCTCAACGCGGTCAACTCCTACCTGCTCATCACCGCCGGGCAGGAGGCTGCCGTCAGCGCCGCCGCCTGGGGTGCCGGGTCACTGAACGAGGCGACCTGGAACGGGGTGTGGCTGCTCCTGGCCAGCTTGCTCGTGCTCCTGCCGTTCACCGTGGTGACCACGCGGCCGATGCGGATGCTCGAGCTCGGCGACGACTCGGCCAGCGCGCTGGGCATCCCCGTCGAGCGCATCCGCGTGGTCATGCTCGTGCTCGGGGTCGGCTACGTGTCGGTCATCACCGCGCTCACGGGGCCCATCTCCTTCGTGGCCCTCATGGCACCGCAGCTCGCCCGCCGCGTCACGGGGGCGACGGGGGTGGCGCTGCTGCCCGCTGCGCTCGTCGGAGGGCTGCTGCTCCTGGTCAGCGACGTCCTGGCGCGGGTCCTCGTCGCTCCGAGCCAGCTGCCGGTCGGCGTGGTGACGTCATGCCTGGGCGGGACCTACCTGCTGTGGCTGCTGATCCGGCAAGCGAGGACGAGATGACCACTCCCGCCCAGAACGCCCTCTCGTCCGGCGCCGGGGAGGTCCGGCTGCAGGCCCAGCACGTCAGCGCCGGGTACGAGGCTCGTCGCGTCCTGACCGCCCTCGACGTGGTGATCCCGCCGGACTCGTTCACCGTCATCATCGGGCCCAACGCCTGCGGCAAGTCCACCCTCCTTCGCACGCTCGCTCGGCTCCTGCGCCCGCAGGCGGGCACTGTCCTGCTCGACGGCCAGGACATCCACTCCATGAAGGCCAAGGAGGTGGCCCGGCGCATCGGGCTGCTGCCGCAGACCTCGATCGCTCCGGACGGCATCACCGTGGTCGACCTCGTGGCCCGCGGGCGCTACCCGCACCAGTCGATGGTCAGGCAGTGGTCGGAGCAGGACGAGGTCGCGGTCCAGACGGCGCTGCGCCGCACGGGCGTTGCCGACCTCGCCGCCCGCCCCGTCGACCAGCTCTCCGGCGGCCAGCGCCAGCGGGTATGGATCGCCATGGTCCTTGCGCAGGACACCCCGATCGTCCTGCTCGACGAGCCCACGACATACCTGGACATCTCCCACCAGCTCGAGCTGCTCGAGCTCTGCGTGCAGCTCAACGGCGAGGGCCGCACGCTGGTGGCGATCCTGCACGACCTCAACCAGGCCGCCAGGTACGCGACGCACCTGATCGTCATGCATCGCGGGGACATCGTCGCCCAGGGCGCACCCGGGGACGTCGTGACCGCCGAGCTGGTCGAGCAGGTCTTCCGCGTGCGCTCCCGCATCGTCGCGGACCCGGAGACCGGGTCGCCCATGATCGTCCCCCTGGCCACCGGCGCCCTGGCGGACGACCGCTAGGCCCGACCGCGGATCGCGAGCACCCGACCCCCGACCCATTCCTCCCTCACACCCACTCCCGCCGACCCATCCGTCCCACAACCCATCCGTCCCACGACCACCCCGACGACCCTTCCTACGACTCACCTGGAGGCACCATGCGAAACCGACCACTGCGTACCCTGGCCCTGGCCGCCACGCTCTCAGTCAGCCTCTTGATGGCTGCTGGATGCTCCTCGGACTCTGACGAGCCGGACCCGAACGCTCCCCTGGGGACGGTCGAGACGATGTTCGGGACCGTCACCGTGCCCCAGCCCGAAGGCGACCTGAAGGTCGTCGCGCTGGGCTGGTCGGACGCCGAGATGGCCCTTGCCCTCGGCGTCAAGCCGGTCGGCGTGTACGACTGGCAGGGCTTCGGGGTGGACAGCAAGGGCGTCGGACCCTGGGCGACGCCGGAGTTCGGGGACGTGACCCCGACGGTCATCCCCAACGACGGTCAGGCGCTGAACTACGAGCAGATCCAGGGCCTCGATCCGGACGTGATCCTGAACGTGCGGGCCACCGCGGACGAGCAGGTGCACAGCAGGCTCGCCACGATCGCTCCGACGGTGTACGCCCCGACCGGGACGCCCGACTTCGCCACCGCGTGGGACGTCCAGATGCGCTCCATCGCCGCGGCCCTGGGCAGGACCAGCGAGGGCGACGCCGTCATCACGGAGGTGACGGGCCAGATCGATGCCGCGAAGTCGGCTCACCCGGAGTTCGCGTCCAAGACGATCGCCTCGGGCACCAAGTTCGGTGACGCGTACGGGGCGTACCTGGCCGGTGACCTGCGCTTCGACCTGCTCGCCGACCTCGGCTTCGTGCAGAACCCGCCCGTCCTCGAGCTGCCCGCCTCGGGCTTCTTCACCAGCATCTCGGCCGAGAACGTCAGCGCCCTGGATGCGAACGTGACGATCGTGCTGCCCATCGGGTTCACGCTGCAGCAGACGTTGGACGACAAGCTGCTGCAGTCCCTGGAGTCGGTGAAGGACGACCGGGCGGTGTTCATCGACCCTGAGTCCGACCTCGCCGGTGCCTGGGGTGCGGGCAGTGCCCTGAGCATCCCGGTGGCCCTCGAGGGGATACTGCCGGCCCTGACCGACGCGGTCGGTCAGCTCAGCTGACCTGTTCATGACCCAGGAGGTCCGCCCCGGCTCACATCCGGCCGGTGCGGACCTCCTGCGCGATCTGGGCCAGCACGAGCCGGGCGTTCCCGGCCAGCGCCGGCAGGCGGTCCTGGAAGAGACTGAGCTGGGCCAGCGCCTGCAGCAGCACCCATCCCCGCGCCCGGGCCCACTCGTCGGCGTCGGCGCCGACCTCGTCGCGCAGCGCGTCGCGGGCGGCCTGCGGCAGGAGGTTCCAGGCCGGGCGCAGGTCGGAGGCGGGGTCGCCCAGGCCCATGGCGCTGAAGTCGATGACGCCGACGAGGCGATCCCGGTCGACCAGCAGGTTCCCCGGGGCCAGGTCGCCGTGGATCCAGGTGCGAGTCGCGCAGGGCCGGGCCGCCAGCGCGACCGCCCAGGCCTGCTCGATCGGCTCGGCGTCCACGAGGTGGGCAACGGCCGGCAGCAGCGAGGCGACGCGGGCGTCCTCCTCGTGCAGCGGAGCCGGCCACACCGTCGGCGGGGCGCCAGTGGGGTCCAGGCCGCGCATCGACCGGGCGAAGCCGGCCAGGTCCGCGGCGAGAGCCTCGGGATCCGACAGCTCATCGGGGACCGGGTTGGCGCCCGGCACCCAGTGGCACACGCTCCACGGCCAGGGGTAGCCGTGGCCGGGCTCACCGAGCGCCACCGGCAGGGGGATGCGAGCCGGCAGCGCCCCCGCGATCCGGGGCAGCCACTCCTGCTCGCGCAGCAGCGTCGGGACGGCCCACGCGACGCGGGGCAGTCGCACTGCGAGGTCCTCGCCGAGGCGGAACATCGCGTGGTCAGTGCCGCGCAGGCGGACGGGCTCCAGCGGCAGGCGGGCCAGCTCCGGGAGCTGGTCGCGCAGGAGCGCGCAGACCGTGCCGACGTCCACGTCGATCTCGTCGCGAGTGGGCTGCGGCACGGGCCCAGTCTGCCCATGGGTAGCGACCGATCCCGACCTTGAGAAGCCCCCGCTCGCAGCCCGTTGGTCGAGCTCGTCGATACCCGGTCCGATCCGGTTGGTCGAGCTCGTCGAGAC
>CAZWXF010000011.1:20702-22767 GCA_964638055.1 uncultured Bifidobacteriaceae bacterium | reverse complement strand
TCGAGCTCGTCGAGACCCGGTCCGATCCGGTTGGTCGAGCTCGTCGAGACCCGGTGCGATCCGGTTGGTCGAGCTCGTCGAGACCCGGTCCGATCCGGTTGGTCGAGCTCGTCGAGACCCGGTCCGATCCCGTTGGTCGAGCTCGTCGAGACCCGGTCCGATCCCGTTGGTCGAGCTCGTCGAGACCCGGTGCGCGAGATGATCGAGGTGCATCTGCCGCCACCCCTGCGCCTCGTAGCGCCGGACCGTGGTTCCCGCGAGGATGCCGAGGAGCCCCAGCGCTGGAGAAGCGCGTACCCGCACTGCAACGCAAAGCCCGCACTGCAACACGAGCCCGCACAGCCCGGCGCGCCCCCTGCGTACGGGATCATGGCCGCACGCGGGGGAGCGGGGCCGCGGTGGCGAGAGCCGCGGTGACTGCAGGAGAGGCGGAGCCACCCGCCACGATGCTGGGCCCAGGTCGCAACGACCGCCCAGGGAGGAGCGCCGATGAGTCGCCGGAGCTGGATCGTCGGGGCAGTGGTGCTGGCGCTGGTCGCCGGAGGCGCCCTCTACCTGGCGAACAGGCCTCCCAAGCCGATCGCCAAGCCCGCCCTGGTGAGGATGGGCTCGGCGGACTTCGCCGAGTCCACGATGCTCGCCGAGCTCTACTCGGTCGTCCTGGAGGCCCAGGGCATCCCGGTGGAGCGCACGTACGGCATCGGAGTGCGCGACCAGTACCTGGACGAGATGAGGAACGGCGTCATCGACATGGCCCCCGAGTACATCGGCTCGCTCACCGAGAACCTCAACCAGCGGGCGAACGGCCTCGACGCCCCGGCGAAGGCATCCGGGGACGTCACCGCCACGATGACCGCGCTGCGCGAGCTGCTCGCCACGACCGTCGGGGTCGTCGCCGATCCGTCCGCCGCACAGAACATGAACTCGTTCGCCGTGCGCCAGACGGACGCCAAGCACTACGACTGGTCGACGCTGTCCGATCTCAATGAGCGGGACTCCAAGATGGCCATGGGGGGGCCGGTGTCCTGCCCGGAGTCGCAGTTCTGCCTGCCCGGTCTGGAGGAGACCTACGGTCTTGACTTCAAGGAGTTCGAGAAGCTCGATGCAGGCGGGCCCAAGACGCTCAACGCGCTGCAGTCCGGCGATGTCGACGTCGCGCTGGTCTTCTCCTCCGACCCGGCCGTCGACGAGCGGGACCTGAAGATCCTCAAGGACGACAAGGAGCTGCAGGTCGCCGAGAACGTGACCGCGCTCATGCGTTCGGAGATCGCCGCCCCGGAGGTGCTGGCTGCGATCGGCTCGGTCAACGCCGCGCTCACCACCGACGAGCTGCGCAGCATGAACGGGCAGGTCTCCATCAAGGGCGTGTCCGCGAAGTGGGTGGCCGTGGACTGGGCGGCAAAGCACGGGCTGGTGCCGGCCGAGTCCGTGCCGGAGAAGCCGGAGCCCACGCCCGTGAAGACCCCCGAGCCCGCGCCGGCGCCCGTCAGCTACAACAAGAACCGCGGAGAGCCGTCCTCGGAGGCCAAGTCCCAGAACTGGCCGGCCCTGGCCGAATGCGAGTCGGGCGGGGACCCGGACGTCATCAGCGGGAACGGCCTGTACCACGGCCTCTACCAGTTCAGTGCCTCGACGTGGCAGGCCGTCGGCGGCTCCGGCGTCGCCTCGGACGCGAAGTCCGACGAGCAGACCTACCGGGCGCAGATCCTCTGGGACCAGTCCGGGCCCGGACAGTGGCCCCACTGCGGCAAGAACCTGTGAACTGAGGGCCGCATCGGGACCGTTCCCTGCGCGACGAGGCTGGGCCACGGTCACCCTGCTCCTGGCGGTAGCCCTGCACCCGCCGATCCCGCCCGCGTGGGCCATCTGGCAGCCTGTCGCGCCGATGCCGCCAGCTGCAGCTGACGCGCGCATCAGGGCTGCTCTTGGGACCTGGCCCATCGAGGTCTGCGGGTGACTACGCAGCGTGCTGACACCCGGAGCGAGGGGCGGGGATGCTCGCCGTGGCTCCGGTCCCGCGGCCTCGACGGCGTGCGGCCCGTGGCCGGGCGGCACGAGATCGCCC
>CAZWXF010000011.1:0-20602 GCA_964638055.1 uncultured Bifidobacteriaceae bacterium | reverse complement strand
CGGTCCCGCGGCCTCGACGGCGTGCGGCCCGTGGCCGGGCGGCACGAGATCGCCCCGGACCGCGGCGACGACCTGGGCAGCAGCTACTTCGCCCTCGTGGACCTGCTGGACCTCTGAGCGGTGATGGTCGCGCCGAGTGGGGTCGCGGCGATGCGCACAGCCGCCAGCGCCGATCAGCCGGTGGGCTTGCGCGCGATCCGGTAGTGCAGCGTCAGGAACGGGAAGCCGAAGAGCCAGAAGGCGTGCTCGGCCCGCAGGGCACCATCCTCGACGAAGACGTCCAGCTGCTCCTCGAAGCCGTTCACGACCAGGGCCGTGAGCTCGTCGGCCGCGGAGTCGACGTACGTGAGGTAGTGCCCGGCCTGCCCGTCGACGATGCGGCTGGTCAGGGTCAGACCCCCGTCGGGCAGGGCCCGGGGCAGCAGCGTGGCACCACGAACGGCAGCTCGGCTGCGCTGACAGCCTCCGCGAGCAGGCTGACCTGAGCGTCGCGGAAGATCAGCGCGGAGAGCGTGCGGTAGGTCAGGACGGTGGTGCTGACGACCACGGCCGACGGCGCCTGCCCCTGGGACTCTGCTCGAGCGCGGCAGCATGCCGGCAGGCCGGAGAGCGCCTGCCCCACGGCCAGGCCCACGACCGGGCCCATCGCCACCTTCTGCGGGCGCAGCCCCATCGCCCCGACGACGGCGCCGGTGGCGGTGCCGACCGCTCGCGGCCCTGCGCCCGTCACCTTCCCCGCCGCCCAGCCGATCGGGGCCGCCATCGCGGTGCTCACGGCGATCCGCTGCCAGAGAGGCACGATCTCACCCGGCTTCTGGCGGGAGCGGGCCACCGCCTCGGAGGCCCCCATGCCGACGGCGCCCACGAGCGCAGCGATGGTCGCTGGCCTGGCCCCGCGGTGCGCGGCCAGAGAGGCTCCCGCGAGGCCGCCGATCGACGCCGCGAAGCCGACCGAGGAGGCGCTGGAGGCGCCGGGGCGCGAGCCTGCGGGGGCGACGTGGGAGGTGCCGCCGGGGGAGCCTGCGGAGGTGTCGAAGGACGAGCCGGAGGGGGAGCCCGAGGCCATGGTCGCCACCCTCTAGGGGCCGGGTGCCACCGAGGCGATCCGGCCCGGGTGAGGGGTGCCCGAGCCGTCGCGCCGCGAGTTCGGTTCCGGAAGGGGCACCGGGATGCCCGATCCGTCGGCCGCGACTGCGGGCCAGGTCGTCACCCAGCCGGCGACCAGGGCGTTCTCGCCCCGCATGAAGCGGTGACCGCGCACCCCCCCGGTGGCCCGGCCCTTCGCGGGGAACACCCTGCCCCAGGTCACCTTCAGCGAGGTCCCCTCCGGCAGCAGCGCCGCGGAATCCCCAGCCTGGGTGATCACCACACCGGAGGAGCCCGGCTGCCATGCCCCGAAGGCGATCACCGAGGCGCCGGCCGAGAGCTTGATGCCGGTCATGCCGCCGGCGGCGCGACCCTGCGGCCGGACCGACGAGGCCGGGAAGCGCAGCACGTGCGCGTCGTCGGTCAGGAGAACGAGCTCGTCGGTGTCGCCGGCGGGCATCGCCGCGACCACGCGATCGCCCGCGGCCAGGCGCATGACCTCCCACTCGTCCCGGTTCGGCGGTGCCTCGACGGTCAGGCGCTTCACGATCCCGCCAGCGGTCGCCAGGGCCAGCGGTGGGGCGTCCGGGAGCAGGCTGAGCAGTCCGACGGCCGACTCCCCGTCGGCCAGGTCCACGAACCCGCCGAGCGGAACGCCGCCGGCGACCCCGGTCGGATGCTGCGGCAGCTCACGCAGGTCGAGCACATGCGCGCGGATCGCCCTGCCCGTCGACGTGACCACCGCCACGTGGCCGCGGACTGTGGCCGCCGCCCGCGCCACAACGACATCGTGCCGTGCCCGGGGCGCCTCGACGGCGCGCGTGCTGCCGGCCGGCCGGGCACTCCCAGTGGGGGAGTCCGCCGGGCCGGGAGTCCCGGGAGCGGGGCGGCGCGCGATGAGTCCCGTGCTGCTGAGCACGACCTCGCACGGGCCGTCCGCCACCTCCAGCTCCGCGGCGCTGGCCTGCGCCTGGCGGGCCGTGAGCACCTGGCCCTCGAGCAGGACCGAGCGGCGGGGCGTGGCGTGCTCGGCGGCCACATCGGCCAGCTCGTCGCCGACCAGGCCCCGCAGGGCCTCGGGATCGGCCAGGATGCGGTCCAGGTCGGCGATCGTCGTGGTGAGCTCGTCGCGCTCACGCTCCAGCTCCAGCTGGCTGAGGCGGGTGAGGCGGCGCAGGGGCATCTCGAGGATGTAGCTGGCCTGGACCTCGGTCAGGTCGAAGACGGCTTGGAGCCGCTCCCGGGCCTCGGCGGTGTCGTCGCTGCCTCGGATGACGGCCAGCACCTCGTCGATGTCCAGGATGGCGGTGAGCAGCCCGCTGACCAGGTGCAGGCGCTCGGCCGCCCGAGCCCGCCGGTGCTCGCAGCGGCGCCGGACGACCTCGATCCGGTGGGCCAGGTACACCTCCAGCAGCTCGCGCAGGCCCAGCGTTCGCGGCTGACCGTCGACGAGGGTGACGTTGTTGATCCCGAAGGACTCCTCCAGGGGTGTGAGTCGGTAGAGGTGATCCAGGACCGCCTCCGCGACGAAGCCGCTTCGCAGCTCGATGACGAGGTGCAGGCCCCGTTCGCCATCGGTCAGGTCGTTGACCCCGGCGATACCGCTGATCCTCTTGGCGTTGTGCAGCTCGCGGATCTTCTCGATGACCTTCTCGGGGCCCACGTTCCAGGGCAGCTCGGTGATGACCAGCCCCGACCGGCGGGCTGAGAGGTGCTCGACCCGGGCCTTCGCCCGCATGCGGAAGGTGCCCCGGCCGGTGGCGTACGCCTCGCGGATGCCGTCCATGCCGATGATCTGCGCGCCGGTGGGCAGATCCGGGCCGGGCACATGGACCATGAGGTCGGCCAGGCTGGCATCGGGGTGCGCGAGCAGATGCCGCGCGGCCGCCACGACCTCGCCCAGGTTGTGGGGCGGCATGTTCGTGGCCATGCCCACGGCGATGCCTGAGGCGCCGTTGACCAGCAGGTTGGGGAACGCGGCGGGCAGCACGACGGGCTCGGTGGAACGTCCGTCGTAGTTGGCGACGAAGTCCACGACGTCCTCGTCGAGCCCGGCCACCATCGGCAGCGCCGCCGAGGCCATCCGGCACTCGGTGTACCGGTAGGCAGCGGGGCCGTCGTCCGGAGATCCGAAGTTGCCGTGCCCGTCGACCAGGGGCAGGCGCAGCGAGAAGGGCTGGGCCATCCGCACCAGGGCGTCGTAGATCGCGGCATCGCCGTGCGGATGCAGGTTGCCCATGACCTCGCCGACGACCCTGGCGCTCTTGACGTGGGCCCGGTCGGGCCGCAGGCCCATCTGGGACATCGTGGTGAGGATGCGCCGCTGCACCGGCTTGAGCCCGTCGCGCGCATCAGGCAGCGCGCGCGAGTAGATGACGGAATAGGCGTAGGCCAGGTAGGAGCTCTCCATCTCCGAGGTCACGTCGATGTCGATGATCGTGTCCTCGGGCGGGGGCGTGGGGGTGCGCCGTGACATGCGCGCCATTGTTGCCGAAGCAGCGAGCCCCATCGGGTCGACCCGACCGCGGGAGGCTCCCTATGGTGAGCACGTGCCCGTCCCCTACCCGGCCCACTGGGCGGCAGACGTGGTCCTGGGTGACGGGCGCCCATGCCATGTCCGGCCCATCCGTGCCGACGATGCCGAGCGGCTCGTGGCGTTCCACTCGCGGCTCTCCGCGGAGACGATCTACTTCCGGTTCTTCGCCCCCTATCCCGAGCTCAGCGCGAAGGACGTGGAGCGCTTCACCACGGTCGACTACCGCGACCGGCTCGCCCTGGTCGCCACAGAGGGCGGGGAGATCATCGGCGTCGCCCGCTACGACCGGCTCGACTCGCCGCTGGACGCAGAGGTCGCGTTCACGATCCGCGACGACCACCAGGGCAGGGGACTGGGCGGCGTGCTCCTGGAGCACCTGGCAGCGGCGGCATGGGAGCGTGGCCTGCGCCGGTTCGTGGCCGAGGTGCTGCCGCAGAACCGGCGCATGCTCGGGACCTTCCGGCAGGCCGGGTACTCGGTGAGCCAGCGGATGGAGGACGGGGTCTTCCACCTCACCTTCAGCCTGGAGCCGACCGAGCGGATACTGTCGGTGCAGGCCGCGCGGGAGCACCGCAGCGAGGCGCGGTCGATCGATCGCCTGCTCCACCCTCAGGGAGTGGCGGTGATCGGGGCCTCGCGCACCCCCGGGCGCATCGGCCACGAGCTCCTGCGCCACCTGCGCGACTACGAGTTGGACGGCCCCCTCTACGCGGTCCATCCGCAGGCCGAGTCGATCCTGGGCCTGCCCACGTTCGCCAGCGTCACCGACATCCCGCATGCCCTCGACCTCGCGGTCATCGCCGTGCCCGCGGCCTCGGTGCTGGAGGTCGTCAGCCAGTGCGCCGCAGCCGGCGTGGCAGGGCTGGTCGTCGTCTCGGCGGGCTTCTCCGACACCGAGACCGAGGAGGGCCGCCAGCGCCAGCGTGAGCTTGTGCTGACCGCGCGCGAGGCCGGCATGCGCGTGGTCGGGCCCAACTGCCTGGGCATCATCAACACCGACCCCCGCGTGAGCCTCAACGCCTCACTGTCCAGCGTGGTGCCCGGGCGCGGCCGCGTGGGCGTCTTCTGCCACTCCGGCGCGGTCGGCATGAGCGTCCTGGCCGCCGTCGACCGGCGCGGGCTGGGCCTGAGCAGCTTCGTCTCGGCGGGCAATCGCGCGGACGTCTCGGCAAACGACCTGCTCCAGTACTGGGAGTCCGACCAGGCGACCAGCCTGATCCTGCTGTACCTGGAGAGCATCGGGAACCCCCGCAAGTTCACCCGCATCACGCGACGCCTGAGCCGGTCGAAGCCCGTGGTGGCCGTACGCAGCGGCCGGTACTCCCAGACCATGGCCGTGGGCCACCACATCCGGCGAACGAGGCTGCCACCGCGGGCCGTGGACGCCGTCTTCGAGCAGAGTGGCGTGGTGCAGACCGCGACTCTGCGCGAGCTGTTCGACGTGGGCGCAGTGCTGGCGTTCCAGCCGCTGCCACGGGGTGATCGGGTCGCTGTCGTGGGCACCTCGGCAGCCCTGGAGATCCTGGCCATCGACGCGGTGGGGGAGGCCCGCCTGTCAGTGGCTCACGGGTTCCCTTCGCTGGCGCAGTCGGCGACCCCAGAGGAGATCGGCAGGGCGTTGCAGGACAGCTGCGAATCCCCGGACGCTGATGCCGTGCTCTTCGTGCACATCCCCAGCGTCGGCGTGGACCAGACGGCCGTGCACGAGGCGATCACCGATGTCAGCGCCCGGGCGAACAAGCCGCTCCTGGCGGTGACGCCGGCTGACGACGGGATCGGATGGGGACCAGCGGGCATGGGCCTGCTGCCGGTCCTGGGCAGCGGCGGCCGTCCGGAGCGGGGATCCGTGCCGACGTTCCCCAATGTCGACGATGCCGTGCGGGCACTGGCCCTGGTGCGCGGCTACGCGCGGTGGCGCGGCGCTGAGGTGACCGACCTGCCGACCTTCCCCGACGTGCACCCCGAGCGGGCTCGGGCCCTCGTCGATGACTGGCTCGCCCAGGCTGACGGGGACCTCACCGGGGTGCTGCGCCCGGGAGACCTCTCGGACATGGCGGGAGTCACCGCCGACCCGGGGGCGCCGGCCCACGAGCTCGAACCCGATCAGGCCACGCGCCTGCTGGCCTCGTACGGCATCCGGGTCTGGCCCTCGGTCCCGGTCCATTCCGAGGAGGCGGCGGTGGTCGCTGCCGAGCGGCTCGGCTACCCGGTCGTGCTCAAGACCACGACGCCGTGGCTGGCCCACCGCGTGGACCTGGGCAGCGTCCGGCTGAACCTGGAGTCCGAGCGAGCAGTGCGGACCGCTTACCTGTCGATGGTGTCCCAGCTCGACGACATGGCCGGGCGCCGCATGGTCGTGCAGGCCATGGCACCGCCAGGTGTGGCGACGCTCGTCGCCGCCCAGGACGATCCGCTGTTCGGCCCGGTCATCAGCTTCAGCCTGGGTGGCGTCGCTGCAGAGCTGCTCGACGATCGCGCGTATCGGATCCCGCCCCTGAGCCTGAGCGAGGCACGGCGCCTCGTGGCCGCGCCCAAGGCTTCCCCGCTGCTGCGCGGGTACCGCGGCGCCGATCCGGTCGACATCGAGGCCCTCTGCACCTTGCTCGCCCGCCTCGGCCTGCTCATCGACGACGTTCCGTCGATCAGCTCCGTCGAGCTCAACCCCATCGTCGTGTCCGGCAGCGGCGCTCACGTGCTCAGCGCGACCATCCAGATCCAGGCCCAGCCCGACCGGCTGGAGATGGGCACGCGCCGGCTCTTGGACGTGTGAGCCTGCGTCCGCGCCCCACCCGGCAGGTCCGTGGGAGGATGCGACGGTGACAGACTCCCCGCTGCGCGCTGAGATCGCGGCTTCGGGCTACTACCCCGAGCTCGTCGCCGACGCCATGGCCACGGCTCTGGCCGCAGAGGAGCCCCTGAGCCATGTCATCCAGCATGAGGCGACCTTCGACCGCGACGAGCTGCGTCGGCACATCTCCCTGCTGCTGCTGACCCGGACCCGGCTGATCGTCCTGCACATCGACGACTTTCCTCCGGACGAGACCTGCCCCGTCCCGTACGCGTCCGCCAGCTCCGAGGCGGTGCGCCTGGGCGACATCCGCTCGGTCGTGGTCAACCGTGTGGTGGGCAACCCCGCGCGGTACACCCCCGGTGGCGAGGTGCGCGAGGTCATGCTCACGATCGGCTGGGGCGCTGTCTCCCGCCTCGACCTGGAGCCGGCGACCTGCGGCGACCCCGACTGCACCGCCGACCACGGTTTCACCGGGCAGGCGGCCAACGACGACTTCTCCCTGCGGGTCTCCCAGGCGGGCGACGGGGCCGCGGCAGTAGCTCAGACGCTGGAGTTCGCTGCAGCACTGTCCCGGGCCGTCCACGGCCGAGCCTAGGCGCACGCCCGAGCAGGGTGGGGTGGGTGCATCGGTGGGGCACGTCGGCGCGCTGACCTCCGGCTCCGTGCCCCTGAGTGGGCCGCAGGGGGCTCCGATACCGCTGCACGCGCTCCTTCCTGCGGTGGGGCTCGCGCTAGGGGTCAATCCCGCCCGGCTGCCGGACACGACGCTGCCGCAGGCGCGCCAGCTCCGGGGCGTGCTGCCCGCCGACGGTGACCATGTGGTCGTCCTGCTCGTCGACGGGCTCGGTGAGCTCCAGCTCAGGGCGCATGGCGACCTGCTCCCACGACTGGCCGGCCTGGGCCAGGGCGGACCTCTCGCCGCGCCGTTCCCGTCGACAACGCCGGTCTCGCTGGCCTGCTTCGGCACCGGTCTCGCGCCCGGGCTGCACGGCATCGTCGGGACATCCTTCCGCCTCGATGACGGGACCTTCCTGGCGCCGCTGTCCTGGCAGGACGAGCCGAACCCGGTTGCCACCCAGCCGGAGCCGACCATGCTCGAGGTCATCGCCAGCGCGGGAGTCCACGTGCTCAGCGCCGGTCCGAGCAGCCACCGGCACAGCGGACTCACCCGGGCGGCCCTGCGGGGCGGTGTGTACGCGGGTGCGGACACGATCCCCGCCCGCATCGCGATCGCGGCCCATCACGTCGGAGCCGCCCGCGCCGCCGGCCGTCGATCGCTCACCTACGTCTACTGGCCGGATCTGGACAAGGCCGCCCATGTGCACGGGGTGGCCTCACCGCAGTACCGGGCGCAGCTGGCCCGCGTGGAGGACCTCGTGTGCCGCCTCCTGGACCACCTCGGGGAGGACACGACAGTGCTGGTGACGGCCGACCATGGGATGGTCGATGTGCCCGACGCGCATCGCATCGACCTGGAGGCGCACATGGTCCTGCGCCGCGAGGTCACCACCATCTTGGGCGAGCCCCGCGCCCGGCACGTCTACTGCCTCGAAGGGGCTGCCTCGCGGGTGGCCCGGACCTGGACTGACGTTCTCGGGGACCGGGCTCGTGTCCTGCTGCGCGAGGATGCGGCCGCGCTCATGGCGCCGGTCGACGATTGGAACCTGGACCGCATCGGTGATGTCGTGGCCATCGCGACCGCGGACTGGTCTCTGGTGTCCCAGCGCGTGGACCGGGTCCTCTCCGGGCTGCGTGGCCAGCACGGCGGCACGACCCCGGACGAAGTCCTCATCCCCCTGCGCATCGGGGCCGGGCAGGGCCCCGGGCCCGGGGCCCGAAGCTCCTAACGCCCACCGCCGGTCGAGCCCGTCCAGCGCACTCAAGCCCCCCGCCGGTGGAGCCCCCCGCCGGTGGAGCCCCCCGCCGGTCGAGCCCGTCGAGACCATGTGGCCCGGGGGTCAGCGCGGCCCGGGGCCGAAGAGGATGTCGTCGAAGCTGGGCACAGCGGGCTTGGCGGCGCGCCGCGCGGGCACGGGAGCCTCGAAGAGAGCCGCCAGCCCACCGGGGAGCTCGCGATCGCCCCGCGCCACCTCCTCGGCCGGATCTTCGTCCGCCTCGGCGTCCTCGTCATCGGCCTCGGCCACGGCGTCCTCGGTCAGATCGTCCCGTGGGGCCAACCCGTCAACAGCGGTCACGTCGGCCGAGGAATCCTCGGCCAGCGGCGTTGGGGTGTCCAGCGCGCCCACAACGTCTGCGCGGTCGCCTGCGACAGCCTCGTCGTCCTCCAGGTCGGAGTCGGCGCGCTCGTCGCGGGAGAGGTCGATGATCCGCGCAGCGGGATGGCCATCGACAGCTGCGAGGCTCGGGCGGGCCGGGGCCAGGCGCAGCGGGGAGTCGTCCACGATGGCCGAGAGCTGGCGGGCGTTGTCGTCGGCGACGGTCATGGTGCGACCCGTGGCGTCGTAGGTCCAGGTCGCCACGAGCGTGTTCGGTCCGTACCGGAAGGTGGCGATGACGACCCACAGCCCATCGTCGCGGCGCCACGCATCCCAGCCGATCCCCTCGGGCTCGACGCCGGCCTCGGTCAAGCGCTCGGCGACGAGATCACGAAGCGGGATGTCGCCGCTCGGGCGGCGCACCTCGGTCGCCTGCGCCTGCTGGGCGACCCACGCCCGCTCCGTGAGCACAGGGCCCTCGAACCGGCGGATGTGTGCGACAGGCAGCCCGCTGGCCGCGGCGACATCCTCGGCGGTCGCCCCGGCGCGGATGCGTGCCTGGATCTCCCGCGGTCTCAGGGCACCTGCCTGCTGGAGCTCGATCTGGCTGATCCGCGACCGGTCCCGGCGGATCGCCGCCTCCAGCTTCTCGTCGATGACCAGCGACCACTTCTGACCGTCCTTGCCGGCCAGAAGCACACGCGTGCCGTCCTGGGATAGGCCGTCGAACCGCAACTCCCGCATGGCACCTCCACAAGATGTGGCCACATTGTGCCCCACTGCACCCCTGCGGTCGTGTGATCCGCCCATGTCGGAGAGGATCCACAGCGTGGATGCCCTGCTTCTGGTCTCGTTCGGGGGTCCGGAGGGCCCCGACGACGTCGTCCCCTTCCTGGAGAACGTGACGCGCGGGCGTGGCATCCCGCGCGAGCGGCTGGTGGAGGTCGGCGCCCACTACGCGCACTTCGGCGGGATCTCCCCGATCAACGCGCTCAACCGCGACCTGCGGGGCCGGTTGCAGTCCGCGATGTCTGGTGCCCACCCGGGGATGCCCGTCCTGTGGGGGAACCGCAACTGGCAGCCCTACCTGGCCGAGGCCCTCGACGAGGCTCGCACGCTGGGAGTTGATCGGATCTTCGCCCTGCTGACGTCGGCCTACTCGTCGTACAGCTCCTGCCGCCAGTACCGGGAGAACCTGCACGACGCGCTGGCTGTCGTGACCGCGGAGCACCCGAACTGGGCGCCGCAGATGCACGTGCTGCGGCCGTACTGGAACCATCCGGGCTTCGTGGAGCCGTTCGTGGACGGCGTGCGATCGGCCCTCACCCGGCTCCCCGAGGGAAGCCGCCTGGTCTTCACGACCCACTCGCTCCCGAAGGCCGACTCCGATCGCTGCGACTACCTGGCGCAGCACCGCGACGTGGCAGCGGTGGTGGCCGCCTCGGTCGGGCACACACACTGGGACCTCGTGTACCAGTCGCGGTCGGGGCCGCCGCAGGTGCCCTGGCTGGAGCCTGACATCGGCGATCACCTCACGGACCTGGCCGGGCGCGGCGTCCCGGGCGTGGTGATCGTCCCGATCGGCTTCGTCAGCGATCACATGGAGGTGATCTGGGACCTCGACACGGTCGCCCTCCAGACAGCGGCCGCTCTGGGCCTGCCCGCGATCCGGGTGGGAACTCCGGGGGCTGATCCCCGGTTCGTGGACCTGGCCCTCGATCTGCTCGACGAGGCACGGTCCGGGGTGGGATCTGGCGGCGCCGAGCCGGTAGCCGTGAAGTGGGTCGGTGCGCTGGGCCCCCGTGGGACGCCCTGCGGCCCGGGATGCTGCCCGAACCCCCGTGGCCCTCGCCCCGCCGTGTGCGAGGCGCCAGAGCCCGCTCTCAGCCGGGCAGGGACCGCGTTGTGACCGATCTCCTGGCCGACCCGCTGGTCAACCTGGCCCTGCGTGCCGCATGGGCCGCTGGCGAGCTGCTGCGGCGCGGGCGGGCGGGGGGCCTGCATGTCGAGACCAAGACCACGCCCACCGACGTCGTGACCCAGATGGACGTCGCGGCCGAGCACCTCATCGTGACCACACTGCTCGGCGAGCGGCCCGACGACGGCATCCTCGGGGAGGAGGGAGGGCAGCGGGCGGGCTCCAGCGGGGTTCGCTGGGTCGTGGATCCGCTCGACGGGACGGTCAACTACCTCTACGACCTTCCCGGATGGGCGGTGAGCATCGCCGCCGAGGTGGGTGGGGTCGTGCAGGCCGGCGTCGTCGACGTTCCCACCCGGTCAGAGACGTTCGTCGCGCGGCGAGGTGAGGGTGCGTGGCTCCTCGAGCGGTCGGCGGTGCCGGGTGAGGCGCGCAGCCTCGCGCAGCTCCCCGCCAGGCGGATACTGCGGGGTGAGGCTCCTTCGGAGCTGAGCCAGGCGCTCGTCGCGACCGGGTTCGGCTACGCCGTGCCGCGGCGGACCGCCCAGGCCCGCGCTCTGGCCCAGGTCCTGCCGGCCGTCCGGGACATCCGCCGCCTCGGCGCCGCCGCTGTCGACCTGTGCCATGCGGCAGCGGGGCGCGTCGACTGCTACTACGAGCGCGGTCTCCAGCCGTGGGACCACGCCGCGGCCATGCTCATCGCGCACGAGGCGGGCCTGGTCGTCGGTGGACCCTTCCGGGCCGGCGGCGGATGGCAGGCCCCCGGCGAGGACCTGGCCTGGGCGGCCCCGCCCGAGCTGGCGCCCCAGTTCGCAGCCCTGCTCGCGGGCTCCCTCGCCGATCGCGACTGACCATCGATCCCTCCCAGGTGGTTCAGTCGAGGCGACGCAGCCCCTCGCGGTACCAGCGGGCGTTCGCGCGGTACGTCTGCACCGACGACTCGATCATGTGGGTGGGTGCCGCCCCGGGGACGATCCTGGCCGGAACGCCTCGAGCCAGGCCCCCGGCCGGGACCTCGGTCCCCGGGGCCACGAGGGCCTGGGCCGCCACGAAGCCACCCCGTCGCACCACGGCCTCGTGCAGGACCACGGCCGCCGACCCGACGAGGCTGTCGTCCTCGATCGTGCAGCCCTCCAGGTGGGCGGCGTGACCGATCACGCACCGCTGGCCGATGACCGTGTCCAGACGGGAGGTGCAGTGCACGATCGCACCGTCCTGCACCGAGCTCCCGGCGCCGACCACGATGCGCCCGGAGTCCCCGCGCAGCACCGCGCAGGGCCAGATGGAGGCCTCCGCGCCGATCCGAACATCCCCGATGATCACCGCGTCTGGATGGACGAACGCCTCGGGGTCGACCAGCGGCACCCGGTCGCCGATCGCGTACGTGGGCATCTCGTCCTCCTGTCCGGCAGGGGCGGGGGGGCCGCCGTGCTGCCGATGCTCTCCTGATGCGGCATGATTCGCGGTCGTCCGCGGGCATAAGGCGCCGCGCGAGGATGTTCTACCAACCCGAGACGACACCCACATTCCTGGGGGGAGACCGCAGATGGCCACCGACTACGACGCCCCACGCAAAACAGAGGAGGATGCCCTCGCCGAGGACAGCATCGAGGAGTTGAAGGCCCGCCGGGTCGACAAGGCTGCCTCGACCGTGGACATCGACGAGACCGAGCTCGCCGAGAACCTCGAGCTTCCGGGGGCCGACCTCTCCGACGAGTCCCTGAGCGTGCGTGTGCTGCCGCGCCAGGCTGACGAGTTCACGTGCAGCAACTGCTTCCTCGTCCACCACCGCAGCCAGCTCGCCCGCTACCGCGACGGCCTGCCCATCTGCCGGGAGTGCGCTGCCTGAGCCCCAGCTCGACCGACAGCAGCCGGTGCCACGAATGCCCCACTCTCGCGGGCCCTGGCGCCGGCTGCTCCTGGTTCGGACCGAGTGCTGGTGCGCCACGCCTCAGTCGTCGCCGAGCAGCGGGCGGGCGACCGTCATCCCAACGGGATGAGGTTGGCTCAGATCCCGTCCGTCAGGTCGCCGGTGACATGCATGTCGTCGTTGAACAACTCCTCGTGGACCGCTCGCAGGACCAGGCTCTCGACGAGCGTCACGACCGCGGCCATCGCCCCGGCCCACGCCATCTTGGTCAGCAGCGGAGCCTCCTTCGTCTGGACCGTGGGCGCCGGCTTGCCGGTGATGTTCCGGTATGCGGCGATCATCCCCCGCCTCACGGCGAAAGAGGTGGAGATGGTGATCAGGGGCGCGATGTACTTCGGGATGGAGACGCGGGGTTGGCTGCGCGGCATCGGCGCCTGCTCGGTCATTCGCCCAGCCTGCCACGGGCCCTCTCGATGGCGCGAGCCAGTCCCTGCGGCTCGCGAGAGGCGATCAGCCAGGTCCGGTGGGGATCCGCGGGGTCGGCCACTGTCACCAGCACCGCGCCACCGAAGGACCCCGGCGGGCTGACCACCCAGGCGCTGCGATCCCCGCGCGCTCCGCGTGCGGCCGCCACCTGCTCGCGGGTCAGGGCCATGACGGTTCCCACGGCCCACCAGGGCAGCTGCGCACGGCCGGCGGACACCCCGCGCTGTCCGACCCGGACCCGGACGGCCAGCCGGGAGCCAGCCACCAGCACGCCCGTCGCGCCGATGCCCATGACTGTCCAGCCCGAAGCCGGGCTGAATGCGACGCCGTAGGCAATGGCCAGGCATGCCACCATGCCGAGCAGCACGGCCCAGAACCAGGGACCCGGCCAGAGCCGCTCGTGGTACTCCTCCACGATGGAAACTCTCGCACGCCGACATCCGCCCCGAGCGTGCGGCAGTCACCGTGCCGCGGCGGGCACGCGGGTCGTGGGAGCGGCCGTGCGGGCGACCGCCTGCCCTGCCCTGCGCCTAGAGTCGCCGCCGTGAGCGAACCCCAACCTCTCGGTCCGGCAACCACGCCCGGACCCGGCGCAACGATGCCGTCGCGACACCCGGACGCCCCCCCGGCAGGAGCTTCGATCCCCTCCCACTACCGCCTGTGCTACGGCTGCGGGGCCGATCACCCGGCTGGGCTGCACATGCAGGTCGAGCTGGGACCAGGGCTGTCCCTGACCTGCGCCTTCGAGGTGACCGACCAGCACCAGGGGGCCCCCGGGCTCGCACACGGGGGCGTGCTCAGCGCAGCGCTGGACGAGGCACTGGGGGCCGTGAGCTGGCTGGGCGGAGGCCCTGCCGTGACGGCGCGACTGGAGACCGACTTCCTCGCCCCGGTCCCGGTCGGGACCATGCTGCACGTCGCGGCCCGCATCACCGGTGTCCAGGGCCGCAAGGTGTTCAGCGCCGCGCACGCCAGCGCCGGTCCGCAGGGCCCCGTCGTGGCCCGCGCCTCCGCCCTGTACGTCCAGGTCCGGCGTGGGCACTTCCGCGAGCACGGCAGACCCCAGGACGTGGCCGCGGCGGTCGAGCGGGGCGAGGACACCGACTCGGCGGAGCTCAACCCGTGAGCGCGGGGGTCCCGGTGCTCATCCACCGGCTCGACGCGGACCTGCCGCTGCCCGCGTACGCGCATCCCGGTGACGCCGGCGCCGATCTCACCAGCCGGATCGAGGTCACCCTGGCAGCGGGGGAGCGCGCTCTGGTTCCCACGGGGATCGCCCTTGCCCTGCCCGACGGGTTCGCCGCGTTCCTCCACCCGCGCTCGGGCTTGGCCGTGCGGCACGGGATCGGGATGGTCAACGCCCCGGGGACGATCGACGCTGGCTACCGCGGCGAGATCAGCGTCTGCCTGGTCAACCTCGACCGCTCCCGGTCGGTCACCCTGCAACGCGGGGAGCGGATCGCCCAGCTCGTCGTCCAGCGGGTCGAGCGGGCGCGCTTCCTGGAGGTGGACAGGCTGCCGGGCTCGCAGCGGGGCCAGGGGGGCTTCGGCTCCACAGGGACCGAGCCGCTTCCTGGGCGCTGACGCACTCCTGCGGGACGGTCGGCCGTACTCCCGGGATAGCCTGATCCCACTACCCGCACCCGCCAGTACGGGCCCGCGATCCGTCGTCAGTGAAAGGCAGTCCCATGGCCCGGTTCCGTCGCCGCCGCGAGTCCGAACCGAATCTCCAGGAGCCTGGAGAGGATCTCGGGGGGGTCGACGAGAGCAGCGCCTCGCCCGACGAGGACCCTGCCGGGGCAGGCCGTTCATCCGGCCCCTGGGATGACTCGGAGGCCGAGCGCAGCGACCTCTCGCTCGAGCGGGTCGACCTGGGGGCCCTGCTCGTCCCCGTGCTGCCCTCGATCGGGCTGCAGGTGGAGGCCGATTCCAGCAGCGGCGAGGTTCGAGGCATCACGTGCGTCGCCGACGATGCGGCCGTCCAGCTGCTCGTGTGGGCGGCACCGCGCACCTCCGGCATCTGGGACGAGGTGCGCGAGGAGATGCTCACCGAGATCGCCGCCACCTCCGGTGCCAGTGCCACCGAGCAGGACGGTCCCTTCGGCCCCGAGCTGCGGGCCAACATCCCGGCCCGGTCCCCCGAGGGCCGCTCGGTCATCCAGCCAGTGCGTTTCGCAGGGGTCGACGGTCCCCGCTGGCTGTTGCGGGCCACCTTCCTGGGCCGGGCGGCGGTGCGCCCGGACCCCGACGACGACCTGCACCGGATCGTCCGGGAGGTCATCGTGGTGCGCGGGACCGAAGCCATGGCGCCACGCGACCCGCTGCCGTTGCGGCTGCCACCGGACGCCGGGCAGGACGTGGACCAGGACGAAGGAGAGCCCGACGAGGGCCCGGCGGGCATCGACCCCTTCGAGCGGGGCCCCGAGATCACAGAGGTCCGCTGAGCGACGGTCGAGTACCCTTCACACATGAAGCGGCAGGACCGGCCGTCCGGCTTGCTGCGCCGGATGGCAGCCAGCCTCACCCAGACCAAGGCCGAGCAGCGCGCCGAGGAGCTTCAGGTCAGCGCTCGGGTCATGGGGGCCACGCCCATCGCTGGAGCCACCATCGGTGATCCGGCCACCATCGCAGGAGTCCTGCAGAGCGTGACCCTGCGCCCTCAGGAGACCGTGCCGGCTGTCGAGGCTGAGCTGTTCGACGGCTCGGGGCGCATCTTGGTGATCTGGCTGGGCCGGCGGCGCATCCGGGGGATCGACCCGGGCCGCTCGATCGTCGTTCACGGCCGGATCACGGGCACCCGTGACCGGCGCACCATGTTCAACCCGCGCTACGAGCTGCGGCCACAGGGACGGGGGGAGTCGTGATGGCAGTGGCGGACACACCCCACACATCGGCCGAGCACGGCGGACTGGATCGTGCGGTGCTCGACCGGGCGGTGGGCGGGTGGCGGGGCCTCATCGACTCCGGGCTGCCGGCAGTGGTGTTCATCGTGGCCTACACGGTCACCGGCCAGCGACTGGGCGCCTGCCTCGCCGCCGCGGTCGGCACCGGGCTGCTCATCGGGGCCGTGCGGCTCATCCGCCGCGAGCCGCTCAGCCAGGTCGCAAGCGGGTTCCTTGGGGTGGCGATCTCGGCGTTCGTGGTGACCCGGACCGGGCGTGCCGAGGACTTCTTCCTCCTGGGCATCCTCACCAATGCCGCCTACTTCGCGGCGTTCCTGGTGTCCTCGCTCGTGCGCTGGCCGATCCTGGGCATCGCCGCCGGGTTCCTGAGCGGCGATCCCACCGGGTGGCGCAGCGATCCCCGGCGCTTCTCCGCCTTTGCGACTGCGAACTGGCTCTGGGCGGGCATGTTCGGCCTCCGGCTGGCCGTCCAGGTGCCGCTCTACCTCCTCGGGCGCGTGGCGTTGCTCGGCGGCGCGAAGCTGGCCCTGGGCTGGCCGCTGTTCCTGCTCACCGCGTTCCTGACCTATCGCATCCTGCACCCGGTCCTGTCCCATGGCCCGAAGGCCGATGACCCGGAGGCGGACGACCTGCACGCGGACGAGGTGGAGGCGGCGGACGACCTGCAAGCGGACGACGTGTAGGCAGAGCCGAGTCCGTGAGTGCACGGAGCTGCGGCATGCCATGGGTGCCGCCGGTGTGCGCAGGCCGATCCCGACGCGGACCGGCCGTGCCAGCCTCGCGCTGCTCGCCAGCCTGCCGGCCCGCGATCACCCGGGCTCAGGCAGAGAGCAGGTCCTGGATCGCACGCTCCTGGTCGGGCGCCGAGACGAAGAGCAGCTCGTCGCCGGTCTCCAGCGGATCGTCCGGTCCGGGCGCGATCACCTGGCCGCCCCGCAGGATGGCCACGAGCGCCGTGTCCGGGGGCCACGCCACGTCGGCCACCCGTGTCCCGACCACAGGGGAGTCGGCATCGAGGGTGAGCTCGACGAGGTTGGCGTTGCTCTGGCGGAACGTGAAGAGGCGGACAAGGTCGCCGACGGTCACCGCCTCCTCCACGAGGGCCGAGAGCATCTGCGGGGTGGAGACCGCCACGTCCACCCCCCATGCCTCGTTGAAGAGCCATTCGTTCTTCGGGTGGTTGACGCGGGCGACGACCCGGGGCACGCCGTACTCGGTCTTGGCGAGAAGGGACACGACCAGGTTCACCTTGTCATCACCAGTGGCCGCCACGACGACCTGACACGTCTGCAGCCGTGCCTCGTCCAGCGAGGAGATCTCGCAGGCGTCGGCGCACAGCACATGAGCGCCGTCCACGGCCCCGACCCTCGCGGTCTCAGGGTCCTTGTCGATGAGCAGGATCTCGTGGTCGTTTGCCAGCAGCTCGCGCGCTATCGCACGCCCCACCTTGCCCGCTCCGGCGATGCAGACCCTCATCGACGAGCCCCCGGTGGGATCCGGAACAGGTCCTGCACCCGTTCCTCGTCCCGGCGATGCAGCAGGACGTGCACCAGGTCGCCCTCCTGAAGGACGGTGTCGCGTACGGGCAGGACGCCGGCTCCGAAGCGGGTGAGGAAGGCGATCCGCGCGCTCGTGGCGTCCTGCAGGTCGAAGACCAGGCGCCCGATCCAGTCGGGGTGCACCTGCATCTCGGCCAGAGCCACCGTCCCGCTGGGATCCGTCCACTCCTCCTGCGCCCCCATCGGCAGCAGCCGCCGCAGCATCTGGTCGGTCGTCCAGGCCACGCTGGCGACTGTGGGGATGCCCAGGCGCTGGTACACCTCGGCCCGGCGCGGGTCGTAGATCCTGGCAACGACGTTCTCGACGCCGAACGTCTCACGTGCCACACGCGCGGAGATGATGTTGGTGTTGTCGCCGCTGCTGCACGCCGCGAAGGCCCCTGCCCGTGCCACCCCGGCGTCCACCAGCGTGTCGCGGTCGTAGCCCACGCCGACGACAGTGTTGCCGCTGAACTCCGGGTGAAGCTTGCGGAACGCCTCGGCGTCGAAGTCGATGATCGAGACCGAATGGCCCTGCCGGTCCAGCGTGTGCGCCAGCGCCGAGCCGACGCGGCCGCACCCCAGGATCACGATGTGCACCCGCGCACGCTACACGCCCGGGTGCCCGCGTCCCCCAGCCGTAGCATTCCCCCCCGTGGGAACAGCCGCGAACGCTGCCAAACGCCTGCTCTTCGGCCGCGCGCTGCACACCGACCAGCTTGGCGAGACGCTCCTGCCCAAGCGCATCGCCCTTCCCGTCTTCGCCTCGGACGCCCTGTCCTCGAACGCCTACGCCACCCAGGAGATCCTCCTCGTGCTGTCCCTGGGGGGCATCGCGATGTTCGCGTACGCGCCGTGGGTGGCCGCTGCGGTGGTGCTCGTGTTCTGCGTCGTCGTCGCCTCGTACCGGCAGAACGTCCACGCCTATCCCTCCGGCGGAGGGGACTACGAGGTCGTATCGACCAACCTGGGTCCCAAGCCCGGCGTCTTCGTTGCCAGCGCGCTGCTCGTGGACTACATCCTGACGGTCGCCGTCTCGGTCTCCTCGGCCGTCGCCAACATGGCCTCGGTGCTCCCGGGGCTGCACGATCACAGGGCCTCTCTCGCGATCGGCCTGATCGTGCTGCTCGCGGTGCTGAACCTGCGCGGGGTCCGCGAGTCCGGCACCGCGTTCGCCATCCCCACCTATGCGTTCATGATGGCGATCTTCACGATGCTGCTGTGGGCGGGGGTGCGGATCGCCCGGGGCGACGTGCTGCTGGCCGAGTCCGCCGGGTGGGAGGTCCAGGCGGAGAGCACGTACGCCGGGCTCGCGCTGCTGTTCCTGGTCGCCCGGGCGTTCTCGTCGGGCACGACCGCCCTGACGGGGGTGGAGGCGATCAGCAACGGCGTGCCCGCCTTCCGTCATCCCAAGAGCGACAACGCCGCGACCACCCTGCTCCTGCTCGGCGGCATCTCGATGACGATGTTCACGGGGATCACGTGGCTGGCCCTCAGGACGCAGGTCCACGTGGCCCAGCACAGCGAGGACCTGATCGGCATGCCGGAAGGGGCATCCCAGAAGACCGTGATCGCCCAGGTGGCCCACGCCGTGTTCTCGAACTTCACGCCGATGTTCGTCGTCATCTCGGTGGCGACGGCACTGATCCTCGTGCTCGCGGCGAACACGGCGTTCAACGGGTTCCCGGTCCTGGGTTCCATCCTGGCCCGCGACGGCTACCTGCCCCGACAGCTGCACACCCGGGGCGACCGCCTGGCGTTCAGCAACGGGATCACCATGCTCGCCGGGCTCGCCATCATCCTCGTCTACGTCTACGACGCCAACGTCTCCTCGATCATCCAGCTGTACATCATCGGGGTCTTCGTCTCGTTCACGCTGAGCCAGCTGGGGATGGTGCGGCACTGGACGCGCCACCTGCACGTGGAGGCCGACCCCTCCGCCCGGATGAGGATGAAGCGCAGTCGCGCGGTCAACTCGGTCGGTCTGGTGCTGACCGGGAGCGTCCTGGTCATCGTGCTGGTCACGAAGTTCACCCACGGGGCCTGGGTCGTGTGCGTGGCGATGCCGCTGATCTTCATGCTCATGCAGTCGATCCGGCGTCACTACGACCAGGTGAGCCTGGAGCTCGTCGCAGACGAGTCAGAGACCGTGACGCTGCCCTCCCGCGTCCACGCGATCGTCCTGGTCTCCAAGCTCCACAAGCCGACCCTCCGGGCGCTCGCGTACGCCCGGGCGACCCGGCCCACCGTGCTCGAGGCCATCACGGTCAGCGTGGACCCGGACGAGACCGCACGGCTGAGCGCAGAGTGGGAGCGCCGGCGCATCCCGGTCGCGCTGAAGGTGCTGGACTCTCCGTACCGGGAGATCACCCGGCCGATCGTGGACTACGTCCGCGGCATCGGCCGCTCGTCGCCGCGCGACCTGGTGTGCGTGTACGTCCCCGAGTACGTCGTCGGGCGCTGGTGGGAGCAGCTCCTGCACAACCAGAGCGCGCTGCGGCTCAAGAGCCGGCTGCTGTTCTCGCGCGGGGTGATGGTGGTCAGCGTGCCGTGGCAGCTGATCTCCAGCGAGCGGATCGCCGATGTGCCCGAGCGGCCCGCTCCGGGGGCCGTGCGGCGCGGCGAAGGACCACCGCTGGAGATGCCCGACGCGCACCTCGACGACGGGAAGTCGCCCGTCCGTCACGGGTGAGCCGGCTGCTCCCGGGAGGACCGGCACCCGCGGGCAGCACTGCCACGGGCGCCGATCTCGGCAACGGGTGCGAGTCGGTCGCGGTAGCCTTCGTTCAGGTGGCGGTCGGCGAAGCCATCACAGCTCAGAGTGCCGACCCCACGCCGGCTCGAGGCCAAAGGGGCGCACATGGGCAGCAAGGACAGCTTCGGGGCGCGAGGGGAGTTCCACGTCGGAGCGGAGAGTCACGAGATCTTCCGGATCTCCGCGGTCCCTGGGTCCGATGACCTGCCGTTCACGCACAAGGTCCTCCTGGAGAACCTCCTGCGCACCGAGGACGGCGCCAACGTGAGGGCGGAGCAGATCAGCGCCCTGGGCACCTGGGACCCCGCCCCGGAACCGACCGAGGAGATCCAGTTCACGCCCGCGCGGGTGATCATGCAGGACTTCACCGGCGTCCCCTGCGTGGTCGACCTGGCCACGATGCGCGAGGCGATGAAGGCCCTGGGGGGCGACCCGGCCAAGATCAACCCGCTGGCCCCGGCGGAGCTGGTCATCGACCACTCCGTGATCGCGGACTTCTTCGG
>CAZWXF010000010.1:0-39810 GCA_964638055.1 uncultured Bifidobacteriaceae bacterium | reverse complement strand
TCGGCCACGGCCGAGCGCCACGTCGCGAAGTCGAAGCCGGACAGGCGCTTGGGGCTCAGCCGGTTCTCCATGGGGTTCTCCGGCGCGCCGGAGCCGGTCACGCTGTCGACGGCGCTGGTCACCGCGCCGGCCACGGACTCGGCCTGCTTCTGGACCCCGCGCACGGTCCGCTTGGCGGCCGCCCGCTTCCCGGTGGCGGGCCGCGGTGCAGCTGCCTTCTTGGCTGCCCCGGCCGAGCTCGCCGCGGTCTTCCTCGCCGCGCCGGTCGTGCCGGCAGCCGCCTTCTTCGCGGCTGCGGTGGTGGCTGTGGCCGTCTTCTTGACTGCTGCGGCCTCGCCGGTGGCAGCCTTGCGTGCCGCCGGTCGGGGGGTGCGCGCTGTCGTCTTCTTCGCGGCGCCGGTCTGCGCCGAGCCGCCCGGATCCTGCTGCCCCTGGCCCACTGCCGGGGCCTCAGGGTTGGTCTGCTCCTGGTCCGCCACTTCCGTCGCTCCCTGTCCGCCGTGGGTCAGCACGCCCGTCGGCCCTGGGGCCGGCGCTGCCCGGCAGGGTATCGCCCGCACCGCCACGATGGCGGGTCGCGCCGCGAGGCAGCGGCCCCTCGGCAGAGGCTCAGAGCTGGTCGAGAACCTCGGCCGGGATGTCGGCGTTGGTGAACACGTTCTGGACGTCGTCGCTGTCCTCGAGGGCGTCGACCAACCGCATGATCCTGGCAGCACCCTCGGCCGCCAGGGGGACCTCGACGGAGGCGACGAACTCCACCTCGGCGGACTCGTAGTCCACCCCTGCGGCCTGCAGCGCCCTGCGGACGGTCACCACGTCGGCGGCCTCGGTGACCACCTCGAAGGCCTCCCCGAGGTCGTTGACCTCCTCGGCACCGGCGTCCAGCACGGCCATCAGGACGTCATCCTCGCTCAGTCCATCCGCGGCCGGGACGATGATGACTCCCTTGCGCGAGAACAGGTAGGAGACACTGCCGGGATCGGCCATGGTGCCGCCGTTGCGGGTCATCGCGACGCGCACCTCGGATGCGGCCCTGTTGCGGTTGTCGGTGAGGCACTCGACCAGGACCGCGACCCCGTTGGGCCCGTAGCCCTCGTACATGATCGTCTGCCAGTCCGCGCCGCCGGCGTCCGCCCCAGAGCCGCGCTTGACCGCGCGGTCGATGTTGTCCAGTGGCACGGAGTTCTTGCGGGCCTTCTGGATGGCGTCGTAGAGGGTGGGGTTGCCGTCCGGATCGCCGCCACCGGTGCGAGCCGCGACCTCGATGTTCTTGATGAGCTTGGCGAAGAGCTTGCCGCGCTTGGCGTCGACGACAGCCTTCTTGTGCTTCGTGGTGGCCCACTTGGAATGGCCGGACATCTGAACTCCTCAACTCCCCGGCAGTGCTGCGGCAGCCCGCACGATGTCGGCGAACAGCCCGTGCACACGATGATCCCCGGTCAGCTCCGGGTGGAACGCCGTGGCCACCAACGACCCCTGCCGGACCGCGACCACCCTACCGTCGGCGACCTCGGCCAGGACGCCCACGCCGACTCCGACGGACTCGACCCACGGCGCCCGGATGAAGACGGCCCGAATCGGCTCATCCCCAAGCGCCGGGAAGGCGACGTCCGCCTCGAAGGAGTCCACCTGCCGACCGAAGGCGTTGCGCCGGACGACCATGTCGATGCCGCCGATCTGCTCCTGGTCGTCGCGGCCGTCGAGGACCTTGTCCGCGAGCATGATCATCCCTGCGCAGGTGCCGAGCATGGGCATGCCGCCCGCGACCGCCCGTCGCAGGGGTTCCATGAGGCCCCAGCGCAGGGCGAGCATGGAGATCGTCGTCGACTCCCCGCCGGGGATGACCAGGCCGTCGATGCCGGCCAGCGCCTCCGCATCCCTGACGGGCACGGGCTGGGCCCCGACGGCCGACAGCGCGAGCGCGTGCTCCCGTACGTCTCCCTGCAGCGCGAGCACCCCGATCCGAGGCAGGCTCACCAGCCGCGCTCGGCCAGCCGGTGCGCAGCCGGGAGCTCCTCGACGTTGATGCCGACCATCGCCTCGCCGAGCCCGCGCGACACCTTGGCGATGACGTCGGGGTCGTCGAAGTGCAGCGTCGCCTGGACGATCGCGTTGGCACGCTGCGCCGGGTTGCCCGACTTGAAGATGCCCGAGCCGACGAACACCCCGTCGGCGCCGAGCTGCATCATCATGGCCGCGTCCGCGGGAGTCGCGATGCCGCCAGCCGTGAACAGGACCACGGGAAGCTCGCCGCGCTCGGCCACCTCGCGCACCAGGCTGTAGGGCGCCTGCAGCTCCTTGGCCGCCACGTACAGCTCGTCGGGGCTCATGCCTGCCAGCCTGCGGATCTCGGCGCGGATGGCGCGCATGTGGGTGGTCGCGTTGGAGACGTCGCCCGTCCCGGCCTCACCCTTGGACCGGATCATCGCCGCTCCCTCGGCGATCCGGCGCAGCGCCTCGCCGAGGTTGGTCGCGCCGCAGACGAAGGGAACGGTGAACGCCCACTTGTCGATGTGGTGGGCGAAGTCGGCGGGCGTGAGCACCTCGGACTCGTCGACGTAGTCCACGCCCAGGGCCTGCAGCACCTGGGCCTCGACGAAGTGCCCGATGCGGGCCTTGGCCATGACCGGGATGGACACCGCGTTCATGATCCCGTCGATCATGTCGGGGTCGCTCATGCGCGAGACGCCACCCTGGGCGCGTATGTCGGCCGGAACCCGCTCGAGGGCCATCACCGCGACCGCCCCGGCGTCCTCGGCGATCCGGGCCTGGTCGGGGGTGACGACGTCCATGATGACGCCGCCCTTGAGCATCTGCGCCATGCCGCGCTTGACCCGCTCGGTGCCGACCGACGAGTCGCTGTTCTGGGTGCTCACGATCTCTCCTGGACCTGCTGGGGGACGCCCGCGGCGTCTGCTGGAGCAAGGCTAACGCGGATCGCCGGGCCTGCCACGCCGCCCACCCCGGGCCGGCCCACCGCTACGGGTGCGCGACGGCTGCGGCAGTGGCCGACGCGCTGGCCGACGGGGCCTTCGGCTTCGGCGCGGGGCTGACGGTGACCTTCTTGGTCCGGTCCTTGAGCAGGATCCAGACCTGGCCGGGATCGAGGCTCATGGGCTCGCCCGAGGCGTCGAGGTACTGGGTCGGATCGCCCTTGCGGGGACGGCTCCAGGTGATGGGATACGACCTGCCGTCGCGCAGCACCAGGCCCTTGCCCGAGCCCACGGTGACGGCCAGGGGCGTACGTCCGCCGAACTTGTCGCCGTACCCGGAGTCACGCTCGTTGACGTACTGGACGATCACCGTGCTCGCCCGTTGGATGCCGGGGGCCTCCGCGGCCCGCGCCGGCCTGCCGTGCATCCACACGTCATAGGCATTGGCTGTGCTGTTCCAGCGGAACTGCATGGTCGAGTTCGGCCAGGTAGCCGTCAGTGTCGTCGCGCGCTGGCCGCCCTTGGGCACCTTCGTGTCGAACACCAGGCCCATGTCCTTGGAGACGGCGACGCCGGTGTGGGCCGCCAGCATCGCCTTGGGCTGGGCCATGAGGTTGAAGGGGGAGACCCGGGAGCGGTCACGGTAGAACCCCGCGCTGCCCTCGTCCTCGGAGATCGTGGTCCAGTTGGCCGCCTGCAGCCGGGGCCACAGCTTCGTCTGCGCGCCGGAGAAGACGAAGGCCACGTTCCCGTAGGGCGCCATCATGTCGATGTCGCTGACGCGGGCGCTACGAACCGGACCGGCGACCCCGGGCACGCGCGTGGAGAACACGGCTGCCAGCCGGGTGAGGCCCCACTCCACGGGCTCCACGTAGACCACGTCGGCGGAGGTGAGCCCGACGTGGGGCTGGGCGGACGGCGTGTTGTCGTACTTCACGACGATCACCGGCGTGCCGACGCCTCCCTCCCGACCCGAGAGGGGCGAGGTCGTGACCACGGGGACCGGGGTGGGCGAGGGAATGGCCGAGGCACTCTGGGAGCCTGTGCTCGAAGGGGTGGGCTGGGCCGCGCGGTCGCCCCCACCGCCGCCGCAGGCGGCCAGCAGGCCGGCAGCGAGGAGCACGGGGACGAGCCGTCGCGGGCGCGACGAGGCGGCGTGGATGGTGCCGGGCATGGGACAACGGTAACCCGCTGGCAGCCGTGGCCCGATCAGGCCATGGGACGGCAGGATCGGGCGACTCGGCTCAGGCGCCGTACGGCAGCAGCGCCGTGGGCAGCTCGTCGTCCATCTCGAAGGTCTCCGGCTGGGGCGCTGACCCGGCCAGTCGGAACCAGCGCACGAGGGGTCCGGATCGCAGGAGCCGGGCAGCCTGCACACCGTCGTTGAGGAACCGCCGGGTCAGCGCGACCTGGGTCGCCGCGGCGGCCAGGTCCGCCATGATCTCCTGGCCCTCATGGGCGGCGACGAGGGCCTCGACCACCTCCGGGTCCGCGAGCACGTCGCGCAGGTCGCGTGACAGCTCCGACTCGAGCAGGCCCCGCTCGACCAGGTCCTCGGGGTCGACGTGACGGGAGCGGCTGGCAGCCTGGGCCAGCACGATCGACGCCGCGGGATCGAGCAGCTCGCTGGTCGCCAGGGCCTCGACGGCGCGCGCCCGGCGGACGAGCTGGGCGTCCAGGGATGCCCGCGCCAGGTCGATGCGGTGGTGCAGCCTGTCGAGCCTGCCCGCCAGTGCCGACAGGCGCATGACCACGAAGGCGATCAGCGCCACCGCGACGATGAACCACATCATGGGCGCGCCACCTGCCCTGGACGCGAGTCAGAGATCACTGGTCCGCCTTCGGTGCCCGCCACGTCGGCAGCCGGCCCCAGAACTGGCCCGAGAGGTCGGCCTCGACCTTCTCGCCGCCCGGGGTGACGCTCTGGTAGACGGCCAGGACGCGGCGGGCGACGGTGCCCCAGTCGAACTCCGCCGCCCGGAGCCTCCCGGCAGCGCGGAGCTTGTCCAGTCGCTCCGGGTCGCCCAGCAGCGCACTCACGTGCGCTGCAAGGTCGGCCGGCTCGTCGTTGGCGAAGTTGACTCCCGCGCGACCGTCGTCCAGGACGCGCTGGAAGGCCTCGATGTCGCTCGCCACGACCGGCGCCCCCGCCGCCATGGCCTCGAGCAGGATGATCCCGAACGACTCCCCGCCCGTGTTCGGCGCCACGTAGATGTCCGCCGTGTGCAGGGCGCGGGCCTTGTCCTCCTCGCTGACGAGGCCGAGGAACTCCACCCGCTCCGCGATGGCCGGGTCCAGGCCAGCCCGCACGGCGTCGACGTCCCCGGGCCCGGCCACGAGCAGCGAGACCTCCGGGTGCGCCTGCGCGATCGCGGGCAGGGCGGCCAGCAGCACCTGCAGGCCCTTGCGGGGCTCGTCGATGCGGCCCAGGAACATCAGGGTCTTGTGCCCCCGGGAGCGGCCGGGCAGGGGCTCGTCCCCGACGTACGCGCTGACGTCGACCCCGTTGGGGATCAGGACGGCATCACCGCCGGTGTACTCGACCAGGGACCGGCGGGCGTACTCACTCACGGCGATCCGGGCGCGGATCTTCTCCATGGCGCTGCGCAGCATCGGGGCCATGGCATTGATCTCTGCACGGCTCGAGGCGAGGCTGGAGTGCCAGGTGGCCACGATCGGGCCGTCCGCGACCCAGATCGACAGGATCGCCAGGGTGGGCCCTGCCGGCTCGTGGACGTGCAGGATGTCGAAGTCGCCCTCCTTGATCCAGCGCCTGGCCTTGGCTGCGGGACCGGGTCCGAAGTTGACCTTCGCGACCGAGCCGTTGGAGCGGATGGCGATGGGCTTGCCGCCGTTCGTGACGAAGTCGGGCAGCTTCGTCTCGTCCTCGGCCGGTGCGAGGATCTCGGCGGTGTGGCCCAGCCGGATCAGCGCGTTGCGCAGGTCGTTGATGTGAACCGCGACGCCGCCGGGGGTGTCCCAGGCGTAGGGGCAGACGAGTCCGACGTGCATCAGCCCGCGTCCTCCTGTGCGGCTTCCTCAGCGTCGCGGGCGGCCAGCCGGTCGGGGTCCAGGTCCGCCAGCCAGAGGCGCTGGAGCATGTGCCAATCGGTCGGGTGGCGGGCGATGGCCACCTGCAGCGCGTCGGCGACCGCCTGGGTGGTGCGGCTGACCCTCACCTGGCGCTCGTCGTCGGTCGGGTCGACCGGAACCGGGATGAGGGTGGCCATGTTGTGCTCGTCGCCCCAGAACAGGTCGGCTGCCAGCAGAGTCGCTCCGGTGTCGATGGCCAGGGCAGCCGGGCCGGCCGGGAACCTGGCCCGCTCGCCGAAGAACGTCACCTCGATCCCCCGGGCCGACAGGTCGCGATCGGCCAGCAGTGCCACCAGGCCGCCCTCTCGCAGCGCATCGGCCAGAGCCGTGAACACGCCGGCGTCTCCGAGCCCGTGGATCGTCATGCCCAGCTCGGTCCGGAATGCCACGAAGCGTTCGAAGAGCTTCTCCGGGCGGAGCTTCTCGGCCACCGTGTGCACTGGCGCGAAGTGGATGCAGGCGAACGCCCCTGCGTGGTCCCAGTTCCCCGCGTGCGGCAGCGCCACCACGACGCCGCCCCGCGAGAGGGCCTCCGAGAGCACGCCAGAGTTGGTGATCTCGAACGTGTCGATGCGCTCGCGGTCCCACCCCGGCAGCCGGAACGCGTCGCACCAGTAGCGCAGGTACGAGCGCATCCCCTCACGGGAGAAGCGGCGCAGCTCGTCGTTCGACACTGGCCCGACGACGCGGCGCAGGTTGGCCTCCAGGCGCTGGACCGAGGGGCCCTGTCGCTTCCACTGGTTGTCCGCGAGCCGTTCGAAGGCTCCGTAGGCCATGCCCTCGGGCATCCTGCGGACTGCCTGCCAGCCACCGGCATAGGCGAGGTAGGTCGCCTGCTCGGCCATCGTCTCCCGGCTCGTGTCGGGGGGCTCGCTCATGGCGCCGGGGTCCCGGTCGCTCCCCCTGGGGTGTCCGGTCCGGCGGCATCCGGACCGGGGCGCAGCTGCTGGCGCACGACCGCCGCGCGCTGCCCGATCGTGATCAGAGTGAGCACGGCCAGGATCGTCAGCCCGACCTCGATCGCGTTCGACACGCCCCAGCCCTGGAGCAGGGCCGCGCCCAAGCCGATGATGAGGCGCTCGGCGCGTTCGGCGATGCCCACGTTCGCGTGCGCCCCGACCGACTCCGCACGGGCCTTGGCGTAGCTGATCACTGCCCCGCCCACCACGCAGATCCAGGCCATCGCCGTGGTCCACCCCATGTGGTTCCAGGCCGCCCAGATCAGCAGGCCGCCGAAGACGGCGCCGTCGCCGACGCGATCGAGGGTGGAGTCCAGCCATGCCCCCCACGGGGAGGCCTTGCCAGACATCCGGGCCATGGTCCCGTCGAGCAGGTCGGACAGGATGACCAGAAGGATCACCAGCACGCCGGTGAGGAACTCCCCCTGGGGGAAGAAGACCATCGCGCCCACGACCGTGGCGGTGGTGCCGAACAGCGTGACCATGTCGGGCGTCACGCCCAGCCGCAGCAGTGTCCGAGCGACCGGGTTGACCACCGGTGCGATGAACCCGCGCGCGTCCTCGTTGTTGAGCATCGTTGGGATCGTACGAGAAACCGACGCCCGCAGGCGCGCGCCGCGCAGCGGCACGGGACACCGGTCCGGCAGGCCTGTACCGACGCCCCCGCCTGCGTCAGGATGTCGCCCATGGCTCCCACCACCACCAGCGCAGGCACCGTCAGCTCACCGACCTCCCCCGACCAGATCCGCAACGTGGCCCTCGTCGGGCCGTCGGGAGCAGGCAAGACAACACTGCTGGAGGCGATGCTCGTCGCCTCGGGCACGATCTCCCGGGCCGGACGTGTCGCCGACGGCACGACGGTCTCCGACTATGACGAGGCAGAGGCGCGCCAGCAGCGCTCCGTCGGCCTGGCCCTGGCTCCCGCGGTGGTCGACGGGGTCAAGGTCAACTTCCTGGACACCCCCGGTTACGCCGACTTCGTGGGCGAGCTGCGAGCGGGCCTGCGCGCCGCGGACGCAGCCCTGTTCGTGATCTCCGCGGTGGACGGCGTCGACGGCAGCACGACCATGCTCTGGGACGAGTGTGCCGCGGTCGGGATGCCCAGGGCCGTCGTTGTGACGCGCCTGGACCATCCCCGCGCCGACTTCGATGACATCGTGGCCGTCTGCCAGCGCTCCTTCGGCGCGGGTGTGCTGCCGTTGGTCCTGCCTGTCCACGCCGACGACGGGACCCCGACCGGATTCATCGACCTGCTCACCGAGAGCATCCACGACTACGCGACGGGCAAGCGCGTCGAGCGGGCGCCCGAGGCCAAGCACGCCGACGTCATCGAGGGCGCCCGTGCCACGCTGATCGAGGGGATCATCGCCGAGAGCGAGGACGAGACCCTGATGGACCGCTACCTCGGCGGTGAGCACATCGACACCGGGACGCTCGTGACCGACCTGGAGCGCGCGGTGGCCCGTGGCTCCTTCCACCCCGTCCTGGGCACGGCCGTCGAGGCGGGCGGGCTGGGCACTGCAGAGGTCCTCGACCTGGTCCGCCGCGCCTTCCCCTCGCCGCTGGAGCACCCCCTGCCGGAGGTGACCTCACCCAGTGGCGAGTCCCGAACCCGGCTGGAGTGCGACCCCGACGGCCCGTTGTGCGCGGAGGTGGTGAAGACGACGACGGACCCCTACGTTGGGCGGCTGTCCCTGGTCCGGGTCTTCTCCGGCCGCCTCAACCCCGACGTGACGGTCCACGTCTCGGGCCACTTCGCCACGGATCGCGGGCACGAGGACCACGATGTGGACGAGCGCATCGGCGCGCTGTCCAGCCCGTTGGGGCGCACGCAGCGCACGATCGACTCCGGGATCGCCGGTGACATCGTCGCCGTCGCGAAGCTCTCGCGTGCGGAGACCGGCGACACGCTGTCAAGGAGGGACGCACCCCTGCTCATGCAGCCCTGGGCGATGCCCGACGCACTGCTCCCCGTCGCCGTCCATGCCCATTCCAAGGCCGACGAGGACAAGCTCGGCACCGCGTTGGGACGTCTGGTGGCCGAGGACGCGACGATGCGGCTGGAGCGCAACGCCGAGACCGGGCAGCTCGTGCTGTGGTGCATGGGCGAGGCCCACGCGGACGTCCTGCTCGACCGTCTGCGCAACCGCTATGGCGTGGCGGTGGACTCCGAGGAGCTGCGGGTCTCCCTGCGCGAGACGTTCGCCACCGCGGCCAAGGGGCACGGCCGCCACGTCAAGCAGTCGGGCGGGCATGGCCAGTACGCCGTCTGCGACATCGAGGTGCGGCCGCTGCCCGCAGGGTCGGGGTTCCAGTTCGTCGACAAGGTCGTCGGCGGAGCCGTGCCCCGCCAGTTCATCCCCTCGGTGGAGAAGGGGGTGCGGACCCAGATGGAGCGGGGCGTGGCGGCCGGCTACCCCCTGGTCGACATCGAGGTGACTCTCTACGACGGCAAGGCGCACTCGGTGGACTCCTCGGACATGGCCTTCCAGACCGCCGGAGGACTGGCCCTCAAGGAGGCCGCGGCCCAGGCCCAGATGGCGATGCTGGAGCCCGTCTCCCGGGTCGCGGTGCTCGTGTCGGACGACTTCGTCGGTGCCGTGATGGGCGACCTGTCGGGACGCCGCGGGCGCGTCTCGGGCAGCGAGCCGATGGGAGTGGGGCGCACGGTGATCCGGGCGGACGTCCCCGACCTGGAGCTCACTCGCTACGCGATCGAGCTGCGATCCCTGTCCCACGGCACGGGCACGTTCACGCGCGAGTACATCGGCCACGAGCCCATGCCCAGCCAGATCGCGCGGAAGGTCATCGACTCGGCGAAGTCCTCGTAGGGCCTCGACGGCGAGGCCGCGCCGGGTCACCCGGGGGCGGCCAGCCGGCCGGTGCGCCGGGAGGCAGGTCAGGTCCGGTTCGGGCGCAGCGTCCAGACGAAGGCGGCCTCGCCCGTCACGGTCCAGTCCTCGGTCGCGAGCCTGACCTCGATCTCGAACTCCGGTCGCTTCCCGGACTCCAGCTGGTCGACGATCGACTCCGGGCTGTCGTGCAGCAGCGCCTCGGCGTACAGGTCGCCCATGGCGACCCGCTTGTACCGGATGGACCCTGAGACCGCCAGGGGCGTCGCCCTCTCGATCAGTGCGCCGAAGTTGCCCAGGACCAGTGCCCCCGAAGCGGACTCGGCGAGGGTGAACATGGCTCCGGCATGCGGGCCGCCGATGTGGTTGTGGTACGCGGGCTGGTCGGGGAGGCGCAGCACGACCCGCTGGGGAGCGAGATCGAGGAACTCGATGCCCAGGGTCCCCACCATGGGGACCAGTGTGGGCATGTACTGGGCGACGGAGCTCATGTCCATGCCGCGACCGTAGTCGAGCGACCTGAGCGCCCTGGGGCCCGGGTGGGGCTCGACCGGCACGCCCGATGCCCTGTCCAGGGCCCACGTCCCACCGAACACGCGCGACGCCCGTCCCGGCATCCGGCCCGGGGCCGCCTCCCGACGCCGGTCCCGCTCGCGGCGGTAACGTCGGCGGATGGCCCCCGGATCCGCCGCGCACGAGGCGCGGCCCTCGATCGTCGTCTTCGACCTCGACGGGGTGCTGGCCGACGTGCGCCACCGGCTCCACCACGTGCGGGGGCGCCGCCGCAACTGGGATGCCTTCTTCGCCGCCGCGCCCCGAGACCCGGTCCTGGCCGAGGGTGCGGCCGCGGCCAGGACCGCGCAGGCGGGCGGCCACGGGGTCGTCTACCTCACCGGGCGACCCGAGCGCTGCCGGGACGACACGCTGGCCTGGCTTGCCGAGCACGGTCTGCCCCCCGGCGACCTTTTCATGCGCCCCGAGCACGACCGTCGCCCGGCGCGCTTCACCAAGGTCGCCATGCTTCGGCGACTTGCCCGCACCCACACAGTGGCCGCGGTCATCGACGACGACGCAGCCGTCATAGAGGCGGTGGCCGCCGCAGGATTCCCCGTCCTCCACGCGACATGGATGGGCGAACTCTCAACCTCTACTTCACAGTCAGAGTCCGTGTCAGAGATGCTCTTCGCCATCCAGGAGGACGAAGGCCGGACGTAGGCGCCCTGCTTGGCATTCCCGGCGGGCAGGGGCGGCAGCAGACGGGCCCGTCGGTCTCACACCTCGAGCAGGGGCACGTCGGCGTCAGCCAGGCGTCCGAGGTCCAGCACGCGCTCGGACTCGACGAGCGCCCGGATGTCGTCGGTGGCGTCCCAGACGTTCACGTGCATCCCTGCCAGGAGGCGGCCCTGGGACAGCCAGAAGGCGAGGAAGCGCAGCCCTGGGACATCGCCGCGAATCACCACGCTGTCGTAGCCCGCCCCGTCCACGTGGCCGACGTACTCCATCCCCAGGTCGTACTGGTCGGTGTAGAAGAACGGCAGTCGGTCGTAGCTGACCTGCCGGTCGAGCAGGGACAGCGCCGCGGCCTGGCCCTGTCGCAGGGCGTTGTCCCAGTGCTCGACGCGGATGTGCCGGCGCAGGCGAGGGTGGTAGGCGTTCGCCACGTCGCCTGCGGCAAGGACCGCCGGATCGCTTGAGCGCAGGGCCTCGTCCACGATGATACCGTTGTCGACCTGGAGGCCCGCCTTCGCGGCCAGGTCCACAGTGGGTTCGATCCCGACCCCGACCACGACGACATCTCCTCGGACGACCTGGCCGTCCCCGAGCGCGACGCCGGTGACGGCACCGTCCTGGCCGACGAAGCGGTCCACCTTCGCGCCGGTGATGAGCTCGACCCCACGGGAGCGATGCAGGTCGGCGAAGATCCCGGCGACCTGCGGCCCGAGCACCCGCAGGAGGGGCAGCTCCGCCTGCTCCACGACGGTGACGGGCAGTCCGAAGCCCCGGGCCGCCGCCGCGACCTCCAGCCCGATCCAGCCCCCGCCGACGATCGCGACCGAAGCCGCCCCGGCCAGGGCCGCCTTGAGGGAGTCCGCATCGGCGAGCGTCCGGAGCACATGGATGCCCGCGAGGTCCGCACCGGGGATCGTGAGCCGGCGGGGACGTGAGCCCGTGGCGATGAGCAGCCGGTCGTAGCCGATCCGCTCCCCCGCATCCGTGACAACCTCCTGCGTGGCCCTCTCGATCGATTCCGCAGTGGTCGCCAAGCGGAGGTCGACACCGTTCTCGGCGTACCAGGAGCGCTCGTGCAGCGCCGCGCCGGACCGCTCCGCGGTTCCCTGGAGGTAGGCCTTCGACAGGGGTGGGCGCTCGTAGGGAACCTCCGGCTCGGCAGCAAGCAGGGTCACCGAGCCATCGAACCCCTCGGTCCGCAGGACCTCGGCCGCCTTGCCGCCTGCCAGTCCCCCACCGATGATCACGAACCTGAGTCGCTGCGCCACGGTGTCACCCTGCCTCACTGGTCCGGCGATGTCGAGGACGAGTTCATCCGGGCCAGAGGTTCACCTGGGCAGAGGTTCATCGGGCCAGAGGTCGATCGGGGCGGGCGTCCATCGGGGAGCGTCAGTCCGGGCTCGGCGTCGGTCGGCCTCGGCTCCGGTCGGCGCGGGGTGCCGGCGGATCCGACGCGGCGTCAGCTGCCGTGGGGCAGGCCCTCCGTGCGGGCCCGGGCGGCCACGCGGGCGACGAGATGAGTGACCTCGAATGCGACACGGCTGAGCTCATCGCGGGTGGTGGCCGGGTCCATCGCCTCGGCCGCGGACCGGGGACGGGAGTGGATCCCGAACGCCCCGTCGAGGGGCCCGGGGTCATCGCGCGCCTCCACCCTGCCGGCCAGGGCCGCCGTGATCGCTCCTGCCTGCTGGGCAAGCTGCGCCACGCCGTGGGGGACCTTGCCGTGCGCGGACTGTGCGTCCAGGCTGCCCTCCCCTGTGATGGCCAGATCCGCTCCGGCCAGCGCCGCAGGCAGGCCCGCCTCCGCGGCCACGCGGTCGAACCCGGACTCCAGGGTCGCACCGAGGGCCAGCAGGGCCGCACCGAGGCCCCCGGCTGCCCCGGCCCCTGCCTGCCCGGCCACATCACGGCCCAGTTGCTCGGACAACAGGCTGGCCCAGACCCGCAGCTGGCCGTCGAGGTGGGCCACCTGATCGGCGGTCGCGCCCTTCTGGGGTCCGAACACCACCGCAGCCCCGTGCGAGCCGTGCAGCGGATTGGTGACGTCGGTCAGCGCGGTGATCGCCGTGCCGCCCAGCGCCGTGAGGCCCGAGACGTCCAGACCCGTGACCCGCCACAGCGGGTTCTCACCTGCCTCGAGGGCGCCACCCTCGGCGTCCAGCAGACGGGCGCCGAGGGCCAGCAGCAGGCCCGTGCCGCCGTCGGTCGTCGCCGATCCGCCCAGGCCGATCAGGATCTCGTCGACACCCCTGCCCAGCGCGTCGAGGACCTGGCGGCCAGCGCCCCAGGAGGTCGCGCGCCGGGGCAGGCCGGCATCGACGTCGACCAGTCCGATCCCGATGGTCCGGGCGCTCTCGATCACGGCCACCCGGCGGCCCTCCCGCTCGAAGATGCCGTACTCGGCCACGATCGGCCGGCTCATCGCGTCGACCGATTCCACCGGCACGATCCGACCGCCCGTCGCCCGCATGAGGGCGCTCAACGTCCCCTCGCCGCCGTCCGCGATCTCGATGACCTTGACCTGCCCGCCCGGGTCGGCGCGGCGGACGCCCTCGGCCACCGCGTCACCGGCGGCCCTGCTGCCCAGCGACCCCTTGAAGGAGTCCATGGCGACGACGACCCGCATGGCCGGAGTCTGGCCTACCAGGTGCGGGAGCGCCCCCCGCATCGGGCGCCGCCGCGCGACTGGCTGCGCAGGACATGGCCGATGAGGAACCACGCGGGGAACAGCACCCAGAAGTGCCCGGTGACGACCAGTGCGATGAGGGCGAGCACCGCGATGACGATGGCGTGCCCCGGCATGCCCGCCGGTCCGCCTCGCCGTTGCGCCCGCCGTTCGTGCCGTGCCTGCCGTGCCAGGGCCCGGCGGTCGGCCGGCCCACCTGGCCCGATCGGCGCCTGCCTGCGTGGGCGCCGGGGCAGATCGACGAACAGCGGGTCCAGGTCGACGGCGAACCGCGCCTGCCCCGCCAGCTCCATCCGTTCCTCGAACTCCGTCACGTCAAGGCGCCCCTCGGCGTAGGCCTCGGCAAGGGCCTGGATCGCCTCGTCGCGCTCCTGGTCGCTCAGCCGGTACTGGGGCTGGCCCGGAACCGCCGGCAGCTCGTCGGGCCGGCGATCGGTCATGACTGCTCGCCCTCCTCCTCCTGGGCCAGCAGGCGGTACAGCTCTCGCCTGGTCCGGGCCAGGATCTCGCGGGCCTGCTCGCGCTGCTCGGCCGTGCCGGATCCGATCACGGTGACGGCCGCCCCGCCGACGCCCCAGATGAGCTCGCGGAGGTCCGTCACGTCCTCGTGCTCGGGTCCGGGCCGGTTGTCCTGGAAGACGCGGGCCAGGTCGTCGGCGCGCTGCTCCGCGTACGTCCGCCCCGCCTCGGTCAACGAGAAGACGCGCTTGCCGTCGATCTTCTCGTCGTCGATGAGGCCCTCGTCCTGCAGTGAGCTCAGGGCCGGATAGATCGAGCCGGGGCTCGGGTTCCACGCCCCGTGGCTGCGCTCGCCGATGTCCTGGATGAGCTGGTAGCCGTGGCGCGGCTCCTCGCGCAGGAGGGCCAGGATCGCCAGGCGGACATCGCCGCGGCTGGCCCGGCCCCGACTCTGCTCGAACGGCCACCCGCCACGCCCGCGCTGGCCGCCACCCCAGGGGAAGTCCGGTCCGAACGGGCCCGGGCCCCAGCCACCGCCGGGACGGCCCTGCCCACCGGGTCCGCGCCCCCACCACGGGTTCCCGCCAGGACCCGAGTGCGCGGCATGCGCCCCGTGGGCCTGTGCCTTCGCCTCCGCCATGGCCATGGCCGACTCTCGGAGGAACGCCTTGAGCGCTCGTCGTGCCTCGTCGGGCTGCTGGCACCCGAACGCGAATGCTGCTGTCGACATCATGATCTCCTCCTGGTCGCTGCTCCGACCCCGACTGGGCTTCGCTCGCCGGCTCCGACTGCTCGAAGCGAGTATCACGATATATCGCGACGGCTCGCTGCGCTACCCCTACTCTCCTGGTCTCAGATTCGTGGCAGGTCCTGCTCGTCGGACTGTGCGCCCGCGAAGACGTCCCCGAGCACCGCGATGCGATCGGGGACGTCACGGATCGTCCAGCGGTCGCTGGCGAGGTCAGGATCGTCCAGCTCGTCCCAGGTGATCGGCACCGAGACGGGGGCGCCGGGACGGGGACGCACGGCGTACGGCGAGACGAGGGTCTTGATGGCCGCGTTCTGGGTGAAGTCCAGCCGGGCGCGGCCTCCCCGCTCCCGCTTGGTCCATTCCCAGCTCACCAGATCCGGCACGATGGCTCCCACCGCGCGGGAGAGTCGCTCGACCCACTGCGACGTGTCCTGGTACCGGTACTTGCCCCGCACGACGGGGACCCAGACCTGAACCCCCCGTGAGCCGGTCGTCTTGGGGTAGCCGCGGACGCCCAGGTGGTTCAGCGCGGTCCGGAACAGCTGCGCCAGCGTCACGGTCTCCTCCCAGGTCGTGGAGGCCCCCGGGTCGATGTCGATCAGGGCGAACGTCGGCTGCAACGGGTCCTGGATGGTGGAGGTCCAGGCGTGGACCTCGAAGGCGGCCTGGTTGCCCAGCCACGCCAGCGCCGCGGGCCCGTCCGCCACGAGATGGGTGTTCGGGGACCTGGCCGCCGGCTCCCCCGCCGGCAGCTGCTCCACCCACCGGGTGAGCCACGCGGGCGCGGAGCGCGGGATGTCCTTCTGCCAGAACCCGGGGGCGTTCACGCCGTTGGGGAAGCGGTGCAGGTTCAGCGGCCGGTCTGCCAGGTGCGGCAGCATCACCGGGGCGACCTGGGCGAAGTAGGCGATGAGCTCGCGCTTCGTGACGGGCGGCTCGGTCGTGCCCGGTCGCGGTGTGAAGAGGGGCTTGTCGAGGTTGGTCAGTCGCAGCTCGCGCCCTGCGATCCGCCACACACCCTGGGCGGGAAGGGCCGCCAACGCGGCGAGCTCCTCAGGGTCGACGGTGAGCCCCGGTTCCACCGCCTCGACGACGTCGCCGGGAAGGTGGCGGGTCGGCTCCTGCCGACTGGACGCGGTTCTGCGTTTCGTGGCCGGATCGACCTGCGCGCCCGGTTCGGGCGGCGCCACCCCTTCGGACTGCGCGTCCGGATCGGCCTGGCTCGCCGGGTCGCGGTGGGCCGACGGTCCGCCCTGCCCTGCCCGTCCGGCTTCGGAGGGGACGGACCCACGTGGAGCCGCGGGCGGCTCGACACCGACCTCGCGACGCACCGATGCCGGATCACGGTCCACGTCGAGACCCTTGTATGCCGCTTGACGGACCATGCCGTCGCGTGACCAGCCGCCCAGCTCGGCGCGGATCACGAGGTCCGGACGGACCCAGGTGACACCGGCCAGGTCGCCGCCCCAGCGCCCCCGGAACGTCGGAGGTGGCGGTGGCTCGAAGGCCGGCTCGTCCTGGGTCAGCGGCCCCAGGCGTGCCATCAGGGCACGCCGTGCGCGGGCGTCGAAGCCCGATCCGACCTTCCCGGAGAACCGCAGGTGTCCGTCGTCGTAGACGCCGACGACGAGCGCGCCGAGGTCCCCGGGGTTCGCCTTTGCAGGCGTCCATCCGCCCACGACGAGCTCCTGCTCGGGGCGCAGCTTCACCTTGATCCACGTCCGGGCCCGCGCGCCCGGCTGGTAGGTGCTGTCGCGACGCTTGGCGACGATCCCCTCCAACCCCTGCTCCCGGGCCGCGGTCAGCAGGGCGGTCCCGTCGGCCAGGACATGATCGGCGAACCGGACCTGCCGACTCGGTCGCAGGAGGAGGCGCAGCAGCCGCTTGCGATGCTCCAACGGCACTCCCAGCAGGCTGCGGCCGTCCACGTGGAGCAGGTCGAAGGCCTGGTACACGAGCCCGGCGGAGCGCTGGCCGGCCAGGCTCTCCTGGAGCAGCCCGAAGTCCGGGCGGCCGGCCGCATCCAGCGCCACGACCTCTCCGTCGACCACGGCCTGACGTGCCTCGATCCACTCGGTCCCGGTCATGAGCGCCGGGAAGTAGCCGCGAGCGTCCTTGTCGTTGCGGGTCCGCAGGCGCACGGCGCCATCGTCCACCAGCGCCTGCACCCGGAACCCGTCCCACTTCACCTCGAACAGCCAGTCCGGCGCGTCGAAGGCGTCCGAGGCGAGGGTGGCCAGCATCGGCTGGACGAACTCCGGCATCGGCGCGGCGACGGCCCGGGACAGGTCGATCTGCGCCTCGTCGACCGGCAGGGCACTGGCCCAGATCCCTGGAGGGCTCGCGCGCACCTCGTCGTTCGTCATGCCGGTGAGCACGCTGCGCGGATGGTCACGGGCGTCCCATCCGGGCACCGCGTGCTCGTCACGCTTGTGCAGCAGCAGCCACTGGTCCTGCCCGCCGGGCACCGGCCGGGTCCGCACGATCGTGAAGCGGCCCCGCAGCTTCTCCCCGTGCAGGGCGAACTTGAGCTCGCCGGCGGCGACAGCCGCCCGGGCGTCGGGCGTCAGGGGATCGGGCTCCCAGGTCCCCCAGTCCCAGACCGTCACATCACCGGCCCCGTACTGGCCCTTCGGGATCACGCCCTCGAACTGGTAGTACTCCGGCGGATGGTCCGCGACGTGGATCGCCATGCGCCGGACGCCGGGATCCAGGCTCGGGCCCCGGGGTACCGCCCAGGAGACCAGGACGTCGCCGACCTCGATCCGGAAGTCGTAGTGGTCCCTCGTCGCCCGGTGGTGCTGGACGACGAACCGGCGCCCGGGCGCAGGAGGTCGTGGCTCGGGATGCCGCACCGGCTCGGCCGATGCAGTCTCGCCAGCCTGAGTCCTCGCCGCCGCTGGGTCCACCGGCGGTCGCTGACGCCCGGGAGCCATGTCCGGCAGTATCGACGCGACGGCGCCTTCCTGCGCGTCAGCAGAGGACGCAGCGGCGGCCGCACTCAGGGTGGGAGGGGGACCGTCGCAGTCAGGCCCCGACGAGGGTCACACCCGCCTCATGCAGTCGCGCCAGGGCGTCGCGGGTGGTGTCCGGGGAGACACCGGCACTGAACGCGACCAGCACGCGTGTGGCGAGACCCGCCGCGTGGGCATCCAGGGCTGTCTGGAGCACGCAGTAGTCGGTCGCGAGCCCGGCAACGTCGACTCTGCTGACGTCCCGCTCCCGCAGCCACGCGGCCAGTCCCTCCCCGGCCACCTGCTGCGGATCGGTGCTTCCCTCGAAGCCGGAGTAGGCGGCCGTCCGGGCGCCCTTGTAGAACACGGCATCGAACCTGGCCTCAGTCAGGGGCTCAGCCAGGTCCGCGCCTGTCGTGCCGACGACGCAGTGCGGCGGCCAGGTCGCGAGGTAGTCCGGCGCGGGGCTGAAATGCCCCTCCGGGTCGATGTGATGGTCCCGCGTGGCGACCGCGAAGTCGTAGGCGTGCGCGTCCAGGAGCACCGACAGCCTGCGGGCCACCTCGTGCCCCCCCGACACCGGCAGCGAGCCCCCCTCACAGAAGTCGTTCTGGACGTCCACGGCGATCAGCGCACGAGTCATGGGACCCACCTCCTGGCCCATTCTGGCCCTGCGGTGCGCCGACCGCCTCGTGCTGCGGGGGTCTGTGCGGCATGGACCACCTCCTCCTCCACGTCCACCACGCCCCGAAGCAGACCCGGCACAGAAAGGCGCCGACAGCGGCCGGGCATGGCTGGGGCCCCCGCCGGGCAGGCATCGCCTCCGTGCACCAACCACCAGCCCCCTCGGGATACAGCCGCTCGTGCTACCGCCGCAGGCACTCGGTGACCCAGCTCCGGCATGCCCGGGCGTTGCCAGATGCCCGCCTCGATCGGGGGGCGCTTGATCTCGACGTGCTCGATCGGCGCTCCCCGCACTGTGACCGATGTGCCACGAAAGTTGCATTCTCAGGCCCGCCGCAGGGGTCGTGGTCGGAAAGTGCCACGAAATGCGCGATCAGAGGGGCGCAGAGGGCCTCTGACGGTGGATTTGATGCACGGTTCCCACTTCCGGCCGTCGATACGGGCGCAAAACGCAAGTCTCGTGGCGAACGTGGGGAGCCGCCCCCGCCCATCCCGAGCCTGGCCGTGGAACGGGGTGCCTGCTCACACGACGTGCCTCCCGACCCACTGTTCACCTGGGCCACCGGGGATGGGAGGCACCGGGGATGCCGACGTGGGAGAGCCCGACGGTCGATGTGACCCTCATCCTGGCCACAGCCGTCACCTTCGGCGCGCGCACACTCCCTGACTGACACCGCAAGCGATGAGCGTGGGTTGCCGGCTCGAATCCGACGAGCTGGTTCCACTCGTGCCGTGATCCACCGTTGACAGATGACCACGACCCTGTGAATCGGAGCCTGGTCTTACCTTGAGCATGTCGACCAAACCGGTGTGCGCTGGAACATTCACCTCCATCTGGGCTGTGATGCTCTTCGTGTGCGAATCCAGGATCCTGCCATTCTTGGCCCACTCAGCAACATCGCCGCCTTCGGCGCGGATGCCCGAGAGGTTCTGGAATGTTGTGATCAGGCCGGCCGAAGTGGAAGTCTCCGCGGGGTTGCCGTCGGAATAGGCCGTCGACGTCACTTGGTCCCGAGTGATCGTCTGCTTGACTCCCTGGAACGCGACGGGGACTGTGTCCTTGTTCCGGTACGATCCGCAGATCGTTGCGTCGAGTCCATTGAACCGGACCCGGCTGTTTCCGCCGAAGACGAATCGCACTCCGACGTTCTCCTCTTCGGTCGGCTTCACGCACTCGTCAGTATGAAGTGGGTTGCGACTCCCGTCGGCGTGCCCCATCCTGCGGGCCTGGGTCGAAGACTCGCCCTTGTGTGAGGCGCACAGTCCGACAGGTGCTCCCCCGGAGTGACACCGACACCTTCACCTCTCACGAGACGCCGGGGCTCGTTGGGCGATCGCCTCAAGGATGAGCGACGCCGCGCCGATACCGGTGGTAGCACGATTCCGCGAGTCCCCGATGCCTCGCTGAGGGCCTGGACCCCTGCCGATCGGCGTGCGCAAGCGCTGCCATCGGCACGGCGACACGTCGGGGCCCGGTCCGTGTCGGGTGGGCAGCCGGTCGATACGGGACCAATTGACCCGGTGGAGCGGATCTTGGAAGGAGGGGGAGCATGGCGAGGGTTTCTGGGCTGGCGACACATCCGAGGTGGGCGTGGCCGATGGCCTTCGTGGTCGTGATCTTGATACTCGCGACCTTGGGCCGCCAGCTCGTTGCTGGGCTGTTTGCGGCGATCGCTGTGCTCTTCGTGCTTGCGCTGGTGTGTGCCCTCGTGTGGGGTCTGCTGGCGATGGCTGGCCCGGGCCCGCGAGGCGCGCTCCACGGGCTCCGGCGCTCATGGCGAGGTGCTCGCATCACGGCATCAAATGCCAGACAACAGCTGGTCCATCAGGTGGGCCAAGCCCCGCGCAGATCACCCCCGCGAGTTGTGAACCTGGTGGCGCACCAGCTCGCGGGCGAAACCTTCGAACTGCCCACCGGTCCAGTTGCCTATCCCCACCTGCGTGTGTTGATGCACCCGGAGACACTGCGGATGCTGGACCGCTGGATGCCGATTGGGGATGTCGCCGCAACCTGGGCGGAGTACTACATCCACTCGCACCGGGCCACCCGCTGGCTGGACGAATCTGTGACTGTCTCGGTCGGCTGCTCCCAGAGCGTGCCGCGCGGGCGCGCTCTGGTCGACGGAGCCTTCCGCGCAGATCTGGACGGCCCGGACACCTGGGCCACGGCGCAGTGCTCGGCCGGGCCAGACGGCCATCAGGTCGCCCGCCGCGGGCGGGTCATGCGACTGGGCCCTGATGGCCCAGCGGACCGTTCGTCGGCGGCCGACGAGGACGAGGTCCATGACCAGGCCATACGGCTGGATACGGATGCCACCATCTGCCCAAGAAAGCCCCACGCTCTCCGGAACGGCGACACGATCGTCCTCGGCCGGAGTAAGCAGGCGGAGGCTCCCACCTACCGCGTCCTGCTCGCCACCGCCCCGGGGAGCGCCAGCTGATGACCGCGCATCTCGTCCCCCGCGACCGACTGGGCGACTACGAACTTGTCCGACCCGTCGGCCAGGGCGGCATCGGGCAGGTGTGGCTTGCCCACGATCGATACGGGGCAAGGGTCGCGATCAAACTCCTGAAACCGGCCGACGGTACGGGGGTGGAGTCCATCCGCAGCTGGTTCCACCGCGAGTACCGGACCGGTAGACGGGTCGAGAGTAGGTACATCGCCACCCCGTTCGACGCCGACATGCACAGCGACCCACCCTGGATTGCCTTCCCCTACGTCGAGGGACGCACCCTCCGGCAGCTCATCGACACTGAGCCGCTGTCACACGAGAGGGTCACCGGCATCGCCGTGCAGATCCTCCGCGGGCTGGGCGACCTTCACGCGGCCGGGTTGGTCCATCGCGACATCAAGCCCGGCAACATCATGATCGGCCCCGGAGATCGAGTCACCATCCTCGACCTCGGCATCGTCCACGATCCGGACGCCACCAGGGTGACCAAGCTGGCCCAACCTGGCACGCCAGCCTACCTTGCTCCCGAAGCCCGCCACAGCCTGGGCGCCGACTCCGCTGCCGACATGTGGGCATTCGCGGTGACCGTCTCCGAGATGCTCTGCCCGGAGGTCCGACACTCCGCGGGACAGCCGGTCCAGGCAGTGCGCCTGGTTCATCCCGGATGGGCGGACGCCGTCCAAGCCTGCCTCTCGACCGACCCCCACCGCCGACCATCCGCTCAAGTCATCATGACGTGGATAAGCGAACTCTGCCGCCCCGTGGACCAGATCTTCGCCGATGCCGGCGACGCGAAGGGCCATGACGACCAGCGGTACCGGCAACTCTTGGGCCTGGCGGCCAGCCTCAGCCACTCCGAGGCCCTGCGCGACCTCGCCTGGCTCGCCCGGCAGGCCGGGGACCTGGCCGCCGCCCGGACGTGGTGCCAGAAGGCCGCCGATCTGGGCAACGTAGACGCCATGCACGGCCTCGGATGGCTGGCCCAGCGGGCCGGGGATCTGGTCACCGCCCGAACCTGGTACCAGAGGGCAGCCGACCACGGGAACACTGACGCGATGCGCAACCTCGGATGGCTGGCCCAGCAGGCCGGGGACTTGGTCACCGCCCGAACCTGGTACCAGAGGGCAGCCGACCACGGGAACACTGACGCGATGCGCAACCTCGGATGGCTGGCCCAGCAGGCCGGGGACTTGGCCAGCGCCCGGACGTGGTGCCGGAAGGCCGCCGATCTGGGCAATGTCGACGCGATGCGCCACCTCGGATGGCTAGCGCTGCAGTCCGGGGATCTGGCCAGCGCCCGGACGTGGTGCCGGAGGGCCGCCGATCTGGGCAATGTCGACGCGATGCGCAACCTCGAATGGCTCGCCCAGCAGGCTGGGGACCTGGCCACTGCCCGAACCTGGTACCAGAAGGTCGCCGACATGGCGACGCCAAGGCAGGATGAGCCTGCGGCTGGCCCGCTGACGCTGGGTGCCTGACGCTCGGTGGCCTCCCTGCAAGCCTGGCAACGGCGCGCCAGGCTCGCTCCCACTCGACCTCGCCACCTCGACGCGGTCGCGCAGGTCAGATGGGCGGCCATGGCCTCGAAACCGCCAGAGGGATCAGTCAGCTACGCGACGACCGTTCAGATCTGGATGAACCGGAATGTCAATGGATACCGGTAGAGTATCCCGCGCTTGGCCGCACTTCCGGCCTTTATCATGACAACGATCATGAAGATCCAGAAGCCGATCCAGATCGGGATGAAGAGCAAGTATGCGAGCCCGAAGGTGAGGATCGCGGGGATCACGGACAAGGCGCTGGCCGCCAAACCGATCATGAGCCAAGTCAGCTGGAAGTTCAGCGACTCGGTGGCATTCGCCTTGACGAATCGCGAACGCTCTCCTTGTACCTGCCGGATCACCAATGGGACGACGAAGGCGAATATCCCCAACCAGGCCAGAACCGACCCCGCGATCGACATCAACAGGAATGCCGCCACGAGCGACACGATCAAAGGCCCATAGTGGCTCCAGGAAGCGGCGTTCAATTCCTCCGTTGGGGCCAGCGGCCTCGGTGGCGGGCTTTCGTACCACTGGCCCTGAGGGAAGTGACTGGACCATGAATCCTGATAACCATGCTGCGGCCCGTGCGCATGTTCGCCCTGATCGGCTCCCCAGCCGGCAGTGGGCTGGAACACCCGATGGCCGCCATCTGCTGACGGCGGCGGCTTGTTCGGCACCCACTGGCGGCCGTCCCAGCGCCAAGCGCCGTCCGGCGAGATGTTCGACATCGATCTCCGCTCCCTGTCTTAGTCGTCTCTGGTGACTCGATACCCCGGTTCCGCCCATCTGAAAACCCTTCCGGGGGAGTGGGCTCAGTCACAATGCTCGACATGACAGTGGGGTCTCGTCAGGCTCGACCGGCGCTGCGCGGGTCGAGGGACGAGCCCGTCGAGACCCGCCCCCACGCCTCTGGCTCAGGTGGCCGAAGGCCGCGGCGGCGCTGAGGTGTTGGAGTACGTTCGCGCCGTGACTGCCGACTTCGACCTGGAGCGCTTCGTGAGCGCGCAGGAGCGGACGTATGCCGGTGCACTGGCAGAATTGCGGCTCTCCTGACTGATCCGTGGGTCATTTCCGGCCAGGGAGGGCGGGGCGGTGTCCGCCGAGGTTGAGCGACGCGACGATGAGCAAGGAGCGGTGGCTGCGTTCATGGCATCACATGGGGTCGACTCCCAGGTGCCGCGTACCGGTAGCGTGCCGGGCGCTGCAGGCGGCGAGGCGCGGTGCTCTCACGTCTGCCACCGCCAGCTTTGGTGCAGCGCGCCATCAGGACCAGGGGTCAGTCGGCGTACGCCTCGGGCGGGGGGCACAGGCACATCAGGTGACGGTCGCCGTAGGCGGAGTCGATGCGCGCGACGGGGGGCCAGTACTTGGCCTGGCGCAGGCCCGGCATCGGATAGGCGGCCTGCTCCCGCGTGTAGGGGCGTTCCCACTTCTCGGCCATGAGGTCCGAGGCGGGGTGCGGGGCTCGGCGCAGCGCGGACTCCGCCAGGGGAACCTGCCCGGAGGCGATCTGGTCGATCTCGGCGCGGATCGCGATCATCGCCTCGCAGAAGCGGTCGATCTCGGCCAGGGGCTCGCTCTCCGTCGGCTCCACCATGAGCGTGCCGGCCACCGGGAAGCTCATCGTCGGGGCGTGGAAGCCGTAGTCGATGAGGCGCTTGGCCACGTCCTCGACGCTCACCCCGGTCCGTCGCGTGATGGCGCGTAGGTCCAGGATGCACTCGTGGGCGACGAGCCCACCCGGCCCGGAGTAGAGCACCGGGTAGTGCTCGCGGAGCCGGGCCGCCACGTAGTTCGCGGCCAGCACGGCGACCTGCGTGGCCCGCGTCAGGCCGTCGCTGCCCATCATGGCGATGTACGCCCACGGGATCGGCAGTATCCCCGCGCTCCCCCACGGGGCAGCGCTGACCGGGCCCACCGCCGAGACCGGGTGCAGGGGATGCCCCGGGAGGAACGGCGCCAGATGCGCTCGCACCGCCACCGGACCCACGCCCGGGCCGCCGCCACCGTGCGGGATGCAGAACGTCTTGTGCAGGTTCAGGTGCGAGACGTCGGCGCCGAACCGGCCCGGCTTGGCCAGGCCGACGAGTGCGTTGAGGTTCGCCCCGTCGACGTAGACCTGGCCCCCGTCGTCATGGACCAGCGCGCACAGCGTCCCGACCTCGGGCTCGAAGACGCCGTGGGTGGACGGGTAGGTGATCATCAGCGCGGCGACTCGTCCGGCATGCTCGGCCAGTGCCTCGCGCAGGGCGTCGACGCTGACGTTGCCCGATTCGTCGCAGGCGATCACCACGACGCGAAGCCCGGCCATCACGGCAGAGGCGGCGTTGGTCCCATGCGCCGAGGAGGGGATGAGGCAGATGTCGCGCTCCGCGTGGCCGCGCGATCGGTGCCAGGCCCTGATGGCCAGCAGCCCCGCGAACTCCCCCTGGGACCCCGCATTGGGCTGCAGGCTCACGGCCTCGTACCCGGTGATCTCGACGAGCTGCGCTTCGAGGGCGGCGACGAGGGCCGCGTAGCCGGTCACCTGGTCGGCGGGCGCGAACGGGTGCATCCCTGCGAAGCCCGGCCAGGTGATCGGCTCCAACTCCGTGGTCGCGTTGAGCTTCATCGTGCACGAGCCCAGCGGGATCATCGCCCGGTCCAGGGCGATGTCGTACCCGGCCAGTCGCCTGACGTAGCGCAGCATGGCGGTCTCGCTGTGATGGGTCGAGAACACCGGATGGGTCAGGAAGTCGACCTCACGGCGCACAGCCTCGGGCACACCGAGCGAGTCTGAGGCTCCCCCACCAGCAATGTCTCGGCGCGCAGCCTGGGGGACGCCGGGCACGTCCGCTGCTCCGCCACCACCCGCCACGGCTCGGGCGGGCCCGGGCATCGCCTCGGCGAAGGCCGCGAGCACCGCGGCCACGTGATCGTCCGTGGTCACCTCGTCACAGGTGACCCCCACCTCGTCGGCCGACACCCGCCGCACGTTGATCCCACGCTCCAGCGCCGCGGCCACCACGGCGTCCGCGCGCCCGGGGACGATCGCCAGGACCGTGTCGAAGAAGGACCGATGGCCCAGCGCGACACCCTGCTCCGACAGCCCCGTGGCCAGGGACACCGCGTGCCCGTTCACCCGTTCGGCGATGCTGCGCAGTCCGTGGGGACCGTGCCACGCCGCGTAGAGGCCAGCAACGACAGCCAGCAGCACCTGTGCGGTGCAGATGTTGCTCGTGGCCCGCTCCCGGCGGATGTGCTGCTCGCGGGTCTGCAGCGCAAGGCGCAGCCCGGGCCTGCCCGTCGCGTCCACCGAGACGCCCACGAGCCTGCCGGGCAGGGACCGTGCGAGCTTCTCCCGGACGGCGATGAAGGCGGCGTGCGGGCCTCCGGATCCCATCGGAACCCCGAGGCGCTGGGCGGACCCCACGACGACGTCGGCGCCCAGCGAGCCCGGGCTCGGCAGCAGGCAGAGCGCCAGCGGGTCCGCGGACACGGCCAGCAGGGCGCCTGCTCCGTGCGCCAGCTCGGCCAGGTCGCGCAGCCGTTCGGGGGCGACCACCCGACCGCTGCTGCCCGGGTAGCCGGCGATGACGCCGAAGCAGTCGGCGAGGTCCGCCGCGGTGGTCGTCCAGACGTCGCGGATGTCCAATGCCAGCCCGACGGGCTCGGCCCGGGTGGCCAGCACGGCCAGTACCTGGGGATGCAGGTCGCGATCGACCACGAAGCGCGTCGATCGGCTCCGCGTGGCGCGGTGGGCCAGCGCCATCGCCTCGGCCGCGGCGGTTGCCTCGTCCAGCAGGGATGCGTTCGCCACGGGCAGGCTGGTCAGGTCGGCGATCATCGTCTGGAAGTTCAGCAGCGCCTCGAGCCGGCCCTGGCTGATCTCGGGCTGGTATGGCGTGTAGGCCGTGTACCAGCCCGGATCCTCGAGCACGTTGCGCCGGATGACCGGCGGCGTGATCGTGTCGTGGTAGCCCATCCCGATCATCGACACCGACCGCTCGTTGGCCCCTGCCCAGCGCCGCAGCTGCTCGCTCGCCTGCCGCTCACTGAGCGGATCAGGAAGGTCCAGTCGCTTCGTCCACGCGATCGTCGCGGGAATGGCGCTGGCGACCAGCGCGTCGAGGGTCTCGAAGCCGAGGACGCCGAGCATGCGAGCCTGCTCGTGCTCGTCGGGGCCGATGTGCCGTCGGGCGAAGTCGCCGTTCGTGGCGGCTCTTTTCGTGGCGGAGTCCCTCACCCCGGGATCCTATGCGGGGGTGCCGATCAGCCGGTCTTGCGCGCCCGACGACGGGCCGACAGCTCGTCCTCCTGTGAGGGGGTAGACACACCCGACGAGGCCATGCGCTCGGACGGCAGCGTGGCCAGCGTCCCCTCGACCTCGCGCCAGACCTTGCCGACGGCGATGCCGAAGACGCCCTGGCCACCGCGCACGAGGTCGATCACCTCGTCCTCACTGGTGCACTCGTAGACGCTGGCCCCGTCGCTCATCAGCGTCAGCGTGGCCAGGTCCTCGACCCCACGAGCACGCAGGTGCTCGACAGCCGTCCTGATGTTCGCCAGCGAGACTCCGGTGTCCAGCAGTCGCTTCACGACCTTGAGCACGAGGATGTCGCGGAACCCGTACAGCCGCTGCGTGCCCGACCCGGTGGCCGGCCGGACCGACGGCTCGACCAGACCGGTCCGCGCCCAGTAGTCCAGCTGGCGATAGGTGATGTCGGCTGCAGCACACGCGACGGGACCACGGAAGCCCACGTCCTCCGGCATGACCGCATCAGGGACGTCGAAGAGCGCCTCCTGGACGCCGTCGAGGTGCGCTTGACCGCGCTGCTGATCTGCCCCCAAAACGACCGCGCCTCCCGGAACGACGACCGTGGCGGGTTCGACCGATCCGTCTTCAGCGGCCATCCGCCATCGCCTCCGGTTCAAGAGTCACACCCGTGTATTCCGGCTCGAAAGTAGGCTTCGGGAGGGTCCGCGTCAACGCACGCGGCCCCGACACGCCGGGGGAAACTCTCGACCTCAACTTGATGGTTACGGCCGCCCCTCACTCGAAGTCCTCTGGCGTCACATGATCGAGGAACTCCCGGAATCGCTCCACCTGCTCGGACTCGTCCGGGATCGCCTGGTCGTCCTCCTCCTCGATCTCGACACCGGCCTCATCCAGGACCGACTGGGCGACCAGGACGGGCACTCTGGCACGGATGGCCAGCGCGATGGCGTCGGACGCCCGGGCGTCGACCGTCTGATCGGCGAGCACCAGCGCCGCGATGAACACCCCGTCCCGCAACGAGGTGATGCGAACCTCGCGCAGTCCCACGCCCAGCTGCTTGAGCGTCTGGATGAACAGGTCATGAGTCAGCGGCCGGGCCGGGATGGTCCCCTGCAGCGCCATCGCGATGGCCGCAGCCTCGCCGGGACCGATCCAGATGGGGACGAACCTGTTGCCAGCACCGCCGCGGACCAGGACCAGCGGGGCGTTCTGGGGCACCTCGACGCGCACCCCGACGACCTGAACCTCGACGAAGCGGTCCTCGGACATGGCCCCCACAGTAGCCCTGGCCGCCCTGTCGGGGCGGTCACGCGAGTGCGGCGTTCAGCGCCCGATCGTGCTCGGCAGCCCGGCCTTGACCAGCGTCAGGTGCAGTTGGATCACCAGGGAGGCGATGGCCCGCGCCGTCTCCTCCGCCCGCGACGCGGCGTCCGCCTGGCGGCCACGCGCCATCGGCTTGACCACCTGCTCCACCAGTGCCAGCTCCCGGTCCACCGCGAGCTTGAACGGCCGCAGGTGACGGGGTCCGTATCCGTAGGTGGCGAGCTGGGAGACGATCCGGGACACCTGCAGGGCTGTCCCGTCGTAGAAGGTGGTTCCGGGCACGGTGCTGACCAGCCCGAAGGACTCGAGCTCGCGCAGGGCCTCCTCGGAAAGGCCGCTGTCGGCCAGGAGCTCGGCTCGTGAGAGGCGCAGCTCCTGGGCATCGGGAGCAAGATCCTCGACGCCGGGGTGGTCGCCGGCCACCACCAGGGCGCGCGGGGCTACGTCGTCGCCGAGCGGAGCGGGCTTGAGTCCCCTGTCCAGCGCGTCCAGGTGCTCGCGGATGACCTTGAGGGGCAAGTAGTGGTTGCGCTGCATCTGCAGGATGTAGCGCAACCGCTCGGCGTCGGAATGGGTGAACTTCCGGTAGCCCGAAGGCGTGCGCGCCGGCTCCACGAGTCCCTCGGCCTCCAGGAAGCGGATCTTGGAGATCGTGACGTCGGGGAAGTCGCCCCTCAGCAGATGCAGGACCTCGCCGATGCTCAGCAGGCCGTCGCTGGCCGTCGCTGGGCTCACCGCAGCCCACCGACGAGGAAGAGGAAGCGGTACTTGCCGATCTGCACCTCGTCCCCACCGGCCAGCACGGCTTCGTCGATCAGCGTGCGGTTCAGGTAGGTGCCGTTGAGGCTGCCCACGTCGCGCAGCACCCAGCCGCTAACGGTGCGAAGGAACTGGGCGTGGCGACGCGAGACGGTGACGTCGTCGAGCATCACGTCAGCGTCGTCGGCACGACCGACCGTGATCACGTCCTTGGCCAGGGTGAAGGAGGTGCCCTCGCTGGGCCCACGGCGGACGATGAGCATGGCCGTGCCGGGCGCGACGGCGGGGACGGGGGCGGTCACCGGAGTCAGAGGGCCGGTGAGGGTGGCCTCCGGCTCCATGGTGTTCGTCACCTCCACCACGGAGTCACCGGTCATGTCCACCAGGGCGGCTCCGCAGTTGCTGCAGAACCGAGCCAGGTCCGCGACCTCGAAGCCGCAGCGGTCACACGTGCGAGGCATGCCCACAACCATCCTCTCGCCGGGCATCTCTCTACCTGAGGTCGAGGTCCACCGGTGGGAAGAACCTACCCGACCGGCTACCTACCCGGTCAACCCTGGGAATGGCTGGAGATCAGCTCCTCGTAGACCTCAGCCGTCATCAGCGACGCGATCGCACCCTCCGGATCGCCGCCCGCCGGCAGTTCCACCTCCACCATCCATCCGCCCTCGTGCGGCTCGGCATTCACCGTCTCGGGCGCGTCGACCAGGACGTCGTTGATCGCGGAGACGGTTCCGCTGACCGGGGCGTACACGTCGGCCACCGACTTCGTCGACTCGACCTCGCCGCACGGCGACCCTGCGCTGACCTGGTCCCCGACCCCGGGCAGTGACACGAAGACGACATCGCCGAGCGACTCGGCTGCGAACTCGGTGATGCCGAACCGGACGGTGTTCGGGCCCACGGGGAGAACCCACTCGTGAGCGCTGGTGTAGCGGCGGTCCCGCGGATGCATCCGGTCTCTCCTAGCCGTCGGGTTGGGTCTGGCCATTGGGTTGGGCGTATCGGGGGTTGGCCAGATCGACGGTCGCCGTTATCTGGACGTCGTCCAGGCGATCGATCGTGAGCCGCGCACCCGCCGTGCGGACGGAGTCGGCAACGCCACCTGGAATCCGCATCGCGGTCGCAAGGGTCTCGGGCTCCCCGATCGCAAGGACCGTGTAAGGGGCTGGTCGCTCGTGCCCGGCGATGACGATCCGCCCTGAGGCGGCCGCGTCCGCGAACCAGGTCCCGGCCACGACGCGGGTGTCGGCGAACTGGATACTCGTGGCACCGGCGTTGCGCAGCTCGGCGATCAGGTCGAGCATGTCTTCGGAGGCCAGCATTCCCTCTGGGTCGTCGATGACGAGCCGGATGCCCGGCCCACTCTCAGCGGCGCTGCCGGCAAGGACCTGCAGGGCGGCCAATCGTTGGCGCGTCTGCTCCAGGGCCTGGGCCTGGCTTCCCGACTCCAGTGCCGCCAGATCGTCGGTCAGCTGCTGCTGCTCGGCAACCAGCAGGTCGTTCTGGGCCTGCAGGTCGTCGAGGATCGCGACGAGATCCCCCGGCCGGGCCGCGGCCAGCCCTGCGTCCTGCGTGTGCGACTGGGCCCCAGCCACGAGCAGGAGGCCCAGCAGGGCGAGCATCGCGGCAGCCAGCAGGCTCGCCCGCCCCCGCCAGCGGAACAGCGAGCTCATGCGATAGTCCGGGCGGTCGGGCCAGCTCGGCGGCTCAGGCCAGGGCTGCGTCATGCGTGCAGCACCCGCCGCCGGATCGCCGCCGCGTTGGCGAAGATCCGCATGGTCAGCACGACGACCACGCCGGTCGACATCTGCGAGCCGACTCCCAGAAGATCGCCGATCCACACGATCAGAGCAGCGACGGAGACGTTGCTCAGGAACGAGATCACGAATACGCGGTCTCGGAAGACCCCTTCGAGCAGGGCACGCCCCGCGCCGACGACCGCGTCCAGCGCCGCGATGACCGCGATGGGCAGGTAGGGCTGGAACCACAGAGGCACTGTGGGCTCCAGCAGCAGGCCGGCGCCGATCCCGATGAGCAGGCCGACGAGCGCGATCATCGGTCACCCTCCTGGGAGGCCGAAGGGGCGGACGCCGACGGGGTGGACGATTCCGGCAGGGCCGAGTGATAGCCCGGCAGGCGCAGCAGGCCCTGCGTGGCCGTGCTGAACCCGATGCCGAACTGATCGGCCAGCGACCGCAGCGCTTCGGCATCCCTGGTGGAGGCGAAGGAGTCCGACAGCCTCCGGGGCGGGCCGATCGCCTCCACGACGTACGGGGGCGCGAGCGGATGGAAGTTGACCAGGATCGCGTCGCCTGCCGAGCGGATCGCCGAGGCCGCCGTGATCCGCTGACCGTTGACGGCGATCGCCTCGGCACCCGCGACCAGCAGGCCATTGACCGCCAGCCGGACATCTGCGTCCAGGACCCGCTCCGGCTCTTCGGAGGCATCCTCCACCGGTCGATCACTCAATGTGACCACCACGCCCGGACCTGTCACAGCGACGATTCCCGCTGCAACCTCGTGGGCGCTGAGCCCGGCCGCCAGCTCCTGGCCGTCCGCGTCGTCGGCCAGTGCCTCGGATCGAGCCTGGTCGGCCCGGTCGGTCAGGTCAGCCACGCGGGTCACCAGCAGTGCCTGCATCCCCGATGCGGCCGCTATCCGATCCAGCAGCTGGCGTCGCTGCTCGTTCACCAGCGGCTCGTTGCCCACCCGCTCGGCCAGGCCCAGCGCAAGGACGAATCCCGCCAGTCCCATCGCCACCGTCAGCACGAGGCGCCTGCTTCGCCGCAGTCCCACTCCGACGCTTCCCGGCACCGGGGCGTAGTCGCTGCGGGTGACGTCCTGGGCGATCCCCGACAGCAGGCTCTGGGAGCTGCTCACCCGTGCGGCCACGGGCGTCACCCGAGACCCGCCCCACTGCGGATGATCTCTGACATCTCCGCGAGCAGCTGCTGGGCCCGCTGCTGCGAGGGACCCTCGGTCCACACCCGGATGACGGCCTCCACCTCGTCCGGCACTGCCAGCGACCAGCTGCCGTCGGCCTCCTCGATCCGGACGCCGTCCAGGGTGCTGACCTGACGGGCTCCCGCGGCCTCCACCAGGGAGCGCATGACCGTGCCGCGCCGGGCCCAGGGCGTCGGCAGGTGGGCCTTGGCCAGGTGGGCACGCGGGATGCGGGCGTCGATCGCCGAGAGCGTGAGCTGGGTGCGGGCGACCAGGCCCAGGAGCCGCACGAACGCGGCGATCCCATCCACGTGCGGCCCGTTCTCGGGCACGATGAAACCGCCGCGCCCGTCTCCGGCGAAGATGAGGCCCGGGCGACCGGCCAGCTGGGACAGGGACGCGGTCGACGTGCCAGCCCATGCCACCGTTGTCCCGTGGTAGGCGGCCACGGACTCGGCGATGCGGGTGGTGTTGAGCGGCAGGCCCACGACACCGCCGTGCCGCTCGGCCGCCACCAGGTCCAGCAGTACCAGAAGGGCACGCCCGTGGTCGAAGGCCGTGCCGGTCTCATCGACGAGCGAGAGCCGTTCCCCCACCGGGTCGAAGCGCACACCCAGATCCGACCCGGAGCTCGCGACGAGCTCGGCCAGCCGCCCCATCGCCCGGTGGTAGGAGTCCTCAGTGGACGTCGGGTGGTCCTCGTCAAGACGCCCGTTGACGGTCAGCACATTGATCCCGTAGGGGGACAGCACCCGGGGCAGGACCAGGGACGCCGCTCCCAGCCCCGTGTCCACGACGACCTTGAGCCCAGCGTCGTTGACCCCTCCCGTGTTGATGGCGGACGCCAACTGGCCGGCGTACTCGTCGACGACGCGATGCGGGGTGTGGATGTCCCCGATCTCCCAGGGCAGGGCGCGACGGAAGTTGCGCCGGCCCAGGACGCGCTCGATCCGCTGCTGGCCGGCGGCGGCGAGGTTCGCGCCGGTCTCGTCCATGATGAGCAGGTCCAGCTTCTCGGGGTTGCCCAGGCCGGTTCGCAGGTAGACGCCCCCCTGGGCGAATCGCGAGGTGTCGGAGCGGGCGATCGGCAGCGGGATCACGCGCAGGTCCCTGATGCTCAGACCCGCAGCCGTCAGGGACCCGGCCAGCGAGCGGTTCATCGCTCGCGCAGCCCGTGAGTGGTCCCTGCCGACAGTGACCGTGGCTCCCTTGGGAAGCAGCGTCGCATAGGCCCCGGCCAGGCGAACCACCATCTCTGCTGTGATGTCCAGGTTCACGATCCCGGACACTCCCCGGGGGCCGAACAGGGAGCGATGGCCCTGCGAGTCCCAGATGACGTTGTCGGTGACGACGACCCCGGCCTCGATCGTCTTGGCCGGATACACGTGGACCCCCGCGCAGACGTGCACCTCCTCGGACAGGACGCACTGGTCTGCGATGACCGCGCCCGGATCGACGTGGACCCCGGCACGCAGCTCGGTCGCCCGCCCCACCAGCGCCCCGTTGACCTCGGCCCCGGCGTCGACGTAGGCCCCGGAGTCGATCAGCGATCCCTGGATCCGAGCGCCTCGCCGGACCAGGACGTTGCTTCCCAGCACCGCCGCAGGGCCGATGATCGCATCCCGCTCGATGTTGCAGTGGTCGCCGATGAAGCACGGCGCCTCGATGCGCGCCTCCACGTCGACGGTCGCCCCCTCGCCCAGCCAGACGCGGGGAGCCACCTCGAATCCGCCGATGTGGGCCCGGACCCGACCCATGAGCACGTCGCGCTGCACCGACAGGTACGACTCGATCGTGCCGACATCCTCCCAATAGGCCTCGCCGATGTAGCCGAAGATGCGCTCGCCGGCGCGCAGCAGCCGCGGGAAGACATCAGAGGACCAGTCGACGACCTCGTCCGGCGGGACCCGGTCGAGAACCTCGGAGCGCATGACGTAGATGCCCGTGTTGACGGTGTCGGAGAGCACCTGCCCCCAGGTCGGCTTCTCGACGAACCGCCTGATCCGCCCGTCAGGGGCGGTGATGACGTTGCCGAACTCCACGACGTTGGGCTTGCGGGCCAGCGCCACGGTGACCAGGGCGTCGTTGCGCTTGTGGAACTCGATGAGCTGCCCCAGGTCGATGTCGGTCAGCGCGTCGCCGGAGACCACGAGGAAGTCGTCCCCGCGCAGCCCCTTCTCCGCGTTGCGGACGCTGCCCGCGGTGCCCAGGGGGACCGACTCGGTCGCATAGGACAGCTTGATGCCGAACTCGCTGCCGTCGCCGAAATAGCTTCGGATCAGGCCTGCCAGGTACTGGACAGTGACCACGGCCTCGTCTATCCCGTGCTGGCTGAGCAGACGGAGGAGGTGGCCCATGATCGGCTCACCCACGATGGGCAGCAGTGGCTTGGGGACGTTCGTGGTGAGGGGGCGCAGCCTGGTCCCCTCACCACCTGCCATGATCACAGCGCGCATGGGCTCCACCAGCCCTACGCGATCGCCACGGATCGGGCCAGGATCACCCGGACCTCCCGCTGGTACAGCCACGCGCTGTAGAAGTAGAGGCCGGCGCCCCAGATCGCCATCGCGACCCCGACCGTCCATGCCAGGGAGGCGATCCCGCTGGTGGCCTCACTGCCCCACAGAAGGAACGGGAACGACATGAGCAGGTAGAACGTGGCCGCTTTGCCGATGAAGTTCACCGCCAGCCCGGTCACGCCGTGCCGCTTGAGCCGGGCGACCTGGACGGACAGGAAGGCGTCCCGACTGAGCAGGAGCAGGACGAACCACCAGGGAACGATCTCCCGCACCAGGAAGACGATCAAGACCGCCAGCGTGGAGAGCCGGTCCGCGATGGGGTCGAGCAGCTGGCCCACCCGGGAGATCTGCGACCAGCGCCGGGCCAGGTAGCCGTCGAGGAAGTCCGTGATCCCCCCCAGGACGAGCACGAGGGCCGCGGCGCCGTCGGCCTGCTCGACGAGGGCCAGGTACACGAAGACGGGGATCGTCAGGAGACGCACGCAGCTGATGGCGTTGGGGATCGTGAGGACCCGATCCGTCTGGACCGCCGTCTGCTGGACCTTCATGGCCGCCCCGTTCCCATGGGTGGTGCATCGCTGCCGCGCCCACCTTATAGCGATGTGATGATCACTCAGAAAGGCCCAGATAAGGGTCGGCCGGTCGCGAGCGTCCGTTGCGGATCGCCTGGACAGGGAGAGCGGCTCTCCTCCTCCCCGTGACGAGCCCGCCGATGATGGCCGATGCAGCCGGCCAGGGACCGCTCCGCGTGGCGCACGAAGACAGTCTCGGGGCCTGCGGGCGGGGCCGCGGACGGGCGTCCCTTGCCAGCGCGGAACCGCCTCTCCTCCCCTTCGTGATCTTGGTCACACGCTGAGACCGCTGACGCTTGCGCGGCCTCAGCAGAGCGGTAGAGTTCTGCCTGCGACCCCGCCATTGCATCCCCCGTCGGTGGCGGGGTCGCCCTGTCGCACGACGATGCCGCAGCCCCGCCCCGCATCAGATCAGCTCCCGATGAACTGCGCCTTCCCGGGCCCCGCGGCGAGGAACGACTCCATCCCGATGCGGCGATCCTCGGTCGCGAACAGACCCGCGAACTCTTGGCGCTCCAGCTCACAGCCCGTCACGACATCCGTGTTCAGCCCGTGGTTGATGGCCCGCTTGGCCGCCGCCAGGGCCAGCGGTGCACCTGACGCGAGCGTCGAGGCCAGGGCCATGGCCTCGGAGATGACCTGGTCATCCGCGACGACCCGGTCGGCAAGTCCGAGGCGCAGGGCCTCCTGAGCGTCGACGAACCGCCCGGTGAAGATCAGGTCCTTGGCCCGGGAGGGCCCGATCAGTCGGCTGAGCCGTTGGGTCCCGCCCAGGCCTGGGATGACGCCGAGGAGCACCTCGGGCTGCCCGAACTTGGCGCGCTCCCCCGCGATCCGCAGGTCTGCGCACAGCGCCAGCTCGCAGCCCCCGCCCAGCGCATAGCCCGTCACCGCCGCGACGACCGGCACGGGGATGTTCGCCACCGCCTGGAACGACTCCTGCAGGAGCGACGATGCGGCCAGCATCTCCTGGTATCCGAGCGCGGCCATCTCCTTGATGTCCGCGCCTGCAGCGAACATCTTCGCCCCGCCGTGGATGACGACCGCGCGGATCTCCGGCTGCTCGGCGACCCAGCGGGCTGCGTGGCGGATCTCCCGCTGCATCTGCAGGTCCAGCGCATTCACCGGTGGCCGGTCCAGCCGCAACGTTGCCACAGCCCCCTCCATCTCGACCCGGCACCCTGTGCCCTCGACGACGACCTGCGGCTCCATCGCTGCTCCTCTCGCACTGGCCCCTGCCAGACCCGGTCGAGGCTAGCAACGGCCGCCGGACCGGCCCTCGCGGGCGGTCACGGGACGGCGTGCGGATGCGCGGCGGCAGCGGGTGGGTAACCTGATCCGGTGCACATGGGGCAGGAGCAACCCCGGACCGGTGACGGACCAGCGTCCGTGCTGGGGCTGGTGAACGTCGGTCACGAGCGCCAGCCCGACGCCTGGCCGGGCACCTGGAACCCTCTGGGGGTGACCCTGGACGAGGGCGGGGCCAATGTCGCCATCTGGGCGGAGGGAGCCTCAGCAGTCGATCTGTGCCTCTTCGACGAGGCGGGTGCCGAGCGTCGCGTCGCTCTGCGCGAGAGCACCTTCCACGTCTTCCACGGGTACGTGCCTGGGATGCGAGCCGGCGACCTCTACGGCTTCCGCGTCGACGGTTCGTGGGATCCATGGCAGGGATCGCGCTGGAACCCGGCGAAGCTGCTCATGGATCCTTACGCGCGCGCGATCCACGGTCGATACGAGCCGCACCCGGCCACGAGGGGCCACGTCGGCACGGACGACACGATGCGAGACGACAGGGACTCCGCTCCCCACGTTCCACGGTGCGTCGTCGTCGCATGTGAGGGCTACGACTGGCAGGGCGACACCCGGCCCAACACCCCGTGGACCGAGACGGTCATCTACGAGGCTCACGTCCGCGGGATGACTATGCGCCATCCACAGGTCCCTGAGGCCCTGCGAGGGACCTATGCGGGACTCGCTCATCCGGCGGTGATCGACCATCTGACGCGGCTCGGAGTCACCGCCATCGAGCTGCTGCCCATCCACGAGTTCCTTCCCGAGGACCACCTCGTGGCCAGCGGCCTGGTGAACTACTGGGGGTACAACACACTGGGCTTCTTCGCCCCGCATGGGGCCTACAGCTCGAGTGGCAGCCGGGGCCAGCAGGTCGGTGAGTTCCGCGACATGGTCCGGGCGATCCACGCAGCTGGGCTCGAGGTGATCCTGGACGTCGTCTACAACCACACCGCCGAGGGCAACGAACAGGGACCGACCGTCAGCTTCCGGGGCATCGACAACGACGGCTACTACCGACTCAGGAACGGCCGCTTCTACGCCGACTACACCGGATGCGGCAACACGCCCGACGCCTCCCAGCCGCACGTGCTGCAGCTGATCATGGACTCGCTGCGCTACTGGGTCACCGAGATGCACGTGGACGGGTTCCGGTTCGACCTGGCCAGCGCCCTGGCGCGCTCCTTCCATGACGTCGACATGCTCGGGTCGTTCATGTCAACGATCCAGCAGGACCCGGTCCTGCGGAACGTCAAGCTGATCGCCGAACCCTGGGATGTCGGGGCTGGCGGGTACCAGGTCGGCGAGTTCCCGCCGCTCTGGACGGAGTGGAACGACAAGTACCGCGACTGCATCCGGGACTATTGGCGGGGCAGCGGCAAGCTCTCGGAGCTCGGATGGCGACTCACCGGCTCGGCCGACCTCTACGCCTCGGAGGGCCGCCGACCCTTCGCCTCCATCAACTTCGTCACCTCCCATGACGGCTTCACCATGCGCGACCTCGTCACGTATTCGCACAAACGGAACCTGGCAAACGGCGAGAACAACCGGGACGGCACCGACAACAACCGATCCTGGAACCACGGCGCCGAGGGCGAGGTCGACGACGCGCAGATCAACACGTTGCGCCGCCGTCAGATCCGCAACATGCTCACAACCCTCCTGCTCAGCACGGGCGTGCCCATGATCACCGCCGGCGACGAGATGGGCCGGACCCAGCAGGGAAACAACAACGCCTACTGCCAGGACAACGAGATCTCGTGGGTGGACTGGGATCTGGCCGACTGGCAGCAGGACCTGCTCGACTTCACTTCGCAGGTGATCGCCGTACGACGCCGTCATCCGGTCTTCTCCCGGAAGTACTTCTTCGACGGCACAGCGCCCCTTCCCGGTCAGCCCAAGGACCTGGCCTGGCTGCGCGGGGACGGGCAGGAGCTGACGGATCACGACTGGCACTTCAGCGACGACCGGCTCGTGGGGATGTACCTGTCCGGGGATCTGGCCGCCCGCGGACCGCAGGGGCAGCTCGTCATCGACGACCCCTTCCTGCTGGTTCTCAATGCCAACCCGGTCAAGTCGACCTTCCTCCTGCCGGGACGCCCCTTCGGGGTCCGCTATGAGATCGTCCTGGACACCTCGGGCACGATGCCCTTGGGGAAGGTCAGCAGGAGGGGCTCGAAGCTGACGCTGACGCCGAGGAGCGCCGTTCTCCTGCGCGTGCCCCCCGCCTGACCCGCTTCGATGCGGTCCCCGGTCGTACGCTTCCCCGAAACGGGATGGAGGGCACGACGTGGCCACGAAGGACAAGAAGTCGAAGGGCTCGAAGGCTGCGAAGGTCCAAGACGCCGCAGGCGTGAGCAAGCCGGGGGCGCAGCCCGACGCGCCCAAGCCGCCGATGTCTGAGAAGGACTACAACCGTCGGCTCAAGAAGCTGCATGCCGAGCTCGTCGCCCTGCAGGAGTGGGTCAAGTCCAGCGGGGCGAAGGTCGTCCTGGTCTTCGAGGGCCGCGACACCGCGGGCAAGGGCGGGGTCATCAAGGCCATCACGGAACGGGTGAGCCCGCGGACGTTCCGGGTCGTGGCGCTGCCCGCCCCGAATGACCGCGAGAAGACCCAGATGTACATCCAGCGCTACCTTCCCCACCTCCCGGCGGCCGGCGAGATCGTCATCCTCGACCGCAGCTGGTACAACCGGGCCGGTGTTGAGCGCGTCATGGGGTTCACTCCCGAGGACCAGGTGGAGCGATTCCTCGACATGGTGCCCGCCGTCGAGAAGGCGATCGTCGACTCCGGCGTGATCCTCATCAAGTACTGGCTCGAGGTCAGCCCCAAGGAGCAGACCCGCCGGCTCGAGGGCCGCATCAACGACCCCCGGAAGGTGTGGAAGCTCACGGACATGGACCTGCGCTCGTACAGCCGCTGGTTCGACTACGGTCGCGCGCGCGACGCCATGATCGCTGCCAGCGACACATCCTGGGCGCCGTGGTACGTAGCCGTGACCGACGACAAGAAGCGCGGCAGGATCAACATCATCACGCACCTGCTGAGCCTGATCCCCTACGAGCCTCTGCCCAAGCGGGACATCAAGCTGCCCAAGAGACAGGAGCGTGGGGACTACGTCGAGCCGACGTACCCGTACCGGACAGTCCCGGACGTCACGTAGCCGGACAGGTCCGCAGCCGGGAACCGCCCTCCACCTGCTTGGTGGCACGCTGCCTGGTGGCACGCTGCCTGGTGGCACGCTGATCGCCCTGTGTCATGACCCCTGATGCCTGGGCCTGCGCATGTGGGGTTGGCAAGGGCTGGCTCCTGATGTCGACCATCCCGAGGGCTCGCACTCTGTCGGGCCGATGAAGCACTGGACACCCCGGGCGCGGGTTCGTGGCTCACGCCGACCACTTCGATCCCTCGTCCTGCCGTGTCGTGTCGCTCAGGGCCGTGTCGCCTCTCCGGGCCGTGTCGCCCCGAGCGACCGCATGGGCGTGCGGGTTGTGCTCGTTCTGGGGGATGACCCACCAGTGGGGGTGTTCCAGTGCTCCGGGGGG
>CAZWXF010000009.1:0-42263 GCA_964638055.1 uncultured Bifidobacteriaceae bacterium | reverse complement strand
CTAATCACTGTCAGCCTGCGGTCGACCGTGGCCCGGCAGCCAGCGCCGGGCGACGGGGATCGTGGCCGATCGAGGCGTGAGTCCGGGCCGACCGCGTCACTCTCCCCGGCCCAACGAGTGCCACGCCCCGGTGGGCAGCAGGACCCTGACGCAAGCTGCCACGCCGGCGCGATCACGGTGGGCGGAGCCGATTCGGCCACCTGCGCCACCTTCATCCCACTGGACATGAAGGGCGGCCTGAGCTCGGTCCTCGCCCACGTCGGCGCCTGCCAGCGCATCGACTGCACCCACTACTCCGCCCTCGAGTGCACGGCGGAGGCCGTCCACATCGGCACGTTGGGCGACCCGGCGGACTGTCTCACGTTCCTCCCCCGCTGACCTGACGCTCGAACGAGGCTCCGACCGGCGCCCGTCGCGGTGCGCGGTCGGAGCATCCGAGGTCATGCGGTCAGACGCCCTGCACTCCTCGGTCCTGGTCCGCGCCGGCCCTGGGACCCCGGCGATGCTCCGGGTGGATCAGCGTGGCAGGCCCGAGGCCCACCAGCCGGTCGGGTGGACCGCCGGTCGGACCAGGCTCGCGGGGTAGGCCCAGCGGCGGTCGTCGGATCCGCTGCCAACGCCCGGCTCCGTGGGGCCACCCGAGGCGGCTGCGATCGCCACGACGATCGCCGCGAGCTCGCTGTCGTCGGGGACACCCCCGCGAAGGATCCGCAGCACCGGCGTACCGTCCGAACCGCTCACAGCGGGATGTTCCCGTGCTTCTTCGGGGGCATCGACTCGCGCTTGTTGCGCAGGACGCGCAGCGCCAGGGTCACCTGGGCCCGGGTCTCCCGGGGCAGGATCACGTTGTCGATGTAGCCGCGCTCGGCAGCGAGGTACGGATTGGCCAGCTCGAGGTTGTACTCGGCCTCCAGCCTGGCCCGAGTGGCTGCTGCGTCGTCAGAGGCTGCCAGCTCCTTGCGGTAGAGGATGCTCACCGCACCCTGGGCGCCCATGACGGCGATCTGACCGGACGGCCAGGCGATGTTCACGTCGCCGCCCAGGTGCTTGGACCCCATGACGACGTACGCGCCGCCGTAGGCCTTGCGCGTGATCACCGTCACCTTCGGCACGGTGGCCTCGACGTAGGCGTAGATCAGCTTCGCGCCGCGGCGGATGATCCCGTCCCACTCCTGCGACGTGCCGGGCAGGAAGCCGGGGACGTCCACGAACGTGATGACCGGGATGTTGAAGGCGTCGCAGGTCCGCACGAAGCGTGCGGCCTTCTCGGAGGCGTCGATGTCCAGCGTGCCGGCGAACTGCATCGGCTGGTTGGCCACGATCCCCACCGAGTGCCCCTCGACGCGGCCGAACCCGATGACCATGTTCGGCGCGAACAGCGGCTGGACCTCGAGGAACTCCTGGTCGTCGAGGATCGCCTCGATGGCGGTGTGCATGTCGTAGGGCTGGTTGGGCGAGTCCGGGATCAGCGTGTCCAGCTCGCGATCCGTGTCGGTCTCGCCGAGGTCGGCTGCGCCGGGTTGCACCGGCGCACGCTCGAAGTTGTTCGCCGGCAGGTAGGACAGCAGCGCGCGGACGTAGTCGAGGGCGTCATGCTCGTCGGTGCCCATGTAGTGGGCCACGCCGGACTTGGAGTTGTGCGCGCGGGCGCCCCCCAGCTCCTCGAACTCCACGTCCTCGCCGGTCACGGTCTTGATGACGTCGGGCCCGGTGATGAACATGTGCGAGGTCTTGTCGACCATCACCGTGAAGTCCGTGATCGCCGGGGAGTACACCGCACCGCCGGCGCAGGGGCCCATGATCAGGGAGATCTGCGGGATAACCCCGGACGCCATCACGTTGCGCCGGAAGATCTCCCCGTAGATGCCCAGGGAGACCACGCCCTCCTGGATGCGCGCACCGCCGGAGTCGTTGATGCCGACGATGGGCCAGCCGTTTCGCAGGGCCAGGTCCATCACCTTGATGATCTTCTCGCCGAAGACCTCGCCGAGCGATCCACCGAAGACGGTGAAGTCCTGGGCGAACACGCAGACCGGCCGCCCGTCGACCGTGCCGTGGCCGGTCACGACGCCGTCGCCGTAGGGGCGCAGTCTCTGGCCGCCGAATGCGTGGGAGCGGTGGCGGGCCAGCTCGTCGAGCTCGACGAAGGAGCCGGCGTCCAGGAAGTGGCGCAGCCGCTCCCGGGCGGTCATCTTGCCCTTCGCGTGCTGCTTCTCGACGCGGGCGGCCTTGCCGGCCAGGATCGCCTCGTGACGGCGGGCCTCCAGGTCGGCGATCTTGCCGGCCGTGCTCGTGAGGTCCGGTGTGACGCCTCCCGGGCCGGGTGGGGTTTCGGGCGCCGTGGCAGTCATCTCGTCCTCTCGCCGGGCGTGGTGAAGTAACTTTATCCCCGTGTCTGAATCCCCCTCTGGGCCGGTAGTGGCTGGCCCTGCGCCGCTCGTCCCGTTCTCCGACGGCAGTCCCCGCTCCAGTGGTGTGTCCTATCAGCACGGCTGGCCGGTCGATCTGGAGGCCGCGGCGATCCTGAAGTCCATCCGCAAGGGCGGTGGCTCATGGCGCAGTGTCACTGTCTTCCCGCAGATCGGCTCGACGAACACGGTCGGGCTGGCCATGGCCGCGGCGGGGGCCCCGACCGGGACGATCCTCGTCTCTGACGTCCAGACCGCCGGACGCGGTCGCCTGGACCGTGCCTGGGAAGCGCCGGCCGGAACGGCCTGCCTGTTCTCCGTGGTGGTCCACCCGGACGGTCCCGACCATGCCTTGGGCATCCTGCCCTTGCTGACCGGCGTCGCGGTGGCCGAGGCGATCGAGTTCGTCACCGGGATCCGCGTCTCGCTGAAGTGGCCCAACGATCTTGTGATCAGAGACGAGGACGCACCCAGCGGTCGTGGCGGCAAGGTCGGCGGGCTGCTGGCGGAGCGTGACGAGGCCACAGAGGCCATCGTGCTCGGAGTGGGGATCAATGCAGACCTCGCCGCGGAGGACCTGCCCGTCCCCGGTGCGACATCGATCACGCTGGCCGGCATCGCGCGACCCCGACGTGCCAAGCTCATCGGCCGCGCCCTGTCGCGCATCGAGCACTGGTTCACCGCCTGGGACGCGGTCGGCACGGATCCGGAGGCCCTCGACAAGCTCTTGGGGGCCTACCGCGAGCGGTGCATCTCGGTGGGTGCCCAGGTGAGCGTCAGCCGCCCCGGCGCGGCCGACCTGGTGGGCACGGCCATCGCGATCGGCCCGGGCGGCGAGCTGGTGGTCGACGCCGACGGCGAGGCGGTGTCCGTGACGGTCGGAGACGTGGTCCACGCCTCCGCGCAGTGACGTGCCACGTCCGGGGCCGAGGGCCGGGGCCATCGGGCGCATCACGGAGATCGTTCTCGCCGGTCCCGCGGACCTGACCCGCGAGGAGGCCTCGGCAGGTGCGGGACTCACGGTCGAGGAGGCCCAGCCCTACTGGCGCGCGATGGCGTTCCCTGACGTGGGGTCGGCCCGAGCCTTCACGGTCGGCGACGTGGCCTCACTGCAGCTCCTGTCGTCCTGGGTCCGTGACGGGCGGATGGATCGCGAGACCGCGGTCGAGCTCATGCGCAGCCTCGGGCAGACCGCGGCGAGGCTGGCGGACTGGCAGGTCGACACCATGCTCCGGGTCCTCGCCGAGTCCGACACCGAGCTGGACATGGACCGCCTGGGGGACTCGATCGACGAGCTTCTGCCGGGCATGGAGCGACTGCTGGTCTACTCATGGCGCCGGCATCTCGCCGCAGTGATGGGCCGAGGGCTCGCCGGCCTCGACGAGATCGATCCTGAGGCTCCTGTGGCCACCGTGGGCTTCGCCGACATCGCGGGATTCACACGGCTGGTCCGCGCGATGGGAGACGAGGAGCTCGCCGAGCTCGTGCACACCTTCGAGACCGGGGCCGCGGACATCGTCGCAGGAGCTGGCGCCCGACTGGTCAAGACCCTGGGCGACGAAGTCATGTTCGTGACCGCCCAGGCAGCCACAGCGGCCCAGATAGCGGTCGCCATCCATGATCTGACCTCCCCCGGACCTGAGCCCCTCCACGTCCGCATCGGGATCGCCACTGGCGGACTGGTCTCCCGGATGGGCGACTACTACGGGCGCACGGTGAACCGGGCCAGCCGGCTGACGGGCATCGCACGGCCGGGGATGACGCTCATCGACGTGGCCACTGAGGATGCCGTGCGTGACTCGGGCGCCTACGCGATCCGCCACATGACCCCACGACGGTTGCGGGGCGTGGGCCTGACCCGCGTGAGCTCCCTGGCGCCGAGGAAGGCGCCGAGGAAGCGGCGAGCCAGCGGTGGGGGGGTCGAGGAGGAAGCGCAGCGTTGAGGGCGATCAGGCCTGGCGGGCCAGCCCGGCGCCGGCATCAGCACTCTCCTGCAGGCTGGGCGTCGTCACGTCGAAGACGAGCACGCTGTCGTCAGCCTTGGGAAAGACCCAGGTCCGGTACACGTAGAACCGGAAGGCGGTCCCCAGCGCAAGGGCGATGCCGTTGCCGCTGATGTTGTCGGCGAGCTGGGAGTCCAGGCCCAGCACGTAGTGTGTCGTGGCCAGGCACGCCCAGGAGATGAGGAGCGCCGCGGCATTGGTTGCCAGGAAGAGGGCGGACTCGCGTCGCGCGCCGGTGCGCGGACGGTGCCGGTAGGTCCAGTGCCGGTTGGCCAGGTAGGCGAAGATCGTCGCCACCAGCACGCTGATGGTCTTGGCCGTGAGCGGGCTGTCCATGAGCATGTCGGCCCGCAGCAGGTTGAACAGTCCCACGTCGATGACGAAGGCGATGGCCCCCACGCTGGCGAACTTCGCGATCTCCGAGCCGATCCGCGCCACCCGGTCCGGGATGTGCAGCCGAGGCCGGGGGCGTGGCCATTCCACCGTGGCAGGGCTGGTACCAGCCTCGACAGCTTGGGTCATGCCTGAGCCATACCCCTCTCCGGGCGCCTGCACACCTTCCTGATCGTGACCCTCGTCACGCTCGCTACCCTGTGCGGGCACATCGCGGTGGATGAAAGGCGTCAGACATGGACCTTGCCCTATCAGCCGAGCATGAGCAACTACGTGAAGTAGTGGCGCGCTTCGCGCACGACGAGGTGGCCCCTGTCATCGGCAAGCACTACAGCGCTGGCACCTTCCCTCTGGACCTGGTCCGGCGCATGGGCGAGATGGGACTCTTCGGCCTGCCGATCCCGGAGGAGCACGGCGGGATGGGCGGGGACTACGTGGCCCTGTGCGTGGCGATCGAGGAGCTCGCCCGCGTCGACTCGTCCATCGCGATCACGCTGGAGGCCGGCGTGTCCCTGGGCGCGATGCCCATCCTGCGCTTCGGCTCCGACGAGCTCAAGGCGACGTGGCTGCCGCGCCTGGCCGCCGGTGAGATCCTGGGCGCTTTCGGGCTGACCGAAGCCGGCAGCGGCTCCGACGCGGCCAGCCTGCGGACGACTGCGGTCCTCGACGGCGACGAGTGGATCATCAACGGCTCGAAGTCCTTCATCACCAACTCGGGGACGCCGATCACCGGCCTGGTGAACGTCACCGCGATCACTGGCCGCCGTCTGGACGGCCGTGCCGAGATCTCGGCCATCCTGGTCCCGGCTGGGACGCCCGGCCTCGTCGTAGCCGCGGAGTACGACAAGCTCGGCTGGAACGCCTCGGACACCCACGAGCTCTCCTTCACCGACGTGCGGGTCCCCGCCTCGAACCTCGTCGGCGAGCGTGGCCGCGGTTACGCCCAGTTCCTTTCGATCCTCTCGGAGGGGCGCATCGCCATCGCCGCCCTCGGCACGGGCCTGGCCCAGGGCTGTGTCGACGAGTCGCTGGCCTACGCCGCCACACGGGAGTCGTTCGGCCGACCCATCGCCACCAGGCAGGCCATCCAGTTCATGATCGCCGACATGGAGGTCCGCACCCACCTGTCCCGACTGGCGTGGCGCGACGCCGCGGCCCGCATGGTCGCCGGCCAGCCCTTCGCCCGCCAGGCGAGCATCGCCAAGCTGACCTCGTCCGATGCGGCGATGGACAACGCCCGCGCGGCCACGCAGGTGCACGGTGGGTACGGCTTCACGATCGAGTCGGCGGTGGGCCGCTTCTACCGGGATGCCAAGGTGCTCGAGATCGGCGAGGGCACCTCCGAGGTCCAGCGCATGCTCATCGCCCGCGACCTCGGGCTGCCCGTCGAGTAGCGCCGCGGGCCAGGTCGGCAGGGCCGAAGCGGCCTGGCCCAGCGATCACGCGCGCTCGTGCGTGGCCCCCCATGACCGGAGGGCCAGGGCAGCGCTCGCCCGGCCGGACCCCATCGGTAAGCCCTACTGTGGGCGCGTGTACTCGATCACGCGCGGGCCACACCCGGAGATGCCCGAATACGAGATGGTGACGCTGGTGTCGCCGGCCAACGTCACGGCATCCTTCGTGCCCAGGGCCGGCATGGTCTGCTGCTCGATGACCCATGACGGCGAGGAGATGCTCGGCCAGCGATACGGGCTCAAGGGGTATGTGGAATCGGGGAAGACCTTCGGCGTTCCCCTCCTCGCACCGTGGGCCAACCGTCTGGGCCGCATGGCGTACGCCGTCGTCCACGAGGGTGGCGGGGTCCGCCGCATCGACGTCCACCCGAACACCCCGCACATGCGCTTCGACGCCTACGGCCAGCCCATCCACGGCCTGCTGCGCGGCAGCCCCGACTGGGACATCATCGAGATCGAGTCGAACGACTCCGAGGCATGGATCATGGCGCGCCTCGTCTTCGACCAGACGCGCGTGGACTTCTCCGCGTTCCCGTTCGAGCACCACATCGAGATCAAGGTGACCCTGCGAGCCACGTCGCTGACCTTCTCGACGGCGATCATCGCCACCGGGCAGGACGAGGTTCCGATCGCCTTCGGCTGGCACCCCTACCTGTCGATCCCCGGGCTGCCGCGCAGCGAGTGGGAGGTCTACCTGCCCTTCACCCGGCGATGCCCGCTGGACTCCACCCTGCTGCCGACCGGCACCCGGGAGGATGTGGCGCCCATCGTCGGGCATCTGGGTGACCGCCACCTGGACGACCTGTACGCCGATGTCCAGAACGGGACCGCCGCGTACATCCGGGGCAACGGTCGGCGCATGTCGATCCGGTTCGACATCGGGTACGACTGGGCGATCCTCTACGGCCCGCCGCACCGCAACCACATCTGCATCGAGCCGATGACTGCCGCCAGCGACCCGTTCTCCGGCCAGGATCCGATGGAGGTCGTGCCCCGGGGCAAGGCGTTCCGGGCGGCATTCACGATCGCGGTGGACCGCACGAGCTGACCGGCCGCCCGCGTGTCACTGGGGCGGCCTCAGCCCTCGTCGGGCGGTGCCCCGATGCCCAGGGGCGCCCCCAGGGCCTGCGCAGCGCGCATGAGCCTGCCGCGAAGGGCGCCGTCGCGGGGCAGCGGCGCTGACTGGATGCCCGCGCTCTTGCTGAGCTTGCTGCCGTCCGGACCCGTGAGCAGGCCGTGGTGCAGGTAGGTGGCCGCGGCCGGGCCGCGCGCCGTCAACAGCCTGGCCAGATGCACCTGCAGCGACGAGGACGCCGCCAGGTCCATGCCCCGGACGATCGCCGTGACCCCGAGGCCCTCGTCGAGGACGACGGAGGCGAGGTGATACGCCGCAAGGTCATCCCGCCGCCAGATGACGTGGTCCCCGGCCGAGACCTCGGTCCCGAGCCGGCGGGCTCCCGCGAGCGCCCGGACCGATTCGGAGCCCTGCTCGCCGGTCGGGGACTCCGCGGGTGCGAGGGGCAGGCCGCCCAGCTCGCCGACGATCCGCATCGCCACTGTGGTCCCCCGGGGCACGTGCAGGCGCAGCGCCGACTCGCCGGGGCGCAGGCGGTGCCCGCGCGCCGCGCAGCCCCGGACGCAGAATCCCCCCAACAGGTCACGGCGCGAGCACCGGCACACGAACACCAGGTCGGGGTGGAGCTCCCACAGCTCGTCCCGGGCGCGGACGAGCCGGTCTCGGCCATGAGCCAGGGAGCGTCGCTGCGCCCACTGCGCCGCATCACTGGGGCCGCCCGCCACGGGCAGGCCGAGCCACTGGATCGTGTCGAAGATGTCCTCGACGTACCGGTCGCGCAGACGGGCTGTGTCGAAGTCGTCGATCCGCAGCAGCATCCGGCCCCGGTGCTGTCGAGCGAGCCAGGACGTCAGCAGCGCGTTGACCACGTTCCCGGCATGCAGGAACCCGCTGGGGGTCGGGGCGAATCGAGTGACCACTGACGCGCCGCCGGCCCGTTCGAGGTGCGCCAGGACGTCCGAGCCCATGTCCGGATCCGGGCCGTCAGCAGCCTCGGCCGCGGGGATGGTTGGTCATGTCAGGATGCCGGGTGGGGCGCGGGAGCCCCGGGGACCGCGGACCCGTCGCCGGCCATGGCTCGGGCCTCCTCGGCCTCCCTGGCCTCGCGGGCGCGGATCGCCGCCTGCTTGACTGCCTCCTCCTGCGCGTGCCGCTCCTTGCGCCGCTTCTCCCGAAGGCGCCTGCGCTCCTGTGCGTCCACCTCCGGGTCGTACTTGGCCTCGTACTCGTCGACGACCTGGTTGGCCTCGCCATCCAGCTGGATCTGACCCTTCTCCAGCCAGATCGCGCGGTTGCAGGTCATCCGCACCACACCCAGGGAATGCGAGACCAGGAAGACCGTGCCGGCCTCCTTGCGCAGCTCCATGATCCGGCGCTCGCTGCGCCTCCGGAACTCCGCATCGCCGGTGGCCAGGGCCTCGTCGATCATCAGGATCTCGTGGCTCATCGAGGCCGCGATCGCGAAGCGCAGGCGCGCGGCCATGCCGGAGGAGTAGGCGCTCATCGGCATGTCGATGAACTCGCCCAGGTCGGCGAACTCGACGATCCAGTCCTGCCGTTCGATCGCCTGCTGCCGCGTCATGCCCATGGCCATGCAGCCCAGGAGGATGTTCTGGCTGCCCGGCAGGTCGCGCATGAGGGCGGCGTTGACGCCGAGCAGGGTGGGCCGCCCGGCCGTGTACACGTGACCCGACTCGGCTGGCAGCAGCCCGGCGATCGCGCGCAGGAGGGTGGACTTGCCTGAGCCGTTGCGACCGATCAGGGCGATGGCGTCGCCCTCTCGAGCCACGAAGGATGCGCCGCGCACTGCATGCACCCGCTTGTAGACGGTTCCGCTGCCCTTCCCGCGAGCGATGCGTCGCAGGGACGCGGCAGCCGACGATGCCCCGCCCTGGGCGATGACGCGGTACACGACGTTCAGGTCGTCGCAGACCACGGTGGGGGCCCGGTCGTCGGCGGGGGTCAGCGCAGGATGGGTCTCAGCCACGGGAGTACGACTCCTCGCCTCGGTAGAACACCACGAAACCAGCCACGAGGGTGAACAGGGCCCAGCCGATCGCATAGCCCCAGAGGTACCCCGGCGCCTGGTAGCTCACCATCAGGCAGTCTCGGACGATCTCGAGGTACGAGGTCAGCGGGTTGAGGTAGAGGGCCTGCTTCACCCATGGGTCGAGCTCCTCGGTGAAGACCGGGATGCTGAACATGACTCCGGACAGGTAGCGCCACGTCTGCAGGGCGAACGGGACCAGCTGGGCGAAGTCGCGGCTCGCCGCGGTGGCCCTGGCAACGAGCATGCACAGGCCGGTGTTGAACAGGGTCTGAAAGGCCAGGATCGGCAGGAGCGCCAGCCACGACCACGTTAGAGGCTCTCCCGTGAACAGGATGATCACGCACAGGATCGCCAGTGAGACGACCTGCTGCTGGACCTCCTGCACGATGACCGCCAAGGGCAGGACCGCCCGGGGGAAGTGGATCGCGCGGATGATCTGGCGGTTGTTGGCGATGGCCCGGGTCCCCCCGGTGACGGCGCGCTGGGTGTAGGTGAAGGTGAACACACCGGCGATGAGGAACGCGGGGAAGTTGTCCACGCCCTTGGACGTCTGCAGCAGGATGCCGAAGATGAAGTAGTAGACGACCGCGTTGAGGATGGGCGAGAGGACCTGCCAGACCCGCCCGAGGACCGTGTCGCGGTACTGTGCAGAGCTGCGGCTCATGGCCAGGGCCACGATGAAGTCACGACGGGACCAGAGTTCCCTGATGTAGCTGCCGACCGACTGTCGGGCACTGCTGGAGGTGAGCCCGTGCTGGGCAGCCAGGGCACTGAGGTCCGGAGGCTCGGAAGCCTCGGTGGACGGCAGCGCTGTGTTGGACATCTGAGCTCCTGCTCAACCCGGCGGCACGACGCGATCAACATAGTGCCGAGAGGTGGCCGATAGTGTTCCGCCGTGGCGCTGGCCGGTATCCAAGCGGCTGCCCCGGGCTTCCCGGTGGTGGGGATGATCGGCGGTGGCCAGCTCGCTCGGATGAGCCATGAGGCTGCCCTGGCCCTGGGTGTGGGCCTGCGCGTCCTGGCCGGTGGGCCCTCCGAGTCGGCCGCGCGCGGTGGGGGAGTCGTGGTGTACGGCCGCCATGACGACCCGGTTGCCGTGGCGGAGCTGGCCCGGGACTGCGACGTCGTGACGTTCGACCATGAGCATGTCCCCCAGCAGATCCTGGCCGACCTGGTGGCTGCGGGGGTGGCGGTGAGACCCGGCCCGGGGGCCCTGGCCCACGCCCAGGACAAGGTCCACATGCGTGCGGCGATCACCGGGGCCGGTGTGCCCGGCCCGGCGTGGGCGGTCGTCGTCGACGCCGGGGATGTGGCCCGGTTCGCCGGGGACCACGACTGGCCCGTGGTGCTGAAGGTGAGCCGCGGCGGGTACGACGGCCGTGGCGTGTGGGTCGTGGCCTCCGAGCAGGAGGCCTCCGATGTCATCGCCGGCCATCCACTGGCCCAGGGCGTGCAGTGGCTGGTGGAGCAGCACGTGCCATTCGTCCGCGAGCTGGCCGCGCAGGTGGCGCGCAGCACGACCGGCGAGGTCGTGGCCTACCCCGTCGTCCGCACCCTCCAGACAGACGGGATCTGCACCGAGGTCGTCGCGCCCTGTCCCGGCCTGGCGCCGGAGCGTGCCGCGGCGGCGCAGCGCATCGCCATCCAGGTGGCCGAGGTGCTCGACGTGGTCGGGATGCTGGCGGTGGAGCTGTTCGAGACCCCGGACGGAGTGCTGGTCAACGAGCTGGCCATGCGACCGCACAACAGCGGGCACTGGAGCATCGAGGGTGCGCGCACCAGCCAGTTCGAGAACCATCTGCGAGCGGTGCTCGGGCTCCCGCTCGGGGCCCCCGACGCCCGCGACGAGCACACGGTGATGGTGAACGTCCTGGGCGGCCCGCGGACCGACGTGTACGGCGCCTACCGGACGGTCATGGCGGTCGATCCCGGGGTCAGGATCCACATGTACGGCAAGGACGTCCGGCCCGGCCGGAAGCTGGGCCACGTCACCGTGTCCGGGCCGGACCTGCCGGGCCTGCTGCGCAGGGCGCATCGGGCCGCCGATCACCTGATGGGAGTCACCCTGTGAGCCTCGTGGGCGTCGTGATGGGTTCGGACTCGGACTGGCCGGTCATGTCGGCGGCCGCGCAGGTCCTCGTCGACTTCGGTGTGCCGCACGAGGTCGACGTGGTCTCTGCGCACCGGATGCCCGAGCAGATGATCGAGTACGGCCGCGCCGCGGCGGGGCGGGGGCTGCGGGTCGTCGTCGCCGGTGCCGGCGGGGCCGCGCACCTGCCCGGGATGCTCGCCGCGGTGACATCCCTTCCGGTCATCGGCGTGCCGGTGCCGCTGAAGGTCCTCGACGGCCTCGACTCACTGCTCTCGATCGTCCAGATGCCGGCCGGGGTGCCGGTCGCGACAGTCGGCATCGGCCAGGCCGCCAACGCGGGGCTCCTGGCGGTCAGGATCCTGGCAACGACCGACGATCGGCTGCGTGCGGCGCTCGACGGTCATCGCGAGGCCCTGCGCGCCGGGGCCGAGGCCCGTGGGCGGCGCCTGCGCGACTCCCTGCCGGACTGATCCCCCTGTCAGCCCGACCCCCCTTGTCAGCCCGACCCCTGCCCCAGCGATCCACTCGGAGGCGGGCCGGGGCCGGGGTCTGCGTCAGGCGTTCGGCCTCCCCAGCCCCCGGTAGGTCCACCCGGCGGCGCGCCACCGGGCCACGTCCAGGGCGTTGCGCCCGTCGAGGATGGTCGCGTTGGCCGGCAGCCCGACCACGTCGGCCGGGTCGAGTGTGGTGTAGTCGCGCCACTCGGTGAGCAGCAGGGTCAGGTCGGCGCCGGTCAGCGCGCTGCGCAGGTCCTCGGCGTAGGACATGTTCGGGAAGGCGCTGCTCGCGTTGGCCAGGGCCTGCGGGTCGTGGACCACGACGTCGCCCCCGGCGTTGTAGATGGCCGCGGCGATGTCCAGGGCCGGCGAGTCCCGGACGTCGTCGGAATCGGGCTTGAACGCGGCACCCAGCACCGCGATGCGCTTGCCCACGAAGCGCCCTCCCACCAGCTCGCGGGCCAGTGCGACGGCGGAGGATCGCCGGCGGTTGTTGATGGCGTCCACGTCGCGCAGGAAGCTCAGGGCGTCGGGCACGCCGAGCTCGCCGGCGCGGGCCATGAAGGCGCGGATGTCCTTGGGGAGGCACCCCCCGCCGAACCCCACGCCTGCCCTAAGGAACTTCGAGCCGATGCGCTCGTCGTACCCGATGGCCTCGGCAAGGCTCGTCACGTCCGCCCCCGTGGCCTCGCAGATCTCGGCCATGGCGTTGATGAACGAGATCTTGGTGGCCAGGAAGCTGTTGGCGGCCACCTTGACCAGCTCAGCGGTCGCGAAGTCCATGACGAGGAAGGGCGACCCCGCGGCGATCATGGGTGCGTACACCGAGCGCATCACCTGCTCGTCGCCGGTCGGCTCCTGACCCGGTGCGGCCTGCTCGGCCAGGCCGACGACGATGCGATCCGGCGTGAGCGTGTCGGCTACGGCGTAGCCCTCACGGAGGAACTCCGGGTTCCAGACCAGGTCGATGGCGTCCCCGGCGGGAGCCTGCTCGCGCAGCCGCTCACGCAGGGCGACGGCTGTGCCGACCGGCACGGTGGACTTCCCCACGACCGTGGCAGGACGGCGCAGCAGCGGTGCGAGGGCGTCCACGGCCGAGTGGACCTGGCTGAGGTCCGCGGCGTTGGTCCGGGGATGCTGGGGGGTGCCGACGCCGAGGAAGTGGATGTCGCCGAAATCGGCCGCCTCGGCGAAGTCGGTGGTGAAGCGCAGCCGCCCGTTCGCCACGTTCTTGGCCAGCAGCTCGCTGAGTCCGGGCTCGTAGAAGGGGACCTGGCCGCGGGTCAGGGCTGCGACCTTCGCTCGGTCGACGTCGACCCCTATCACTTCGAAGCCTGTCTCGGCCATCGCGGCGGCGTGGGTGGCGCCCAGATACCCGGTTCCGATGACGGTCATCCGCATGCGCTGGCTCACAGGGTCTCAGGGTAGGGGGCGTGCGCCGATCTGCGGGCTGCAGGAAGCGGGGACGGGCTGCGGCGGTCGCGCGAAGGGCAGTCGGCCAACGCGCGGGCGGGCACGACGCGAAGGGCGGGGCAGGGCCGAGGCCCCACCCCGCCCGTGGCGGATCGGATCAGAACGCGGACTCGGCCAGCTCCATCACGTCGTTGGTCGTGGACTCGACGACGGCACGTTCGGCGGCCAGCAGCGGCAGCCGGTTGGCGGCGAACCACTTGGCGGCCGCGACCTTGCCCGTGTAGAAGTCCACGTCCCTGCCCGACGGCCCGGCGGCCAGCGCGGCCTCGGCAACCTCGGCCTGACGCAGGAGCAGGTAGCCGATGGTCACGTCGCCCATCATCATGAGCAGGCGTGTGGTGTTCAGGCCCACCTTGTAGATCTCCGACGGGTTGGACTGCGAGTCCATCGCCCAGCCGCCCAGGACGGCGATGACGGCCTGGACATCCTCGAGCGCCCGGCCCAGGAGCTCACGCTCGTGGGTCAGCGAGCCACCCGGATCGCCCTTGACGAAGTCGGCGACCTGCCCACCCAGGTGCATGACAGCACCGAACTGGTCGCGCACCATCTTGCGGAAGAAGAAGTCGAGGCCCTGGATCGCCGTGGTCCCCTCGTAGAGGGTGTCGATCTTGGCGTCGCGGATGTACTGCTCGACCGGGTAGTCCTGCAGGAAGCCCGAGCCGCCGAAGGTCTGCAGCGACGTCGCCAGGAGCTCGTACGAGCGCTCCGAGCCGACGCCCTTGACGATCGGCAGGAGCAGGTCGTTCACCCTGCGCGCCATGGCGGGGTCGACCTCGGTGCCGGCGCCGCGAGCGGCCAGGTCGATCTGGTCCTGGTAGTAGGCGGTCAGGTGGATGAGGGCGCGCATGCCCTCGGTGTAGGACTTCTGCAGCATGAGGCTGCGACGGACGTCCGGGTGGGCCGTGATGGTGACGCGGGGCGCCTTCTTGTCCATCATCTGGGTGAGGTCGGCGCCCTGGACGCGTGTCTTGGCGTACTCCAGCGAGTTCAGGTACCCGGTGGAGAGCGTGGCGATGGCCTTCGTGCCGACCATCATCCGGGCGTACTCGATGACCTTGAACATCTGGGCGATGCCCTCGTGGACGTCGCCGACCAGCCAGCCCTGCGCCGGGATCCCGTTCTGGCCGAAGGTGACCTCGCAGGTGGTGGAGACCTTCAGGCCCATCTTCTTCTCGACGTTGGTGACGAAGGCGCCGTTGCGCTCGCCCAGGTTGCCCTCGGCGTCGAAGTGGTACTTGGGGACGAAGAACAGGCTCAGGCCCTTGGTGCCCGGGCCGCCCTTGCCCTCCACGCCGACCGGGCGGGCCAGCACGAGGTGGACGATGTTCTCGCTCATGTCGTGCTCGGCCGAGGTGATGAAGCGCTTCACGCCCTCGATGTGCCAGGAGCCGTCAGCCTGCGGGTAGGCCTTGGTGACCCCGGCGCCGACGTCCGAGCCCGCGTCGGGCTCGGTGAGGACCATGGTGGCGCCCCACTCGCGATCGACCATGAGCTGTGCCCACTTCTTCTGCTCCGCGTTGCCCAGGTGGTCGAGGATCGAGGCGAAGCCGGGGCCGGACATGTACATGTAGAGGGCGGGGTTGGCGCCCAGCAGCATCTCGGCCGCGGCCCAGCGGATCGAGGGGGGCGCGCCCGAGCCCCCGAGGTGCTCCGGCAGGTCGAAGCGCCAGAAGCCGGACTCCATGAGGGTCGTGAAGGACTTCTTGAAGGACTCGGGCATCGTCACCGAGTAGGTGTCGGCGTCGAACGTGGGCGGGTTGCGGTCGCCGTCGACGAACGACGCGGCCAGCGGGCCCTCGGCCAGCTTGCGGATCTCCCGAAGGACCTCCTTGACGGTGTCCACGTCGAGCTCGGCCAGTGGGCCGGTGCCCAAGCGCTCTCCCGCTCCGAAGACCTCGAAGAGGTTGAACTCGATGTCTCGGAGGTTGGCCTTGTAGTGCGACATTCACAACTCCTTGTCCTGTTCGGGACACCGCTGTCCCTCGCGCCGGGAAGCCCCTTACTGGCCGGTAACTTCAATCATCCTACCGGTGAGTAGCAAACGCAACCCCCCGGCCCATGGGCACTTCCCGCACTCTGTGAGACCCGTGAGCCCGAGCCGCGGACGAAGGCGGCTCGGCGGCCGGCGCGGGAGGCATCGCCGCGTCAGCAGGGGGGACATCCCCGCGGATCGCGCCGTCAGACCTGGGTCCCCAGGATGGGCGGTGACGCACACTGCGAACCGTCACTGAGGGGCTGGGGCGGCCTCCCGTGGCGCTGGCGAGAGCCCGGGGAACCTCTGCTCGGCCGCGTACCGTGACAGCAGGCCAACGATCGTCCCGACGATCGCGGTGACGGTCGTGGCCCCGCCCGCTGGCTGGGTGAGCATGACCCCGAGGACCGTGGCGATGAAGGGCAGGCGCATGGTCGCTGCGGTCGCCGACGAGATCGCGGCGGCTGCCAGGGCCGAGGAGGACAGCGCGCCGCCCCCCACGAGGGAGAGCATGACGCCGACCAGGACCCCCATGGCCACGGCGGGGAAGATCGCCCCGCCGCGGAACCCGGCCCCGAGGCTGACGCTGAAGGCCACGAACTTGCCGACGAGGATGATCGCGGCCGTGCCGACGCTCGTCAGTGCCAGGTAGTCCGGGATCGCGCTCTGGCCCGAGAACAGGACGAGGTCCACAGTGCCGTCGGTGAGGGCGGCCACGAGGGAGGCACACGCCGCGACGATCACAGCTGCCCCGACGATGGTGAGCAGTGGCCTCCTCTCCCGCACCAGATCCACCCTCGCGCCGGCCAGCCGAGCGGCCATCGCGACGACGGCCACGGCGACGGCCATCGGGATGGCGACGGCGACGTCGGCCAGGTGAAGCGTCGGGTAGGGGTCGAGGCCGGGGACGCCGAGCTGCACCTCGCCCAGGCCCGACCAGTCCGCAACGCCCACCTGCAACGTGTAGCCGGATGCCAGGGCGGCCAGTGCGGACAGGAGCACGGGCGGAGTCGTCACCGGCGGGCCGGCGATCAGCGCCATCTCGAGCAGCAGGATCGCCGTGACGAGCGGGTTGCCGAAGATCGCTCCCACGGCGGACATCGCTCCGGCCAGCATCATCACCTGGATGACGGGCCTGGGTCGGCGCGAGACGGCGAGGGCGCCCAGGGCGGTCCCGATCGCCAGGAGGGGCGCCTCGGGGCCCAGGACCGCGCCGAACGACAGGGAGGCCAGTGCCGCCAGTCCCGCCGACACGATCTTGTCGGGTGTGATGTCCAGGGCGAACCCGGACAGCGGCGAATGCCCTCCGTGCCCGTGGAGCTGGGAGGCCAGGTAGGTGAGGATCGCGCCGGTCACGAGCAGCAGGAGCGTGAGCCACCACGGGGCGTGCTCGTGGCCCAGCGCCTCGGGCAGCGAGTGCCAGAGCCAATGCTGGAGGTGGTGCTCGATCCAGATGAAGCCGGAGGCGCCGGCGCCCGCCAGGAGGCCGACGAGCGTGGCGACACCGGCCAGCACGGCGAACCGGTCGACAGGCGGGATCCCCGGTGCTGCTGGGCTCGCGGCTGGCACCCGCGGCGGCTGCGAACCCGACTGGACCCCGCCTGCTTCGGGCCCGGTGCCTGTTCCAGACATTCCGGCTCCTGCCTCGTGGGGGCTCAGGATCCTGGGCCCCACCTCGGCCCGACGCCTGACCGATCAGAAACCTACCCGCCGTAGGGTTGGTCACGTGGCCTCACCAGCACGAGTCGGAGCAGCCGCCGGCCTTGTGGTGGTCCAGCTCGTCGTGCTGTACGCCCCTCAGGGTCCGGGCGCGGACACCGGGGCCCTGCCCTTGGACAAGCTCATCCACGTGCTCGTCTTCGCCCTGCCCACGGCGGCTCTCATCCGGGCCGGCGTCCCGCGTCGGTGGGTGGTAGCCGCGATGGTGGGCCACGCCTTCGCTTCCGAGGTCATCCAAGGGGCGCTGCTCGAGGGGCGCTCCGGCGACCCCGGCGACGTGCTGGCCGACCTGATCGGAGTGCTCATCGGGTCAGCGGTCTCCCGAGGCCACGCTCAGGATCAGCCGAAGGTGAAGGCGTAGGCCGTCAGCCCCGGATCGAAGTCCAGATGGAGGGTCGAGCGGCCAGCCGGGCCGGACCGGAGCTCGTACAGGGTGGGCGCGCCGGTGACATGGACCTCGTGGACGATGCCGTTCTGTGTCACGGTGACCCTCCCCTCGCCTCCCAGGACCAGGTGGACCTTGGCCGACGAGTAGCTCAGGGCCAGGCTGGCGCCCGGGCCTGCGGCGACGTGCTCACCGCCCACGGTCCACGTCCCGGACAGGCTCACCCACCCGGACTGCGTGCCGACCCCCGAGTAGTTGTGGGCCCGGTCAGGTGCGATCGCGTGGCGGTATCCGGCGGCGCGCTGGTAGCCGAGATAGGTCTCGGGCGTGTTGGCCAGGACGGGTGCGTCGGCCACGGGGGCCGCGTGGCCTGTGGGGGCCTTGGCGTCCTCGGCCAGCAGTTGGCGAATGAGCTCCTCGGTCTTGTCGTAGTCGCCCTCTCCGTAGTGGACGTAGCGGACCCGGCCCGACTTGTCGATCAGGTACTTGGCGGGCCAGTAGCGCTGGCCGTAGGCGGTCCAGGTCCGGAAGTCGTTGTCCAGGGCGATCGGGTAGGCGATGCCGAAGCCGCCGGCACGCTCCCGCACATTGTCGATCTCGTGCTCGAATCCGAACTCGGGCGAGTGGACCCCGATGATGGTCAGCCCGTCCTCCCGGTAGGCCTCGTCCCAGGCGATGAGGTGCGGCAGAGTCCGCTGGCAGTTGATGCACGAGTAGGTCCAGAAGTCGACGAGGACGACGCGGCCCTGCGCGCCCAGCCCGGCCAGCGTCGGTGCCTCGCCCGTTGGCGTGTTCAGCCAGGCGGTGATGCCCGTGAGCTCCGGGGCTGGCCCGCAGTCGCGCAGGACGGCGGTGCCAGCCTCGCACTTGTCGAACGAGACCGACGTGGCGTCCATGAGGTTCCCGAGCGCCCACTGGCCGGCCCAGCTGTCCTCGAGCACTCGCTGGGCTGCCGCGACATAGCTGGGGATCGCGCGCTGGGCGACCTCGGCCAGCCCGAGGGGAAGGGCGACGGCCGTGGCCAGCAGGACGACCCCGCACACCTTGCGGAGGGACTCGGCGCGCCGGACGAGGCGGCGCCCCGCTGCCGCGCCCAGATGGGCGACGAGCAGCAGCGGGATGGCCAGCCCGACGGCGAAGGAGGTGGCAAGGACGAGCAGTCCGGAGCTGAGGCCCTGGGTGGCCGCAGTGACCGTGATGGCCGCGAGGACCGGACCGGCGCACGGGACGAACGCGACCCCGAAGGTGAGCCCGAACAGGAACCCGGACCCCGTGCGCAGGGGGCCGCGCTGGGGGATGCGCAGGAACACGGCCTCGGTGCGCTGGCCGAGGGCGGGCACGAGCAGGCTCAGGCCGAAGAAGCCGATCGCAAGGTAGCCGAGAGCCCGGAGGCGTCCTTCGGGGACGCCGAGGGCGGAGGCCAGCGCCGCCCCGGCCAGCGTCAGCACGGTGAAGGAGGTCAGCAGCCCGGCGATGATCAGATAGGGCCGGCGACGGTCGATCCTGTCGGCCATCGGCTGGGCTCGCGGGGGACTCGCTGCGGGCTGGGTCGTGGGGGACCGCACACCCGGGGCCTGGAACGTCACGGTCCCAACCGCTGCGGCGATGACGGGCTGCGGGGCCTGTTCGGGCTGGGGTTCTGGCCCCAGGACTCCCGACACCCGCGGTCGCGACGGCAGCCACGACGCGGCGAGGATGCCCGGGAGGACTGGCAGCACGCACGGGGAGACCCCAGTCACGAGACCGGCCACGAAGCCAAGGACTGCCAGAAGGAGCATCTCGGGGTCCCATCGGCGGGTCTCTCATGCTAGCCACGCACGAGTCTCGGGGGGCGATGGTGGACCGACCGAGCGGCCGGTCCACCGCAGCGCCCGCAACCGGCCCGTCAGCCGGGCTGGGGCTCGTTCACGCGCCGGCTTGGGGGAGCCTGATCTCGCGCTTCAGCAGCTTGCCCGTGGGGCCCGTGGGCAGGGTCTCGGCGATCCAGACCGTTCGGGGGTACTTGTACGCGGCCACTCGCTGGCGCACGAACTCCCTGAGCTCCTCCTCGGTGGCGCTGGCGCCCGGCTTGAGCGTGATCGCGGCGGCGACCTCCTCGCCGAGGGTCGGGTGCGGGACGCCCACGACGGCCGCCATCGCGACGGCCGGGTGCTCGTAGAGCACCTCCTCGACCTCCCGGGGGTACACGTTGAACCCACCCCGGATGATCATGTCCTTGGCCCGGTCGACGATGAAGTAGTAGCCCTCGAAGTCGCGGCGGGCCAGGTCGCCGGTCCGCAACCAGCCGTCGTTCATGACCGCGGCCGTCTCCTCGGGGCGGTTCAGGTAGCCCTTCATGACGTTGTGGCCCTTGATGGCGATCTCGCCGACCTCGCCGTCGGGCACGTCGTTCCACTCCGCGTCGATGAGCCGGAACTCGACGCCCGCGATGGGCTGGCCCACGGAGCCGGCCTTGCGCTCCCGGTCGGCGTGGTTGAAGGAGGCGACGGGACTGGTCTCCGAGAGCCCGTAGCCCTCCAGCAGAATGCAGCCGAACGCGGCCTCGAACCCGCGCAGCACCTCCACCGGCAGGGATGCCCCGCCCGAGCAGGCCAGGCGGAGCCTGGGGATCTCAGCCCCGGCCGCGGCAGCGGCCAACAGGGCCACGTACATGGTGGGCACGCCCTGCATGAGGGTCACGCGGTCGCGCTTGAGCACCTGGATGGCGGCGTCAGGCTCGAACCTCGGCAGGAGCGTCAGCGTCCCACCCGCCTTGATGATCATGTTCAGCCCCACGGTCTGGCCGAACGAGTGGAACAGGGGCAGGCCGCCGAAGACCACGTCGTCCGACGTCGCGCCGCACAGGCTGATGCAGATCTCGGTGTTGCGCATGAGGTTCGCGTGCGTCAGCTCGGCACCCTTGGGAGTGCCCGTCGTGCCCGACGTGTAGAGGATGACCGCTGTGTCGTTCGACTGGCGCTCGACCATCGGCACCGGCTCGAAGCGGGCAAGCTCCCCGGCGAACCCTGCGCCCACCGTGATCAGCTCGATGCCGACGTCGGCGGCGCCCTTGGCCGCCTCGTCCATCATCCCCTCCCAGGCGAAGATCACCTTCGCCCCGGAGTCGGACAGCGTGAAGGCGACCTCGCGAGACTTCAGCAGGGGGTTCATGGGCACGACGACCGCGCCGGACCAGAGGATCCCGTAGTAGATGACCGGGAACTGCGGCAGGTTCGGGATCGTGAGCGCGACCCGATCTCCCGGCTCGACGCCGAGCTCCCGCAGCCAGCCGGCCACCCGGGCCGCTCCCGCCTGGAGCGCCCCGTAGGTCAGTTCGTTCGTGTCGAGCTTGATCGCCACCCGCTGTGGGTCGGTCGCTGCCGAGGTGACGAGGTTCTGTGCGAGGTTCATCTACCCTCCGTGTGTCCTGCTGTTGTGTCCTGGGGTGCTGCCCAACGCCCGGACCCTTGCCGGTGCGTGCCGGCACCCTAGACGCGGGCTCTCAGGCACATGAGGTCGCCCCTGTCATGATCGGGTTCGCCGGGCCGTTGGGTCAGCCGGCGCCTACCCTGCGGGGATGGGATCGGTCGACGACTACCTCTCGGGGATCGAGGACGAGGCTGCCCGGGATGTCCTGACCCATATCCGCGACATCGTCCTGGAGCTCGTCCCGGACGCCGAGCAGGGCACCAGCTACGGGATGCCCGCCATGCGGCTGCGCGGCAGGCCCCTCCTGGCCTTCAAGCTGACCAAGGCGCACCTGGCGATCTACCCCTTCAGCCCGGCCGTGATCGAGGGGGTGCGCGATCGGCTGGCCGGCCACAGCCTCTCCAAGGGAACGATCCGCTTCTCGACCGACCAGCCCGTGCCCGATGACATCCTGCGAGACCTCGTCCGGCTTCGCGTTGCCGAGATCGAGGCCTGAGCGGGCAACGTCGCGGGTGCCTTCGGGGGCTTCCGCTCGTCCGGGGCGAGGAGTAGCGTCCCGTTCAAGATCAGCAGTGGGACGGAAGAGCCATGGGCGAGGCAGGCGCAGTCGAGCACGCCACCGCCGACGCGGTCCCGACGCCCGACCTGCGCCACCGCCGGCAGGGCCTCGCCCGCTTCCTCACCACCACACACCTCGACGGGTAGGGGCGCGTCCGTCCACGACCGGGCGCCCGGCCAAGGGAGGCACAGATGGTCGGCTCGTACTTGGACTTCGACGGCGACGGTCGCGCCGAGGTGCCGATCCGCAGTCCCTGGGGATTGGGACTGATCGAGCTGTCGGGCAGCAGCCTGGCCAGCCCCACGCTCAAGCCCAACGGCTCGCGGTTCGGCGGCTGGCTTCTCAACACGGCCGACAACGTATTCGTGGACGCCGGCGACTTCGACGGCGACCGCCGCGCGGAGATGCTGGTGGCCAGCCCGTGGGGCATCGGCGTGCTCGAGCAGGCAGGCGCGACCTTCAGCGGCATCACGCTGGCACCCAACGGGACTCGCATCGGCGGCTGGCTGCTGAACACGGCTGACAACCGCCTGGGACCGGTGGGCGACTTCGACGGTGACGGCTCCGACGAGTGGCTCATGGTCAGTCCGTGGGGGATCGGCGTCCTGGAGCTGCGCGGGGGGGCCTTCATTGCCTGGCGCTGCAGCCCAACGGCACGCGACTGGGGTCGTGGACGCTCGACACGTCCGTCGACCGCTTCGGGCCGGTCGGGGACGTCGACGGGGACGGGCGCGCGGAGTTCCTGGTGACCAGCCCGAACGGCATCGGGATCCTCAAGCTGTCCGGCTCCACGTTCACCTCCGTCGCCACGGTCTCCAACGGGGCGCGCATGGGCGGCTGGCTGCTGAACACCGCGGACAACCACTTCTGGTCGTTCGCCGACTTCGACGGCGACCGTCGCGCGGACCTGCTGGTGACCAGCCCCTGGGGCCTGGGGATACTGTCGTTGCAGGCGGGCGCGCTGACCTCGACCGTCATGGCGCCGAACGGCCAGTTCTACGGACAGTGGCGCCTGAACACCCTCGACAACCGGTTCGCCCGGCTGGGCGACCTCGACGGCGACGGCCGCGCCGAGATCCTCGTCTCCAGCCCGTGGGGCCTCGGCGTGCTGGAGAAGTCCGGGTCCACCCTGACCAGTCCTTGGCTGGCCAGGAACGGCACCAGGTTCGGCGGATGGCTGCTCAACACCGACGACAACTACTTCGACGCGATCGCGGACCTCGACGGCGACGGCCGGGACGAGATCGTCGTCACCAGTCCCTGGGGCATCGGGATCCTGAAGCTCCAGGGGACGCAGATGGCAGGACTGCTGCTCTCCCCGAACGGGACCCGCTTCGCCGGAGGCTGGCTGCTCAACACCGCCGACAACCACGTCGGCATCGGGATGCAGCTCCTGCGCGTCCACGCCAAGGTCCTCACCAACCCGACGATCACGATCGACACGATGTTCACCGAGATGCAGCGGGTCTACGAGCTCCTCGGCATCAGGGTCCAGCGCGTGAGCACGGAGACCCTGAACCTGCCGCTGCTCAACGACGTCGACGTGGGCGCCTGCCGGATGGGCTCCACGACGACCGAGCAGACCCAGCTGTTCGGGAACCGCAACAACGTGCCGAACGGCGACCTCACCGTGTACTTCGTCCGCTCGACCAACCCGAGCTACAACGGATGCGCCGCCCACCCCGCGGGGCGGCCCGGGGCGGTCGTCGCGCAGCCTGCGTCGCGCTGGACGTTGGCCCACGAGTGCGGCCACGTCCTCGGGCTCAACCACGTCGACGACCCGCCGCCGCCGAATCCCGCCGCCCCGCCGGCCCTGCTTGACCGGCTGATGACCGGTCGGGGCACCGCGCGGATCACCAACCCGCCACCCGACGTGATCGCGCAGGAGAACCTCACCCTGCGCGGGTCCCGCCTGACCCACAACATCTAGGGGGTGCTCGCATGGCAACGAGCCGTGAGACCGTCCTGGCGGCGCTCGCCCCTGACGAGATCGACTACGAGTCCGCCGCCGATCACCTGGGGGCCGACGCGCTGCCCGTGCTGCTCGACGTGATCCGCAGCGGCGATCCTGCGCTGGCCCCCAAGGCCGCGCACCTCGCCGGAGCCATCGCGGGCACCGACCAGCAGGCGCAGGTCATCGAGGTGGCAGCGGCATCGCGGGACCCCGTCGTCAGGATCGCCGCCTCGACGCTGGCCGCCAGGCTCCCGATCGACGCACCGGCCGACGTCCTCGAGCGACTCCTGGACGACGAGGACGTGGGCGTCCGCAAGCAGGCACTCCGCTCCGCCGCGAGGTTCAGGACCCAGCCGGGGATACGCAGGCGTCTCACCACGATGACCGCCCGGGAGCCGGTGGCGGAGCTCAAGGCGCTGGCGCAGCGGCACATGCGCCCCGAGTGACCCACCCTCCGTCGAGCCGCCGGTCGAGCCGCCGGTCGAGCCCGTCGAGACCGAGCCCGTCGGTCGTGCCCGAGCCGCGCCGGTCGAGCCCGTCGAGACCGAGCCCGTCGGTCGTGCTCGAGCCGCGCCGGTCGAGCCCGTCGAGACCGAGCCCGTCGACCCCCTTGCTCACGATCGGCTCAGACGAGGCGGGGGAACGACAGCAGGAACCCCGTGGCGACGGCGAAGCCGAGCAGGCCGACCCCGAGCATGACCGTCTGGGCGCGGGGCGACCTCATCCGCCCGGATATGGCGGCGAAGAACAGCACCGTGGCGTAGAGCACGGTGAGGACCGTGTAGTTGTCGCCGCGCTGGTTGTTGGTCAGCGCCTCCCGGAACTTCGCATCGGCACGCTCGTCGGCCTGCTGGGACTCGGCCACCTCGGGTACGGCGTACTCCGGCATCACGAAGGGAGTGGCCGGAGCGTCGGGGTTGTGCATCGGGTCCATGGCCTGCCACGCCTCGAAGGCAGGTGCCAGGGGCTCGGGGAAGCGCTCGACGAGGAAGCCGCTCAACTCGGTGGCGCCCTCCTGTTCGGCGTCCAGCCACTGGGTGAACAGCGCGACCTGGATGGACATCTTGCGATTTGCGACCCCGTCGAGCCGCGTCGCCTCGATCCGGGCGCTGGAGGCCTGTGAGAACGAGATCGACATCGCCCCACCCCACTTGCTGGACTGGAAGCCGCACCATGCGGTGAGGATCGCCGTGACCGACAGCAGGATGATGGCGGTGAGCTCACGCCAATCGGTGCCCGTCGAGCCCGGACCTGTGTCCGCCATCCCAGCTCCCCTCAACGTCTCGCATCGGTGCCTGCAAGGGGCGACATGATGCCAGCGCCGTCTGGAGCAGCGTGGGAGCAAGCGGGATCAGGATAGGCACGAGGTCGGGTGCCCCGACGCCGGCCGAACTGAAACGTGGTGGACTCAGATCCGGCGCCCCGCCCGCACCCTGTGGCACGCGGCCTCGGTCGGGCCCGGCGGACGAGAGTGTCAAGAGGCGACCCGCCGACACCCTAGGATTGAGCCCCGACCGTCCGGAACCTCCCCCGGAGGCCGCAATGCTCTCCCTCGTCGTCGCGCACTTCCTCGCCGGAGCCCTGGCTCCGGTCGTCGTGCGCGTGCTGGGGCGTCGGGGGTTCCTCCTCCTGGCCCTTGTCCCGCTCACCGCGTTCGGCTGGGCACTGGCCAAGAGCGGACCGGTCCTGGCCGGTGGCCTCCCCACTCAGACGTTCGCGTGGGTTCCCACGCTGGGCCTGGAGCTGGCGCTGTCGATGGGCACCCTGCAGTGGGCGATGGTGCTGCTCGTCTCAGGCGTGGGGTGCTTGGTCCTGGGCTATTGCGCCCGCTACTTCGCCGACGACGAGCCCGGCCTCGGCGGCTTCGCGGGGGTGCTGGTCGCCTTCGCCGGAGCGATGCTCGGCCTGGTCCTGGCCGACGACCTGCTTCTGCTGTACGTGTTCTGGGAGCTGACGACCGTCTTCTCCTATCTGCTGATCGGATTCGACCCCACCAGCCGGGCAAGCCGGAACGCCGCGATCCAGGCGTTGCTGGTGACGACCGCTGGGGGGCTGGCGATGCTGGTGGGCATCGTCGTGCTCTGGGCCCAGGCGGGTACGTACCGCATCAGCGAGATCCTGGCCGATCCGCCGACCGGTGGGCCGGTGACGATCGCCGTGCTGCTGCTCGTGGTCGGGGCGCTGTCGAAGTCCGCGCTGCTGCCCTTCCACTTCTGGCTGCCCGGCGCCATGGCCGCACCCACCCCGGTCAGCGCCTACCTGCACGCAGCGGCCATGGTGAAGGCGGGCATCTATCTCGTCGCCCTTCTCGCCCCGGCCTTCGCACTGGTCCCCGGCTGGCACGGCGTCCTGCTGACCGCAGGGCTGGCCACCATGCTGCTCGGGGGCTGGCGAGCCCTGCGACAGAACGACCTGAAGCTTCTCCTGGCCTACGGGACGGTCAGCCAGCTGGGCCTGCTCACGGTCCTGGTGAGCCTGGGCACCCGGTCGGCCGCCGTCGCCGGCGTCGCGATGCTGACCGCGCACGCGCTGTTCAAGGCGTCGTTGTTCCTTGCTGTCGGGGTCATCGACAAGCAGACGGGAACCCGGGACCTGCGTGTGCTCTCCGGGGTCGGTCGCGCGATGCCGGCGCTGGCCGGGGGAGGCCTCCTGGCCGCTGCGTCGATGGCCGCCCTCCCGCCGATGGTCGCCTTCGTGGCCAAGGAGAGCGCGTTCGGTGCGCTGCTGGACGTCAGCCACGGCGGTGACGGCACGGGCCTGGCCCCCTGGGTCGGCTCGCTGGTCGTCGCTGGCGTGACGGCGGGCTCGGCGCTCACGGTCGGCTACACGGCACGGTTCGCCTGGGGGGCGTTCGCCACCAAGCCGGGCGTCCCCGACACCACCGCCGCTCCCCCCAGTGGCGGCTTCGTCCTGGCGCCGGCGCTGCTGGGGCTGCTGTCGCTGGCCCTGGGCTTCCTCGGGGGCCCGGGGACCCGCCTGCTCGCCCCGTACGGCGAGCAGTTCCCCCCCGGCCAGCACGCGCCCGATCTGGCGCTCTGGCACGGGCTGGGGCCAGCCCTGGCGCTCTCGCTCGTCGCCACCACCGCCGGGCTGTTGCTGTTCCTCGCCCGGGACCATTTCGGCCGTCTGCGCGTCCCGCTGACCAGCGCCGCGAGCGCGCAGCAGTCCTACAGGTGGGTCCTGCGCCAGCTCGACCGGGCCGCCATCGAGGTGACCGGACTCACCCAGCGGGGCTCGACCGCCGTGTACCTCAGTGTGATCCTCACGGTCGTCGTCGTGCTGCTGGGCTGGGCGCTGCTCGTCGACCGGGCGGGGCTGGGTCACGACCTGCCGGGCAACCTCGTGCGCTGGGACACCCCCGCGCAGGCCGTGGTCGGGGCCCTGGTCGTGGCCGCCGCGGTGCTGACGGCCCGATCCCGGCGCCGGCTGCGGGCGGTGGTCCTTGCCGGCGTCACCGGCTACGGCACCGCGATGCTGTTCCTGCTCCACGGGGCACCCGACCTGGCGCTGACGCAGATCCTGGTCGAGACGGTGAGCATCGTCGTGTTCGTGCTGGTCCTACGGCGGCTCCCGACCTACTTCACCGACCGGCCGCTCACCCGCGGACGCTACTGGCGCATGGCGATCGGCGCCCTGATCGCCGGTGTGGTCACAGCCGTGATGCTCATCAGCGCCGAGGCGCGGACTGCCGAACCGGTCTCCGCGGCCTACCCGTCCGAGGCAGTCTCCTTCGGCGGGGGGCGCAACATCGTCAACGTCACCCTGGTCGACATCCGCGCCTGGGACACGATGGGCGAGCTGGCCGTCCTGATCGCCGCGGCGACAGGCGTGGCGAGCCTTGTCTTCCTCGACCCCCGCAGGTCCCCGATCCGCCGGGTCCAGGACGTGGCCCGGCGCCGCCCGCTCCTGCCGGGCGACATCATGCGGCGCCCGGAGTGGCTGCGGGCCGGGCGCACCGTGGAACCGGAGCGCCGCTCGGTGATCTTCGAGGTCGTCACCCGGTTCATCTTCCACACGATCATCGTCTTCTCGCTGTGGCTGCTCTTCACCGGGCACAACAGCCCCGGTGGCGGCTTCGCGGCAGGCCTGGTCACCGGCCTGGCACTCGTCGTGCGCTACCTGGCGGGCGGCCGCTACGAGCTCGACGAGGCAGCCCCGATCCACGCCGGTGCCCTGCTGGGGGCGGGCCTGTTCGTGGCCACGGCGTCCGGACTCGCTCCGCTGGCGCTCGGCGGCGCGGTGCTCCAGAGCGCCGTGGTCGACCTGCACCTGCCCGTCCTCGGCGACCTCCACCTGGCCACGTCGCTGTTCTTCGACCTGGGGGTGTACCTGGTGGTCATCGGCCTGATGCTCGGCCTGTTGCGCAGCCTCGGGTCCGGCATCGACGACCACATCGCCGAGGACCTTCGGCGCGGCTCGCTCGAGGAGGTCGGGGCGTGACCGCCAACCTCTCGCTGGTCCTGACCGCCGCCGGGCTGATCGGCTGCGGGGTCTACCTGCTCCTCGAGCGCAGCCTCACCCGCGTGCTGGTCGGCCTGATCCTGCTCAGCAACGGTGTCAACGTGCTGTTCCTCGTGGCCAGCGGCCCCTCCGGCGGCGCCCCGATCGTCGGGTTGACCGAACCGGACCAGATGAGCGACCCGCTGCCCCAGGCGCTGACCCTGACCGCGATCGTCATCACGCTGGGCACGACAGCCTTCCTGCTGGCGCTGGCCTATCGCAGCTGGCAGCTCAGCGGCCACGACGACGTCCAGGATGACCCCGAGGACGCGGCGATCCGGCGGCTGGCGGCCGCCGACGAGGTCCCGGACAACCCGGACCGGGACGACGACAACCGGGACGACGGCCACGACAGGGACCTGCCATGAACCTCCTGGTCCCCCTGCCTGTGATCCTGCCGCTGGTCGGCGCGGGCCTGAACCTGATCCTCGGCCGACGGCCCCGGGCGCAACCCTGGGTGAGCACCGCGACGCTGGTCTCGGTCGTCGTCGTGGCGGCCGTGCTGGTCCGCCAGTCCGACGTGAAGGGGCCCCAGGCCCTGTGGATCGGCGCCTGGTCCGAGCCGCTGGGGATCGTTCTCGTGGCCGATCGGGTGTCATCGTTGATGCTCCTGGTCTCGGCCGTGGTCACCCTCTTCGTGCTCATCTACGCCATCGGCCAGGGCATGACCGCCGACGGTGCACGGGCACCGCTGACGGTGTTCCACCCGACGTTCCTGGTGCTCGTGGCCGGGGTGTCCAATGCCTTCCTCGCCGGCGATCTGTTCAACCTCTTCGTCAGCTTCGAGATGCTGCTGTTCGCCAGCTACGTGCTGCTCACCCTCGGTGGCACCGAGCCGCGCGTGCGCGCCGGCACGGTGTACGTGACAGTCGGCGTGCTGTCCTCGATGCTGTTCCTGGTCTCCCTGGCCGGCATCTACGCTGCCACCGGGACGGTCAACCTGGCGCACCTGGCCGGCCGGCTCGCCGACCTGCCCGACCAGGTCGCGCTCACGTTGCAGGTGCTGCTGCTCACGACGTTCGCGGTCAAGGCTGCGGTGTTCCCGCTGTCCCTCTGGCTGCCCGACAGCTACCCGACCGCCCCGGCGCCGGTCACGGCGGTGTTCGCCGGGCTGCTCACGAAGGTCGGCGTCTACGCCATCCTGCGCACGCAGACGCTGCTCTTCCCGGACAGTCCCCTCACGAACCTGCTGCTGGTGGCCGCCCTGCTCACGATGATCGTCGGGATACTGGGTGCGGTCGCACAGTCCGAGCTCAAGCGCATGCTCTCCTTCACCCTGGTCAGCCACATCGGCTACATGGTCTTCGGGATCGGCATGGCCACGAAGGCCGGCCTGTCAGGGGCGCTGTTCTACGTCGTGCACCACATCACGATCCAGACCGCGCTGTTCCTCGTGCTCGGTCTGGTGGACCGCCGGGGTGGGAGCACCTCCCTGCTCAAGCTGGGCGGCCTGGCCCGGATCGCACCGCTGCTCGGCATCCTCTTCCTCGTCCCGGCCCTGAACCTCGCCGGGATCCCCCCCATGTCCGGCTTCCTCGGCAAGGTGGGGCTGTTCGCCGCCGGGGTCGAGGCGGGGACCCCGCTGGCCTTCACCCTGGTCGCAGCGGGTGCCCTGACCAGCCTGCTGACCCTGTACGCCGTCGGCAAGGCCTGGAACCTCGCCTTCTGGCGGACCCCGGAACAAGCCCACGAGACGACTCTCAGCGTCGGTTGGATCGGCGCTGACGAGCAGCCTGTCGCCCTTGGCTCCCTGCGCCGGCAGGGGGTGGCGGCCAGCATCGTGCGCAGTGACGGCGCGGACGGGACGCGGATCAACGTCGAGGAGGAACGACCTGCCTACGACCGGGACGAGACCTCGACCCGGGACCTGTACGACCTCCTCGCGCAGGGGACCCTTCCCACCAGGCTGCCGTTGACGATGGTTTGGGCGACCGGGGGCCTCATCGCGTTCAGCCTGTCGCTGACCCTGTTGGCCGGGCCGATGTTCGCCTTCACCTCCAGGGCCGCCAGCGACCTGCTCGAGCGAGCTCCGTACATCAGCGCCGTGCTGCCCGAGGACACGCCATGAACGCGCCCGATCTCCCGCACGGCGTGGAGCCCGAACCCAGTGCCGGCCGGCGGCTGTCCCTGGAGTCGATCCAGCCGATGGTCGTGGCCTGGCTGACGCTTGTGTGGGTGCTGCTGTGGGGCGACGTCTCGGTGGCCAACGTCGTCGTCGGCGCCGGGGTGGCGACCCTGGTGCTCGTGGTCTTCCCGCTTCCGGCGCTGCGGATGCGCCTGCGCGTGCGGCCGGCGTGGCTGGTGTGGCTGATCGTGCACTTCCTGGCCAGCGTGGTGCTCGCCACGGCCCAGGTGGCGTGGACCACACTGAGCTTCGGGAGGACCCCGCGCAACGCGGTCATCCGGGTCACGCTGCTCACGTCGTCGGACTTCGTGCTCACCGTCGTCGCCGAGCTGACGTCACTGGTGCCGGGCAGCATCGTGCTGGAGGCTGACCGGGCCTCGCACTCGCTGTTCATCCACGTGCTCGACGTCGACGACGTCGACGATGTCGAGAAGGTCCGGGCTGCCACGCTGGCCCTGGAGCGACGGGTGGTGAAGGCAGTGGGCGCGGAGACCGACCACCTCGAGCTCGCCGCCGGCGCCGCATCGAGAGGGGAGTCCGCATGATCGTGGTCCTCGTGGTGGGCGGCGCCCTGCTCACCCTTTCCGCGGTGCTGCTGCTGATCCGGATCTCGCGCGGGCCCACGATGCTCGATCGGATCGCCGCCCTCGACGTCCTCCTGGCAGTGCTCATCAGCGGGCTGGCGCTCGAGGCGGCCGCCAACCGGCACACCACCACCTTGCCGATCCTCGTGGTCCTGGCCCTCGTAGGCTTCGTGGGCGCGGTGACCGTCGCCCGGTTCGCCGAGGTGGCCCCGGAGATCCGGGAGGCCGAGAAGCGGCGGGAGCAGACATGACCGGCGACCAGGTGCTCGACGCCGCCGCGGCCACCTGCCTGCTGGTGGGCGCGGCGCTCACGCTGGTGGCGGCGATCGGCATGCTCCGCCTGCCGGACCTGCTCAGCCGCATGCACGCGGGCACCAAGCCGCAGGTCCTCGGCCTGCTCATGGCGCTGCTGGGGCTCGGACTGCAGCTGCGGCAGCCCCAGGTGGTGGGGATACTGCTGATCGTGGCCCTGTTCCAGCTGATCACCTCGCCGATCGCCAGCCACATGGTCGGGCGGGCGTCCTACCGCGGCGGGCACATGCGCTCGGACCTGCTGATCGTCGACGAGATCAGCGACGCCGGCCCGGAGCCCTCGGGAATCCGTCGGCGCACCCAGATCGATCCCCCGGCCTGACTGTCGGAGCACGATTCGCAAAGGCTGGATGAACATGATCGAGAGACTGATATCGGACCCCTCCCTGGTATCACGGGTCGAGCATGCCTGGGACGAGATCTCACAGGAGTTCGAAGCTGCGTACGCCGACATGAGCACGAAGCACATGGATCGGACGGAGCTGTCGTTCCATCCGTTCGTGAAGCTCCTCGGGTTCTTGTGCTTGGAGTTGGCCCCCCTTCCCGGGGATGTCGTCGAGATCGGGGTTTGGAAGGGGAAGTCGCTTGCCCTGATGCGCCGGCTGACCGGACCCCCTGCCAAGGTCATCGGAGTCGATCCCTGCGAGCTCGAGGGCCAGTACGACGAGCTCAGCCATTTTCGTCAGGCCATATTTCCGGAGTCCGAGATCATAGCGGGCTATTCTCAGCTCTCCATCGAGAAGGTGCTGGACATCTCGATGCAGTTCAAGCTGCTCCACATCGACGGCGGGCACAGCGGTGAGAATGTGTGGATGGACTTCCTGATGTATGAGCGCTTCGTCGTCGCGGACGGGTTCGTGGTGTTCGACGACTACCAGGATCACGAGTACTGTCCGGAAGTGGGACCTACCGTCGACAAGATGCACCGTTTGGGCATCTTCGAGGACTATCGTGTGATCGGGCCGGTCCCAGGATATGAGAACAGTTTTGTGCTGCGCAAGCTTCGGCGAACGGCGGGCATCCCTTGACCCGGGCTAATGTCCGCCAGCAACTTGGCGAGGCACACGACAGCCATCATCGCGGCACCGGCGCTTCAACCTGTCGTAGACCACCGCTGCGACCGTCCAGGAAGTCCCTCGAGAACTGGGCCACGTCCCAGCCGTCGCCGTTTCGAGCCAGCTCTCAGAGCTGACCGCTCAGATCAGAAAGCCCGGTCCCGCCATCGCGCCGCAGCGCGGGGCTCAGATCTGTATGGGGTGGGCAGGCAGGGGTTCTCACATCGACGTGTGAGCGCCTGGCGGCCCGACCTCGGTGAGGAGAGCCCGAACGATCTCGACGACCTCGCCCAGATCCGTGGTGGCTGCCTGCCACACCGCTCGTTGTTCACCTGCGCGTAGCCGTGGATGAGGATGTTGCGCATGCCGACCATCTTGTGGGCATTGGGGACCCGGTCAGCGGTTGCCGGATCGAGCTTGCGCAGGACGCTCATTGCCTCGCCAGCGACCTCGAACTGCCGCTCGACGGCAGACCGGAGCAGGACGTCACTGGCGTACTCATCCCATGCCTTGGCGGCTACGAATCCTTGGATTCGCTGCACTGCCGTGAGCAAGTCCCACAGCAGTGCGGCGGACCTAGGCTAAATAGACGTCCTGCGCACCGCGCGAAGCCTCGGCCGCGAAGTAGGGATTCTCGACGGCGTCGCTCATAACCAGATCGACCTTACGGCCCGTGATCTGTTCCAGTTCCGCGGTGAGGCCGAGGTAGTTCCCGTGCAGGTCGGCGACCTGCGGTTGGAAGTCGACGAAGAAGTCGAAATCGCTGCTCTCAGGGTCGAAATGGTCGGTGACCGCCGACCCGAAGACACGCAGCCGTGCGACCCCGAACCGCTAGCAGGCCCGAGCGATCGCATCCCCATCGAGAAAAGCGACAGCGTTCACGGGTTGAGTGTGACAGACCCCAGAAGCGCGCGGCACCCCCTTGGCCTGCCCCGGTCTTGCGGACACCGATGCTGGTGTGAGGGGGCACCGGGAGGATGTCCGTCGATCCCAGGCCGCCGGAGTTCCGGCGCAGGGGGCGGTATCGGCCGATCGAAGCCGGTGTTCGCGCCTCCCCAGCGGCTTGATTCAGAGGCGCAGGCCTTGGTCTGCGCACCCTTTCCCAGCTTTGGTGCCAGCAAGTTCAGCGTCGACCGGCACGGCACCCACGACCGCTGAGCCTTCGTTCGGCGGGTGCGCAGGGGGGGCTCGGGGGCCACGGCGGTGCAGATCGCGGCCTACGTGGGCGGCCGTCAGCGGATCGTCAAGCATGTGGGATCGGCGCATACTGAGGCCGAGCTGGGGGTGCTGCTGGAGCGTGCCCGCCAGCTGCTGGACGACCCGGCGCAGGGCCTCCTCGGCTTCGACGTCGAGGACACCCCGGCGGTCACGTCGTTGGTCGGCGAGCCTGGGCCGCCGGGGTTGTTGTTCGACCCCCCGCGCCCGTCCCGGACCGTAGTCCGCGATGGACCGGGCGGGTGCTGTCGACCGACGCCGGGCTGCTCTACGAGGCGCTGGCCGGCGTGTACGACGGGCTGGGGTTCGACACGCCCGGCGATGCGGTGTTCGCCGATCTGGTGATCGCCCGGGTGGTGGAACCCACGTCGTTGCTGGACGCCGGGCGGGTCCTGGCCGATCTGGGTCGGCGCCCGGCCAGCTACGCGACGATGAAGCGCACCCTGGCCCGCGCCGGCCCGGATGGGGACTACCGCGACCGGATCGCCGCAGCGTGTTTCGCCCATGCGGTGGCCCGTGGGGACATCACCTTGTGTCTCTACGAGGTGACGACGCTGTACTTCGAGGCGGAGAAGGAAGACGACCTGCGCAAGGTCGGCTACTCCAAGGAACGCCGGGTCGACCCGCAGATCGTGGTCGGGCTGCTGGTCGACCGGGGCGGGTTCCCGCTGGAGATCGGCTGCTCGAAGGAACAAGGCCGAGACCGCCACGATCCTGGCCATATCAGGCCGGGCGCCTCACCCTGCCTATTGACAGGAACCCCATATCAGGTCGAACCCCTCAGTGCAGGTCGCGCAGCCACGTCCCCGCCCGGTCGCCCTGGCTGCGCAGCCACTCGATCCGGGCGCCGCCGACGACCAGCAGCGTGCCGGCCAGCCCGAACCCGACCCAGCGGGGCAACGCCTCCAGCCCGGCCCAGGTCTGCGCCAGCGTCGCGATCGTCAGGGCCACCGAGGCGGGCAGCAGCAAGCCGGCCAGGCCCCATCGCGCGCCGGCCAGTACCGACGCAACCGACACCGCCAGCAGCACGCCCAGACGCAGGAGTGCCGGGCCGGTGGCGGCGTCGGTCCAGTCGGTCACCCACGGGGCCGCCCACGTGGCCAGCGCCGAGGGGACCAGGGCAACCGTCACCGCGGGGCCGAGCCACAGGATCGACGGAGGTGCCTCGACCCGGCGCCGGTAGCGCCGCCACAGCAGGCCCGCCAGCAGCAGCATCGCCGCGAAGGGCACGGTCGCGACCTCCACCACGTCCACGGGCGCCACAACCTCGAGCCAGGCGTACTCACCGAGGAGCGCGGCGATCCAGGGCGCGCCGGGCAGTCGGCTGGCGGCGGCGAACCCGATCACGGCGACGGTCGCGGCCAGGAGCGCAACCTGGCTGGACGTGCCTCCCGGTGACGGCAGCTGGTAGCCCGCCTGCGTGCGTCCCACCGACCAGCACAACCACAGCGTGCAGGCGGCAGTCGTGGGGAGAGCAGCCCAGCCCACTGGCCAGCGCAGGCCCAATCCGGACAGGGCCAACGGCTCGCGCCCATGGGCTGGGCGGCTGTCGAACCAGCCGGCCAGAGCGCCGGCGGCGAGGCCGGCCACGGCCACCAGCACCGCCAGCCAGAGCTCCTGCGTGGCCGGGAGCAGCAGCATCACTGCCCCGGCCGCGCCGATCAGCGCGGCCGCCATCAGGCGCACCCAGCCCGAGCGGTCCATCCGAGCCCACGCCCAAAAGGCCAGTGTCGCGACCACCGTGGTGACCAGGGCCCCCGGCAGCGCCGGCCGCGACGTGACGGCACCAGCTGTGAGGAGTGCGGCCATCGTCAGCCCGGCACCGCCGGCCAGGGCCATCGCGACCGGCTCGCGCACGGGTGCCCCGACGCGGGCGCGCGCGAGCATCAGGATGCTGGCGAGCGCGGGCACGGACAGAAGGCCCACGGCGACGGCCGGGCTCGCCCCCGTGTCGACGGCACCGAGGACCAAGAATCCGGCGACCGGGACGGCACCCCAGCCGAGCCACTCCCACGCACGCAGCCCGGAGCGTCGAGCCGCTGCGATCAGAGTTCCGCCCACCGCAGCGGCCATCAGCGCTGGGTAGAAGGTGGGAGGCTCCAGCCAACGGGGCGGGAGCAGCCCCAGGAGGGGCGCGGCGACCACGTCCACCACCAGCAGACCCGCGGCGACGACAGCCAGCGCCTCCGCCGTGCCCCGCAGGCGCGAGCGCAGCCAGACAGCGAGCCCCGCGACCCCGCAGGTGACCACCACCATGGCGGCCACCTGGCCGAAGGCCCCGAGCCGGTCCCAGACCACCGCCGCGAAGATCGTGGCGGCCACGATCAGCATCAGAGCTCCCAGCGAGAGCAGCAGGCTCTGCACGCCAGCACCGACCCCATGCCGGCTGGGCCCCGCCACACCCGGCGGCACCGGCCCGCCGATGGACCCGCTCGGCGTCGCAGTCCCCCCCGTTTCCCGGGTCGCCTCACCGTCCTGGCCGCCACTGGTCGGCAGCGCGGGCGGGAGCCAGATGCGATAGGGACCCATCACCTCTGGCGGCGGTGGCTGCCCCTCCCGGATCCGTTCGGTCAGCCAGCCTGACCTGGCCTCGAGGGCCGCGAGCTCTGCGACGTACCCCGCGTACGCGCGGTGCCCGCAGGGGCACGTGCACATCCCCGCCTCGTCGTGGATCGAGGCGTCCACGCTGTGCGTCCCGCAGACCGGGCACCGGACGTGTCGTGAGGCGATGGTTCCCATCGCCTCACGCTAGTGGCGCGTCACCTGGTGAGCGCTCACGGCCGTGCACCCCCTGTGATGCCACCGCCTGCGGCCGGCGGCGCAGCAGGCGAGTCCAGACCGGACAGGGGACTCGACCCGGGCTCGTGGTGCTGGCCGAGCGCTATCGTGGCGACGTGCCCAGAGACGACCTGCCCGAGCGCCGGCGGCTCGCGGTGGCGCGGGCGACAGCGCAGAGGATCGTCGCGGATCCCTCGCTGCTTCGTGTCGGCCGGGCTCAACTGCCGCTGGTCCGGGCCCACAGCAGCGGTGGGGCCCTGGCGCTCTGCGACGAATGGGCGGTCCTGATCGAGACCGGCGCCGAAGCGGTGGCCACCGCGCTGATCGATCCGACCGAGCACGGTCACGACATGCGCCAGCAGTCCCTGTTCGCAGGAGTCCTGACGGACAGGCAGCGCTGGGACGCCATCGACTCGGTCTATCAGCATGCGGTGGCCTGAGTTCGCGCACGCCGTCCGTGCTGCCGGGGCGCTCCTCGGCGAGGACCATGTGGTGGTGATCGGCAGCCAGTCCATCCTCGGCTGGTTCGACGATCCGCCACCAGAGACGACCCTGTCGCCCGACGTCGACATCGCAGCGCTCGATGACCCCGACGACCGCAAGTCGCACGTCCTGGCAGGCGCTATCGGGGAAGGCTCCCCCTTCGACGCCACGTTCGGCTTCCACGTCGACGCCGTGAGCCTGACCACCGCTATCGCCCCCACGGGCTGGTTGGCTCGCTGTCGAGCGGTGTCAACGCCAGCGATGAACGGGGTGACCGCCCTCTGCATGGAGCCGCACGACCTCTGCGCGGCCAAGCTCGTGGCGGGGCGCGACAAGGACGTCACGTTCGTCCGGGCACTCCTGGCTGCCGGGCTGGTCGACCGCGACACGATCTCCGAGCGCCTCGCCCACACAGACGTGTCAACAGTGGCCCGAGATCGGGCGCTCGCCGTTCTCAACGGCTGAGCTGTGGTGCTCGGCGGTGGCGTCAACCGGGGATGACGAACGCCGCTGGTTCCGGTCACCCAATGGATCGCGAGTGCGCTGGGCCTGTCCTTGGCGGCGGAGGTCGTCGGGCTGGCCGCGGCGTTCGTGATCGGCTTGGTCACGATCCTCGTGTGGGCGCAGTGGCCCCGGACCCTCCTACGTCGGATCCCCGACCCCAGCACGTTGCCAAAGCTGGCCCAGGGCTCGGAAGCCCGCGCGCAGTCTCGCAGTGCTCATGGCTTCTGGCCTACTGCTCGAGGGGCGGACCCGGATCCTCGGGGTAGGCGGGCATCCCGAGTCCGGTGAGCTGGTCCAGCCGATCTTGACCCGCTGTGACCCGCAGCTGGTCCCAGCGGTGGTCTCCGCCTCACAGGAGGTTGCCCCGCTCACCGGTGAGCTGCCCCGACCCGCGTACAGCAGCTCCTTCGGTGGGCATCCCACGCCGGATCGCCGGATGCGTCCGCTGGAGCGCGCCCACGCGGCGGTGACAGGGCAGCCTGTGACGTTCGACAAGCCTCCCGAGTCGCATCTCATGGAGCCGCGCGGGACCTGGCAGAGCTTCCGGGAGGCGTTGGAGGAGGCGCGGGACGGGGACGGCAATGGGGTGCCGGGAGGATGGCTCAACCCAGACGGCCACGACCGTGGCTGGCCAGATCATGGTCAAGGGTGTGGGCCTCCTGTGCTTCCTGCCGTTCGTATACGTGTCCTGGATGTCGCTGTTGTGGCTCGTCTCCCTTCCTACCGGGTGGCGGGCCGTCCCGCTGGCGGTCCTGTTCGCTGCCACGTCACCGGTGACGGGTCGTCTGGCGAGCAGCTCGTCCACGAGACGGGCAGTGCGTCGTGGTCCCGCGTGGGATGCCTGGGGCCAGCCGGCGTGGCCAGGCCGGGCGAAAGGCTGGCGGCTGCCCTTGGCTCATCGCGCGCTCGCCTGCGCCGCACTGCCAGCGGCCTGGTTGTCGGGACTGGAGCTGTGGAGCCCGGTGATCGCGATCTGGCTCGCACTCGCAGCATCACTGGCTGCGCTGCTCGGCGTCGAGACGTATCGGCCAGTCCAGGTTCGCGGAAGGCTTCCGTGCCCAGGTACAGCTCAGCCGCGCGCCGCCGTACCGGCACGATTGGCGTGGCCCAATTCCTCGTCGGGTTGGCCGTGGTGACCCTCACGGCCGTGGGGGGCCCGGCTGCCGCTCTGTGGCCTGCCCTCGCGGGGGCTCGTCTGCGTGGCTGTGGGGCATGTGTTGTGGCCCGCTTGGGCCCTCCGGCCCGGGGAGCCCGACGGCACGCCGGGTGGGCCGCCGCCTCCGGATCACCGACCGGTGCCTCCGCGCCAACGCGCTTAGCTTGGTCGGACGAGGTCGGCAGGCGTCCGGTAGGTCAGGAGCTGCAGGGGGAGCGGGGCCCGCTATCTTGCCCGATGGCTCCCGGCGAGGGCAGCTTCCTGGTTGTTGCTGCCGAGGGGAGGGCCCGGGGGCAGGGGTCAACGGTTGCTCACCCTCCACGAACTGAGCGCCTAGCTTGGGACACGGCAGGGCTGCGGGAGGCGCGGAGCGCCCCCGCGGGACTTGGCGAGGCACGCGAGAGCGACCATCGCGGCAGACACGCCGAAGCCGAACGCCCGTGTCCAATCCGGTGGATTCGCCTGGAGTCGGGCCCATCCACCATCCTGGAGCACCACGACGGGACTGCCGACCTCCCATTGATCCGGAGTCACAGCCCACAACGTGGCCTGCGACCCGTCGGGCATCCGCACGTTGAGATGCCAGCCATCCCCGGCCGGGCCGATGACCTCTCCGCGGACTTCAGGCGCGGAGGCGACGTGATACGGGTACGCCGATCACATGCTCCGGTCGATACGGATGTGCAGGCCGCGCCGCGAGCACACGGAATCGGGTCAGCGAGCGGCGCCGTCCGTCGCCCCGGATTGCATTGATCAGCTGGCCCTGCATCTCGTGCGACTCTCCCACAGGGCCTCTCCCATGGAGCGGGTGACGAGAATCGAACTCGCACTGTCAGCTTGGGAAGCTGCTGTCATGGGTTGCATCACAACACGTCAGACGAGGGTTTCGCAGCGATTCGTCAAGGAACGTGCATCGAACGTGCAACCAACGACGGCCACGGATCGGGCGGCGTCAACTGGGCCGCCCCGCCTTCACCTAGTCGACGTAGCCGAAGGCGCGGGCACTTCCTCCCAAGAGGACGGTGCCGGGCCGCCAGCCACCCGCGGGAACGGGCGGCGGGGCCTGCAAGACTTGTCAACTGCGGCAGGTACTCGGGACCGGACTCGGAGCCCGGTCCACGTCAGGTACGACACCGCACTCGCCAGCGTCCGGGCCAGGGACAGCGCTCCTGTCGGCCAACCCGGGGTCAGGCCGCTGCGGGCCATCCCGCAGACGGTGGCTTGTCTCTCGGAGTCGGCCTTCGTCCTGCGCTCAGGTCGTCCAGAGGACGTCCATGGGCACGGCTGCGATCCGTTCCCCGAATGGTCCGCCCGTGGTCCCGGTGTGCAGGACGACGCCGGCGACGAAGCGTTTGCCGAGCTTGTCACGCAGGTAGGTGAGCCCCTTGATGTCTTTGTGGGTCGGTGTGGCGGTCGCCTTGACCTCGATGCCGGCGACGCGGCCGTCGGGGGTTTCCAGGACGAGGTCAACCTCGCCCGCGGTCTGGTCGCGGAAGTGACCCAACCTCGCGGCTTCCTCGCTCCAGGTGAGCTGGCGGCGTATCTCTCCCGCGACGAAGCCCTCCAACAGTCCGCCTGCAACGGCTGGGTTCCCTTCGAGGGAGGCGCCCTGAGCCGATACGTTGATGAGTCGGGCGGCCAGGCCGGTGTCCAGCAGCGACACCTTGGGCCGCGACACGACCCGCTTGGCCAGGTTGGTGGCCCAAGCGGGTACGTGCTGGGTGAGGTAGAGGGTCTGCAGCAGTTCCAGGTACGGGGTGAGCGTCCGCACCGGAATCTCGGTGTCTCTGGCTATGTCGGCCATGTTGAGTTCGCCACTGTTGCGCGCGGCGAGCACTCGCAGGATCAACGGCAGTTCGGCCACCCGCTGGAGGTTGGAGACGTCGTCGGCCTCTCGGCGCACGATGCTGTGGACGTAGTTGTCGAGCCATCGGTCGCGGCGCCTGCCCACCGGTCGGGCGAGTGCTTCGGGGTATCCGCCCGCGGTCGCGCGATCGAGGTAATCGCGCCGGTGCAGTTCGCTGCGATGGTTGGCGAACCGCTCACCGGCAAGGATGCGATCCACGAACCGCTCTGCGTGTCCGGCGAGTTCGCCCTGGCTGAACCCGTGGAGTTCGATGTTCTCGGTGCGTCCGGCGAGGCTGTCTTCGATGGCGGGAAGCCGTAAGAGGTTGGCAGACCCGGTCAGCAGGAACCGGCCTGGCCGGGTATCGCGGTCGGCGACGTACTTCAACGCCAGGATCAACTGGGGCACACGCTGAACCTCGTCGATGGCCAGCAGGCGTGCGGGATCGGCTTCGAGGAAGCCGACCGGATCGTCCTGAGCGGCATTGACCGTCAAGGGATCATCAAAGGACTCCAGGCGACCGCCTTGCTCGTTGACGATCGCTTGGACCAGCGTCGTCTTGCCGACCTGCCTGGCTCCTTGAACCACGACGATGCGCGTGTCACCGAGCGCCTCTAGGACGCGGGGCTTGGCATGGCGGGCGATGGATGACATGCCGTCAGCCTACGTGTCGGCCGCCGATTCCCCTAACAGTGCTCGCCGACTAGCAGATACCAATTCGCCGATTCGCGGAATGTTGCTTGCGGCTGTACAGGATGGAGTCGACGGAGCCACCCGCCGAGACTCCGGCCACCCTGCGGCGGATGCGTCAAGTGGAGTCTCCGGAAGACCTGGACCTCGCTCCCAAGGGAACTGAGGAGGGTGTGGTCTCTGGCACCCGGGAAAGTCGCTAATGGCGCCACCCCCACCACTCCCAAGACCAGGAGGGGCCACTCAAGGAGCATGCGTGTGGCGCACATCACGTTTTGGGCTTTGCTCAGCGCGGGGATGAAGGAAGCAACAGCAGGGCGAGATCAGTTCGCACAGCCAAGGAGAGAGCATGAATCAGTACCAACCTGGCGCAGTCGTCAACGGGCACCAGCTGAATGAGACCGGCACGGAATGGGTGCCCCTCAACGATGGCGTGGTCCCAGGCGCGCCGACGCCCCCGCCAACCGGCAAGAAGCCGATGAGCCGCGGGAAGAAGATCGGCATCGGCGTTGGTGGGACGTTCCTCGGCCTGGTGCTGCTCGGATCTGTGCTGCCCGACCCGGAGGCCGCACCTGCATCCGCCGCCCCAGAGAGCGCGCCGACTGCGTCGGCCTCCCCGACTGAGGAGCCCGAGGTCACTTCCACCCCAACGACCCCCGAGGCGTCCGAGACGACCGCGGCAGAGGTCCCCCCGGCTGAGACCGCCGCGCCTGTGCAAGAGAATGACGAGCTCTCATCCGAGTACGGGACGTACCCGACCGACCAGGCCAAGTTCGTCCGGACCGTGGCTGATTCGCGCGAGGAAATCGACAACGCCAGCAACGACCTGAAGCGATCGGCTGCGCTCCGCGAGCGTGATCGCGAACTTGCCAAGATCGTGGGCTCTGACTTGGCTGTTAAGAACTGGGTCGGCAAGGTCACCGACGTCGGCGCTAACGGCGAGGGGAAGGCCTACGTCGAGATCGAGATCGCCGAAAACGTGCGCGTCAAGACCTGGAACAACGCGTTCTCCGACATCGGGGACAGCACCCTGATCCCCGAGAGCTCGCCGATGTTCGACTCCTTGCTCAATCTTGAGGAGGGCGACACCGTCGTGTTCAGCGGGAAGTTCTTCGGCGGTAGCGACACTGCGCTTTACGGGACGAACATGACTGAGACCTTCTACGGGATCGATCCCCAGTTCCTGTTCAAGTTCTCCTCCATCAAGGCCGCGTAGCACCCACTCTCACGCGACGGGACCCCGTACTCGGCAGGATCAGCCGGACGGGGTCCCGTTTCCTATTGGCTTGGACTGGCCGCTTCCAGGCCCGAAGCAGCCGCCAAGCAGGGCATCCACGGTTAAGCCGCGGGTGCCCTGTTCCTGCACGTGTCCCAGCCTTGACAGACGATGAGGCCGAAGGTGCACGATCTCATCTCCGTGACGTTCGGTAGGTAAGACGAGCGTTCGGACCGCCTACATGCGGTGGGTGAATTCCCGCACCCGGAGGCCCGGAGCGCAGCGTCACACAGGTCAGGTGGCCTTTCGTGGAGCGGGTGACGAGAATCGAACTCGCACTGTCAGCTTGGGAAGCTG